>DWXV01000079.1 GCA_019119025.1 Candidatus Allofournierella excrementigallinarum
CCGCCGGTGTTCAGGCCCTTGTCGCCGTCCAGCGCGCGCTTGTGGTCCATGCTGGACACCATGGGCTTGAGGGTCTTTCCGTCGGCGAAGGCCAGCACGCTGACCTCGGGGCCGGTGAGGAATTCCTCCACCACCACCCGGCTGCCGGAAGCGCCGAACACCTTTTCCTCCATCATCTCGTGGAGGGCTTTTTTTGCCGCCTCTTCGCTTTCGCAGATGAGCACGCCCTTGCCCAGGGCCAGGCCGTCCGCCTTGACGACCACCGGGTATCTGCCTTTGGCGCGGATGTGATCGAGGGCTTTTGCCGGCTCGTCGAACACCTCGTACTCGGCGGTGGGGATGCCGTATTTCTTCATCAGGTTCTTGCTGAACACCTTGCTGGCCTCGATGCGGGCCGCGGCGGCGCTGGGGCCAAAGGCGGGGATGCCCGCCTCGGCCAGCCTGTCTACGAGGCCCAGGGCCAGCGGGTCGTCGGGGGCCACCACCACATAGTCCACCTGTTCCGCCTTTGCCAGTTCCACCTGGCCGTCGATGTCGGTGGCGGCCACCGGCACGCAGCGGGCGTCGGCGGCGATGCCCCCGTTGCCCGGCGCGCAGAGGATCTCAGAACAGAGCTCGCTCTCTTTCAGTTTTTTCACAATGGCGTGTTCCCGGCCGCCGCCGCCCACTACCAGAAGTTTCATGGGTAGGTCTCCCCCTTTCGTTTGTTCCCGAACGCACAGACGCCCGGCGCGGCAAAAACCGTCGCGCCGGGTGATGCGCCTGCAGCCAGCGCCGCCTTTAATGATGGAACAGCCGCAGGCCGCAGAAGGCCATGGCGATGCCGTATTTGTTGCAGGTGTCGATGACCTGCGCATCACGGATGGAACCGCCGGGCTCCACGATGGCCACAACGCCGCTGCGGCGGGCCCGCTCGATGTTGTCGCCGAAGGGGAAGAAGGCGTCGCTGCCAAGGCACACGCCGGTGACTTTCGCCAGCCATTCCTTTTTCTCGGCGGCGGTGAGGGGCTCGGGGCGGGTGGTGAAGGTCTCGGCCCACACCTCCTCGCCGATCACATCCTCATACTCGTCGGAGATGTAAACGTCGATGGCGTTGTCCCGGTTGGGGCGGGAGACGTCCTCCCGGAAGGGCAGGGCCAGCACCTTGGGGTGGTGGCGCAGCTGCCAGATGTCCGCCTTGTTGCCGGCAAGGCGGGTGCAGTGGATGCGGCTCTGCTGGCCCGCGCCCACGCCGATGACCTGGCCGCCCTGGGCGTAGCACACGGAGTTGGACTGGGTGTATTTGAGGGTGATGAGGCAGAGCACCAGGTCCCGCTTCTGCTCAGGTGTCAGGGCCTTGTTCTCGGTGACCAGGTTTTCCAGCATGTCCTCGCCGATGCGCAAATCGTTGCGGCCCTGCTCGAAGGTGATGCCGAACACCTGCTTGCGCTCGATGGCGGCGGGCGCATAGGAAGCGTCGATCTGCACGATGTTGTAGTTGCCCTTGCGTTTGGACTTCAAGATCTCCAGCGCGGCGGGGGTGTAGCCGGGGGCGATGATGCCGTCGGACACCTCGTGCTGGATGACCTTCGCGGTGGGCTCGTCGCACTCGTCGGAAAGGGCGATCCAGTCGCCGAAACTGCTCATGCGGTCGGCCCCGCGGGCCCGGGCGTAGGCGCAGGCCAGGGGGCTGAGCTCCAGCCCCTCGCAGAAATACATCTTTTTGAGGGTGTCGTCCAGAGGCAGGCCCAGGGCCGCCCCCGCCGGGGAGACGTGCTTGAAGGAGGCGGCGGCAGGCAGGCCGGTGGCCTCTTTCAGCTCCTTCACCAGCTGCCAGGAGTTCAGCGCATCCAGAAAGTTGATGTAGCCGGGCTTACCGTTCAAGACGGTGACCGGCAGCTCGCCCTGCTCCATATAGATGCGGGCGGGTTTCTGGTTGGGGTTGCAACCGTATTTCAGTTCCAGTTCCTTCATCCTTCGTTTCCCCCTTTATTCTTCGCAAACTGCGTCGTACTTGTTGATGATAACGTCCTCGGTCTCGCCGGTGGCAAGGTCGACGGCGCGCACGAAAAGGCTGACCTTGTTGTCTTCGTTCAGCGCCTCCCACATCCTTACCGCCAGCTCCTCCGGCTCCTCCGGCAGGGCCACCCGCTCCGGCTCGCCCTCGAAACTGGGGAGGGGGCTGCCGTCGCAGCGGTAGGTGTGGAGGAAGTGCCCCTCCCCGGCCACCGGCTGGGGATACTCGAAGAAGCACCGCCGGCAGCTTTCGCCGTTGCCGTCGGCGCTTTTCAGGATGGAGAGCTTGTAGCTGCAGGCCCCTGCGGCCAGCTCCACCACGCCGCTGATGCGGGGGGTCCAGTTGGGGCCGTCGGGCTCAAAGGTGCGGGTGCGCAGGGCGGCCTCGAAGCTGCCGCCTTTCGCCATGAAGTCATGCACCGTGTCGGTCTGGTCGCCGTTGGTCACGATGTGGATGTTCTCTCCCACCGTGCGCACGGGGTTATAGATGATGAGGCTGGGGTCTTCCAGCTTTGCCGGGTCCGCCGCCAGGGTGCGGATGCCGCCAATTTCCGGCGCCGGGTCGAACACCCGGTTGCGGCTGTTGGCGCTGCGGCCCATGATGAAGTAGGCGATGAGCGCCTTTTTGCCGCTGGGGGCGAGGCCCAGCACGATGCCCCGGCCGGGGTAGGCGTTGGTTTTCAGCTGTTCGTACAGATTCAGCAGTTCCATTTCCTCATTCTCCCTTTGTGTTCGGTTCAGCCTTTGTCGTACTCTGCGCACACCCTGGCCAGCGCCGCGGGCAGCAGCTGCCATTCGGCCTGCTCCATCACCCGCCGCTGCAGCGTCTCGGGGGTGTCGCCCTCGGCCACCTCCACCGCCTTCTGGGCGATGATGCGCCCGCCGTCGCACACCTCGTTCACAAAGTGGACGGTGGCCCCGGTGACCTTGACGCCCTTGGCCAGGGCCGCTTCATGTACTTTCAGCCCGTACATCCCCTCGCCGCAGAAGCTGGGGATGAGGCTGGGGTGCACGTTCAAAATGCGCTCGGGGTAGGCGGCGATGACGCTGGGCCCCAGAATGGAGAGAAAGCCCGCCAGCACCACCACGTCGATGCCGTTTTCCTTCAAAACACCCAGCAGGGCTTTGTCGAATTCCTCGGCGGAGGCGTAGTCTTTCCGGCGCACCACCACGCCGGGCACGCCGGCGTTTTTCGCCCGCTGGAGGGCATAGACGCCGGGCTTCGAGGCCACCACAAGGCTGATTTTGCCGTGGGGGTTCTCGCCCCGGGCCTCGCTGTCCAGCAAAGCCTGGAGGTTGGTGCCTCCGCCGGATACCAGCACCGCTACCTTCAGCATAGCTCCACCCCGCTGCCGGCGGCGATCTCGCCCAGCACCCAGGCGGCCTCGCCGTTCTTTTCGAGGATCTCGACGGCGCGGGCGGCGTCCTCTTTGGCCACCACCAGGATCATGCCCACGCCCATGTTGAAGGTGTTGAACATGTCCCGCTCGGGAATATTGCCGGCGGCCTGGATGTGTTTAAAGAGGGCGGGAGTGCGCACGTCGCTCTTGGCGATGCGGGCGGCGCACCCCGTTTTGAGGCACCGGGGGATGTTCTCATAAAAGCCGCCGCCGGTGATGTGGCTCACGCCTTTGACGGTGACCTCGTCCATCACCGCCAGCACGGGCTTGACGTAAATTTTGGTGGGGGCCAGCAGGGCCTCGCCCAGCGTGCAGCCCAGGTCGGCGTGATATTCCTTCAGCACCTCGGGGTGGTGTTCCAGATCGAAGACCCGGCGCACCAGCGAAAAGCCGTTGGAATGCACGCCCGAGGAGGGCAGGGCGATGATGACGTCGCCGGGAGCCATGGTGCTGTTGTCCAGCAGCTTTGCCTTGTCCACAGCGCCCACGGTAAAGCCCGCCAGGTCGTATTCGTCCTCGGGGTAAAAGCCTGGCATCTCGGCGGTCTCGCCGCCCACCAGAGCGCAGCCGGCCTGCACGCAGCCCTCGGCAACGCCCTCCACCAACTGGGCGATCTTTTCCGGCACGTTCTTGCCGCAGGCGATGTAGTCCAAAAAGATGAGGGGTTTGGCGCCGGCGCAGATGACGTCGTTGACGCACATGGCCACGCAGTCGATGCCCACGGTGTCGTGCCTGTCCATCAAAAAGGCCAGTTTCAGCTTGGTGCCCACGCCGTCGGTGCCCGAGACCAGCACGGGATGGGGCATGTCGGTGCAGTCCAGTTCAAACAGGCCGCCGAAACCGCCCAGGCCCCCGATGCAGCCGGAGGTCATGGTGCGCCCGACGTGCTGTTTCATCAGTTCCACCGCCCTGTAGCCGGCGGTGATGTCCACCCCGGCGGCGGCGTAGCTGGCGGAATAACTCTTTTCCATGGCGCGCTCCTTTGCGTTCATTCAGTGGCTTCGGGGATCTTGCTCTCGAATTTGCTCTTTTCGGTCACGGCGGGGGTCTCGGCGGGGTAGTGGCCGGTGAAGCAGCCGGTGCACAGCCCCAGGCCGCAGCCCTCGGCGATGTTCTTCACGCCCTCCACGCTCAAAAAGCCCAGGCTGTCCACGCCCAGGATGTCCCGCATCTCCTCCAGCGTGTGGTTGGCGGCGATGAGGTTCTCGCGGCTGTCCACATCCACGCCGAAATAGCAGGGATAGAGGAACTCCGGCGCGCTGGAGAGGAAGTGCACCTGGGTGGCCCCCGCCTCCCGCAGCAGCTGCACGATCTGGCGGCTGGTGGTGCCCCGGACGATGGAATCGTCCACCAGCACCACCCGCTTGCCCCGCACCGTGTCGGCGATGGGGTTCAGCTTGATGCGCACGGTGTTCTCCCGCAGCTTCTGGTCGGGCTGGATGAAGGTGCGGCCGATGTATTTGTTCTTCAAAAAGCCGATGCCGTAGGGGATGCCGCTCTGCTGGGAATAGCCGAGGGCCGCGTCCAGCCCGGAGTCGGGCACGCCGATGACCACATCCGCCTGGATGGGGTGCTCCAGCGCCAGCATGGCGCCGGCGCGGCGGCGGGCCCGGTGGACGGAAGCGCCGTCCACCACCGAGTCGGGCCGGGCGATGTAGACAAACTCAAAGACGCACAGGCTGCCGGGCCCCCCGCAGTGGGTGCGGATGGAGCGCATGCCGTTCTCGTCAAAAACGACGATCTCGCCGGGCTCCACATCCCGCACGAACTCGCCGCCGGCGGCGGCGATGGCGCAGCTCTCGCTGGCGATGACGTCGCTGCCGTGCAGCTTGCCGATGCACAGGGGCCGAAAGCCGTGGGGGTCGCGGGCGGCGATGAGCTTGCGGGGGCTCATGATGACCAGGCTGTAGGCGCCTTTCAGCATGGGCATGGTCTTTTCCACCGCTTCCTCGATGCTGCGGCTTGCAAGGCGCTGGCGGGTGATGGTGTAGGCGATGACCTCGGTGTCGCTGGTGGAGTGGAAGATGCCGCCCTCCAGCTCGATGGCCCGCCGCAGCTCGTAGGAATTGGTCAGGTTGCCGTTGTGGGCCAGGGCCAGGGGGCCCTTCACATGGCGGATGACGAAGGGCTGGGCGTTGGCCCGCAGGGGGGTGCCGGTGGTGGCGTAGCGGCAGTGGCCGATGCACATCTGGCCCCGGGGCATGCTGTCCAGAACCTGCTTGGTGAACACCTCGTTCACCAGGCCCAGCTCCCGGCGCTTGTAGATCACACCCCCGTCGTTCACCGCCATGCCGCAGCTCTCCTGGCCGCGGTGCTGCAAGGCGTAGAGGCCGTAGTAGGCGGCGGCCACCACGTCCTGCTCCTCGTGGCGGCGGTAGATGCCGAACACGCCGCATTCCTCGTGCAGTTTTGCGTCAAATCGTTCCATAGTTTCCCTTTCTGTGCTTGTGGTTGCGATGGCCGGCCCCGCCGGCCGCGGACGTCTCAGCCCAGAAGGCGGGCCATGACCTCCTGGTAGGCCTCTTCCTCGCCGCCCAAATCGCGGCGGAACAGGTCCTTGTCCAGGTGGGCGCCGGTGGCGGCGTCCCAGAAGCGGCAGGTGTCGGGGCTGATCTCGTCGGCCAGCACGATCCGGCCGTCGGCCAGGCGGCCGAACTCCAGCTTGAAGTCGATGAGGCGGATGCCAAAGCCCAGCAGGTACTCGCTGAGGATGCTGTTCACCTTGAAGGCATACTCGCTGATCTGGTCGATCTCGGCCTGGGTGGCAAGGCCCAGGGCCAGGGCATGGTAGTGGTTGATGAGGGGGTCGTGCAGATCGTCGTTCTTGTAGCTGAACTCCAGGGTGGGGCACTTGAGCACGGTGCCCTCGGGCACGCCCAGGCGTTTGGTGAAGCTGCCGGCGGCCACGTTGCGCACGATGACCTCCAAAGGCACGATCTGGACCTTCTTCACCAGGGTCTCGCGGTCGCTCAGCTCCTCCACGAAGTGGGTGGGCACGCCCTTTTCCTCCAGCATCTTCATCAGGTTGTTGGACAGGCGGTTGTTCACAACGCCCTTGCCCCGGATGGTGCCCTTCTTGGCGCCGTCGCCGGCGGTGGCGTCGTCCTTATAATCCACGATGACCAGGTCCGCATCGTCGGTGGCGAACACTTTCTTGGCTTTGCCCTCATACAGCTGCTCCATCTTCTTCATCGTTATTCTCTCCTTTTTTGTAAAAGTCTGTGGTGCGTTTTTATCACAGCTCTGCCAGCTGGGCCTGCAGGGCTTCTTCCTTTTGGGCGATCTGGGCGGCCATGGCCTCGCGGTCGGCGGCCAGAAGGGCGGCCAGGCGCCCGTCGGTGACGGCCAGGATCTGGGCGGCCAGCACGGCGGCGTTCTTCGCGCCGTTCAGCGCCACGGTGGCCACGGGGATGCCGCTGGGCATCTGCACGGTGGCAAGCAACGCGTCCAGCCCGTCGGCGGCGCCGCCCTTCATGGGGATGCCCACCACCGGCAGGGTGGTGTTGGCGGCAACGGCTCCCGCCAGATGGGCGGCCATGCCCGCCGCGCAGAGGATGACGCCGAAGCCCCTGTCCCGGGCGGTTTTGGAGAACTCCGCGGCCTCGGCGGGGGTGCGGTGGGCGCTGAGGATGTGGGCTTCGAAGGGGATGCCCAGCCGTTTAAGCTCGGCGCAGGCGGCTTTCACCACCGGCCAGTCGCTGTCGCTGCCCATCAAAACGGCCACTTTTTTTGTCTGTGTCACCTTTGTTCGACCTCCCTGTTTTGCAAAAAGAAAAGGCGTGGTGCACACTTACACCACGGCCTTTGTGTCACTTCGATAAAGGGGTGCTCTTCCCCCGCTGTTTGCGCGCGCGGCACTTCGCCCCGCCATGGGAACCGGGCCGCCCAAACAAACAACGCCCCATGCCGCGCACCTCCTGCAAAAAAATCTTGCCCACCGCCGCTGGGCGCGGCGCGCGGGCGTGCTTTCTACCCTTTCAGTTTAAAGGGTGCGGCGGCAAAATGCAACCTGTTTCGCACCTTGCAAACTATTTTCAGAACATTTGCTCCGGGCGCATTGTTTTCCCCGCGCTTTTTTGGCACGATTACCAATCAAAACGCCTGGTAGTCATACTTTCCCGGCGGTGATGGCGGCGTATTTCGCACCGGTGACCGCCAGCAGGTCGGCGGGGGCAAGCTCCACCTGAGCCCCGATGCGCCCGGCGCTGACCATGATGGTCTCCTTGTCCGCCGCGCTCTCGTCCACCGTGGTGGCAAAGGCCTTTTTCATGCCCACGGGGCTGCACCCGCCCCGCACATAGCCGGTGGTTTTGAGCAGGTCCGCCACATGGAGCATGGCCACGCTCTTTTCCCCCACCGCCCGGGCGGCGGCTTTCAGGTCCAGCTCCTGGGCCACCGGGATGACGAACACATAAAAGGCCCGGCTGGCCCCCTGGGTCACCAGGGTCTTGAACACCCGCGCCGGGTCCTGCCCCAGCTTTGCCGCCACGGCCACCCCGTCGATGGCCCCGTCGGAATGGTCATACTCGTGGAATGTATAGTTCACCTTCGCCTTGTCCAGCATGCGCATGGCGTTGGTCTTGGGCTGCGCCATCGTTTCCTTCCCCTTTTTTCCGCCGCGGCCATCGGGCCGGGCATTTTTTCTTTTATTGTAGCACGCCGTGCAAGAGGGGAACACTTTCCCTTGACAAAGCGTTTTCCGCGTGCTATGCTTTGCACAAATCTTTTTGAACGCGCGAGGTGCGCCATGACCACTCTGTTCACCGCCGGCATGTATTATTACGGCTTTTCCTTCATGATGGGGAAAGGCTCTGTTTGCTGCGGTCAGGCGGGAGTGTAAGGGGCGCGGGAAAACGCGTTTCGGCACACAAAACCACCGGGAAGCCTGCGGCAGCAGGCTTCCCGGTTTTTATTTTGAGACGAGGGGGAAAACCGATATGATCATCATTCTGAAGCAGCACGCCGACCCGCAGGCCGTGAAGGACCTGTGCAGAGAACTGGAGGGCCGGGGCCTTTCCATCCACGAGAGCCAGGGCGCCGAGACCCACATCCTGGGCCTTGTGGGCGACACGAAGTCCATCGCCGAGAGCTGGCTGCGGGCCAGCCCCGTGGTGGAGGACGTGCGGCGGGTGAGCGAACCCTACAAGAAGGCCAACCGCAAGTTCCACCCGGAAGACACGGTGGTAAACGTGAGCGGCGTCCCGGTGGGCGGCGGGCACTTCGCGGTCATCGCGGGGCCCTGCAGCGTGGAGGGCGAAAGCCAGATCGAGGCGGTGGCCGCCGCGGTGCAGGCCGCCGGGGCGAAGCTTTTGCGGGGCGGCGCCTTCAAGCCCCGCACCTCGCCCTACTCCTTCCAGGGCATGCGGGCGGAGGGGCTGGAGCTGCTGCGCCACGCCCGCAGCAAAACCGGCATGCCCATCGTGACCGAGATCATGAACACCGAGCACCTGCCTCTTTTCGCCGACGTGGACCTCATCCAGGTGGGGGCGCGGAACATGCAGAACTTCGAGCTGCTCAAGGCGGTGGGCCGCAGCGGGCGGCCGGTGCTTTTGAAGCGCGGCCTTTCCGCCACGCTGGAGGAGCTGGTGATGAGCGCCGAATACATCATGGCCGAGGGCAACGACCAGGTGATTTTGTGCGAGCGGGGCATCCGCACCTTTGAGCCCAGCATGCGCAACACGCTGGACATCAGCGCCGTGCCCATGCTGAAAAAGATGACCCACCTGCCGGTGGTCGTCGACCCCAGCCACGCGGCGGGCATCGCCTGGATGGTCCAGCCGCTGGCCGCGGCGGCGGTGGCCGCCGGGGCGGACGGCCTGATGGTGGAGGTGCACAACGACCCTGCGCGGGCGCTGTGCGACGGAGCCCAGAGCCTGACCCCGGCCCGGTTTGCCGCTCTGATGGACAAGCTGCGCCCGCTGGTGGGCCTGATGGGCAAGACGCTGGACTGAAAGCGCGCCTTGCAACGCCGGCACGGATACGTTAGAATAGAAAAGTAATGTGTTCTTTTGCCGCCCGCCGGGCGGAAGCTATATGGGGAGGGTTTTTCAAAATGGATCTGCATCTCAACAGCATCTGCGTACAGGGCGGCTACACGCCGGGCAACGGCGAACCCCGCCAGGTGCCCATCATCCAGAGCACTACTTTTAAATACGCCACCAGCGAGGACATGGGCAAACTGTTCGACCTGGAGGCCAGCGGCTACTTCTACAGCCGGCTGCAAAACCCCACCTGCGACACGGTGGCCGCCAAGATCTGCCAGCTGGAGGGCGGCACCGCCGCCATGCTCACCAGCTCCGGCCAGGCCGCCAGCTTTTATTCGGTGTTCAACATCGCAAGCTGCGGCGACCATGTGGTGAGCAGCAGCACCATCTACGGCGGCACCTACAACCTCTTCGCCGTGACCATGAAACGGATGGGCATCGAGTTCACCTTTGTGGACCCGGACTGCACCGAGGAGGAATTGAACGCCGCCTTCCGCCCCAACACCAAGGCCGTGTTCGGCGAGACCATCGCCAACCCCGCCCTGACCGTGCTGGACATCGAGAAGTTCGCCAAAGCGGCCCACGCCCACGGCGTGCCCCTTATCATCGACAACACCTTCGCCACCCCGGTGAACTGCCGGCCCTTCGAGTGGGGCGCGGACATCGTGACCCACTCCACCACCAAGTACATGGACGGCCACGGCTCCGCCGTGGGCGGCGCCAT
>DWXV01000080.1 GCA_019119025.1 Candidatus Allofournierella excrementigallinarum
GGGTGGTCTTGCCGTGGTCGACGTGGGCGATGATGGCAATGTTGCGCAGATCTGTACGTTCCATTTGCATACCCCTTCCTTTCTTCCCGATGGCCGCGTTCGGGGGCGCGGCCTTATCTATTACTTCTATAATGCACGGTAAAAAGCACGCTATTTATAGTACGGCACGGCCCGCCCTTTGTCAAGAATATACAAATAAATTTTGAATGTTCGGCCAAATGAACAAAATCCGCAGTTTTGCTTGCGCTTTCGGCCCTTGTCCGGCAAAGAAACAGAGGCCTTTTTGAAAAAAGGGCTTGCAAAACCCGCGCCCGTCTGCTATAATAACGAAGCTGTCATATGACATGGGCGGTTAGCTCAGCTGGTAGAGCATCTGCTTGACGTGCAGAGGGTCAGGGATTCGAGTTCCTTACCGCCCACCATAAAAGCCGGGGATGAAAATCATCCCCGGCTTTTTGCTGCTTTGGCGGAGCTTACAGCTCTACGTTGAAGTCGATCATATCGTCATAGAGGACTTTGCACTCGGCAAAGTCCTGGCGGCGCATGGCCTCCAGGATGGCCCGGTGACGGAAATCGCCCTCCATCACGGTCACGCCCTTCTCTGCCCAGCCGGTGACGCGCCGTTTGAGGGTGAGGAAAACATATTCCTCCAGTGTGCGTTTGGCCATGGCGAAGCAGTAGCTGTACAGCGTATTGTGGCTCATCAGCCAGATCTGCTCGTGGAAGGCGATGTCGTGGCGGGTCATCTCTCGCAGCTTTTCCTCGTCCACCGGATGGGTGGTCCGGATCTTCAGCGCCTCATAGGCGGTGCATATGCGGTCCAGTTCTTCAAATTCCTCCGGCGTCGCCCGATGGATGGCCAGCCGGGCGCACTCCACCTCGATGAGCTTGCGGAATTCACAGATGTTCTCCATCAGCCGAGGCTCGCTGTAAAGGTCCTGCACAGCGTTGATGAAGTCGGAAAATTCAAACTCTTTCACATAAGTCCCGTCGCCCACCCGGGTCTCCACCAGGCCGAGAGCATTAAGACGCTGCAGCGCCATGCGCACCGTCAACCGGTTCACCCCATACAGCGAGGCCAATTCCGTCTCCGGCGGCAGTTTTTCCCCTGCCTTCCAGTGTCCGGCAACAATGTTTTCCCGCAGGTTTTCATACACCTGCTCGCCGGCGGTCACTTTTTCCACTTTTTTGATCTGCGGCATCCGGTTCCATCCTCCGTCCGCCGCGCTTCGCACGGCGATGTTTTGACCCGATGCGGCGTAAACCGCCGCAGGGCCGGGGCTGCGCCCTATTTTTTATTATAACAAATACCGTTCATATTGCATAAACTTTTTCGGCTTGTGTATTGCCATTGGCCGAAAATTGGCTGAAATGTCAAAAACATATTGACGAATATTTTCGTTCGTTGGATAATATGATCGTAAATCAGGCGAACAAGTAACCTGATGAATTGGTCGACCATTCGCTCAATCACCCGTGAAATCGTGCAAAAAAGGAGGTTTCGTCATGCTATTGTTCTGGTTCGTCATAACGATCGTGATGCTGATCGTTATGATCTCAAAGCTCAAGATCCACGCCTTTCTGACGCTGCTGCTGATGGCGGTGTTCTTCGGCCTGTGCGCCGGGATCCCCGCCACCGAGCTGCCGGGGCTGATCGTAGGAGGCTTCGGCAACACGATGACCAGCATCGGCGTAGTCATCGCCTGCGGCGTTGTGGTGGGCTCCTTCCTGGAATACACCGGCGGCGCGCAGAAGATCGCGGACGCCATCCTCAAGTTGATCGGCATCAAGCGCGCCACCTACGCCACCGCGGCCACCGGTGCGTTCGTCTCCATCCCCGTGTTTTGCGATTCCGGCTTTGTCATTCTGAACCCCATCATCAAGGGCCTTTCCCGCCGGGGCAAGATCTCCTATGCCTCTCTGGTGGTGGCGCTGATGGCGGGCCTTCTGTGCACCCACTCCTTTGTGCCGCCCACGCCCGGCCCTGTTGCGGCGGCGGGCCTGTACGGCGCAGAGATCGGCGAAGTTATGCTCTATGGCCTGATCGTTTCCATTCCGGTGGTGATCGTCTGCTCCATCTGGGCAAACTCCCGCTTTGTAAAGGGCGCCTTCCCCGACGTGGCGCCGGTCAGCGAGCTGGACGCCAAGCAGGAGCAGGAGTTTGAAAAGGTGGTGGAGCACGCCCCGTCCACCTTTATGTCCTTCGTCCCCGTGGCGCTGCCCATCCTCATCATCATTCTGAAATCTTTCTTCGGCGACGCCGAGGGCAACATCGCCCAGCAGGTGCTGGACTTCATCGGCACGCCCTGGGTGGCGCTGCTGATCGGCACCCTGATCTGCTTTTTGCTGCCCACCAAGCTGAACGAGACCGTCACCAGCGGCTGGGTGGCAAAATCCCTGGAAGGCGCTGCGGAGATCATGTGCATCACCGCCGCCGCCGGCGGCTTTGCCGCGGTTCTGCAGGCCACCGACATCGGCTCCATCCTCACCGACCTGGTGCTGCAGGTGGGCCTGCCCGCGGTCTTCGTGCCGTACCTGATGGCCGCGCTCATCAACCTGGCCCAGGGCTCCGCCACCGTGGCGCTGACCACTGTGGGCGGCATTCTGGCCCCCATGCTCCCCGCGCTGGGGCTGCATCCCGTCATCGCAACCCTGGCCACCGCCGCCGGGTCCCTGTCCTTCTGCCACACCAACTCTTCCTACTTCTGGTGCGTCACCAAGCTGGGCAACCTCAAGCTCAATCAGAGCTACCGCCTGATCACCCTGACCTCGGTGATGATGGGCGTCGTCGCCATGGTCGCCATCTGCATTCTTAACCTGACCGTGTTTGCATAAAAGGAGGGAATTTTTCCATGAAGATCACAAGCGTAGACATCATCAAGGCGTTCAAAACCCCGTCCGTTGCGGCGGAGGTGGCCGTGGGCAACGTGCCCTGGCATCCCGTATTCGTGCGCATCAACACCGATGAAGGCATCAGCGGCTACGGCGAGATCGGCGTGGCCTACGGCAACGCTCAGAGCGCGGGCTTCGGCATGGGCGCGGACTTTGCCAAGTGCATCATCGGCCTGGACCCGATGAACAACGAGGACATCTGGAACCGCCTGCACCGCCTGACCTTCTGGGGCATGGGCAACGGCGGCGTCATCATGGCCGGCATCTCCGGCATCGACATCGCCCTGTGGGACATCAAGGGCAAAGCGCTGAACGCCCCGGTTTATAAGCTGCTGGGCGGCAAGACCAACAGCAAGCTGCGCGCCTATGCCAGCCAGCTGCAGTTCGACTGGGGCAAGGTGAGCCACTCGCTGGCCAAGCCCGAGGAATACGCCGAGGCGATGCGCAAGGCCATGGCCGACGGCTTTGACTGCATCAAAGTGGACCCGGTGGGCTTCGACGCCAACGGCGTGTGGATGGGCCGCAGCAGCCGCGGCATCCTGCAGCGCGACCAGCTGCAGCTGGCGGTGGACCGTGTGGCCGCCATGCGCGAGGTGGGCCCGGATGTAGACATCATCATCGAGCTGCACGCACTGACCGACGCCACCACTTCGGTGCAGCTGGGCCGCGAACTGCAGAAGCTCAACTGCTTCTACTACGAGGAGCCCACCCAGCCGCTGAATCCCGACCTGTTCCGGGAGATCAGCAGCAAGATCGAGATCCCCGTTGCCACCGGCGAGCGCGTCTACACCCGCTGGGGCTACCGTCAGTTCTTCGAGGACCATTCCATCGGCATTATCCAGCCCGACCTGTGCAACACCGGCGGCCTGACCGAGGGCAAGAAGATCTGCGACATGGCCCATGTCTACGACATCGGCGTGCAGGTGCACTGCTGCGGCGGCCCCATCTCTGCTGCCGCGGCCCTGCAGCTGGAGGCGGTCATCCCCAACTTCGTTATCCACGAGCTGCATGCCTCCGCCCTCATCGAAGATAACATCCGGCTGTGCAAATACGACTATGTGGCCAAGGACGGCTACTTTGAGGTGCCTGAGCGCCCCGGCATCGGCCAGGAGCTCACCGACGAGTGCCTTGCCAACGCCGACATCGTCACCGTCAAATGATCGCTTTGTTCCGTGCCCGGCCCGCCGTTTCGGCGGGCCGGGTTTTTCCCGCAGAACTTGCGGCAGCCGCTGAAAAATGATATAATATAAGCACAAATGATCCCGCGCCTCCGGGCGCGGGGCAGCCGTTGAGCCGTGGATGACATCGTGCGTATGCCATCCCCGGCCTTTTTGCGCGAATGTGCGAAAAACAGGAGGAAGCAGCATGAGAAAAAGCAAACGGATCGCTTGGTGGCTGGCGGCGGCGCTGATGCTGGCCCTGACCGCCTGCGGCGCGAAACTGACGGGCGTCAGCCTGCCGCAGGAAGAACTGAAGCTGACGGTGGGCGGCACCGCCGCCCTGGAACCCGTTTATACCTGGGACGGCGAAGCGCCCGCCGAAGGCCCGGCGGTGGCCTACACCAGCGCCGACGAGGCGGTGGCCACCGTGGATGAGAGCGGCGTGGTCACCGGCGTGGCGGCAGGCGAGACCACCGTCACCGCGGCGGTGGGCGAAATGAGCGCCACCCAGACGGTGGTGGTGAACATCGCCACCGAGAGCCTGACGGTGGAGGAGATGCGCCTTCATCTGGCGGACGGCGCGGCCCAGGCCGTGGTGGCCGTGGAGCCCGCTGAGCTGGCGGGCCAGCTGACCTACAAGACCGGCGATGAAGCCATCGCCACCGTGGACGAGGCCGGCAATGTGACCCCGGTGAAGGAGGGGCACACCAGCCTGCTGATCTTGGCGCCGGACGGCGCCCGCGCCAAGGCGATGATCACCGTGTGGAGCGGCCCCAAGGAACTGACCCTCACGGCGGATAAGACCGAAGTGACCGTGGGCGGCACTACCACCGTCACCGCCGCCGACGAGACCGGCGCGGCGGTGGACGCCGCCACCCTGACCTGGTCCTCCAGCGACGAGGGCGTGGCCACTGTGGACGAGGCCGGCAACGTGACCGCGGTGAGCGCCGGCGAGGCGACCATCACCGCCGAAACGGCCTACGAAGTGGCGGGCAGTGTGACCCTCACCTGCAAGGAGGCCGCCAGATCCTCGGGCAGCGGCTCCTCCGGCTCCTCCAGTTCCTCCGGTTCCTCCGCTCCGGCGGGCGGCAGCGGCTCTTCCGGCGGCGGCAGCGTCGCCGCCCCCACCGAGGACGCCCCCGAGGGCTGGGGCACCCACGGCTGGTTCTATGTGGACGTGGACACCACCGCCTTTGACCTGCAGAACCAGCTGCGGGCGGCGGCGGGCGCGGCGGCCCTTGCCTGGGACGACAGCCTGGCTTCCATCGCCCAGAGCCGCTGCGAGGACATCGCGGTGGACTTCAGCCACAACGGCGCCCAGACCCGGGGCGAGAACATCGCCGTGGGCTACGCCGACGCGGCCTCGGTCATTGTCGCCTGGCAGGCCAGCTCCGGGCACTACCAGAACATGATCAGCACCAGCTACACCCGGGGCGCCATCGCCCACATGTACGATGGCGACGGCTGCCACTACTGGGTTGCGGTGTTTGAATGAACGCTGGGAAGAAGTGAACACACCGGCCCGGCGGCCCCTGCGCATCCTGCGCGGGGCCGCCGGGCCTTCTTTTCGCGGCCTGCGTTTGCGCGCGGCGCGGTTTTGTGGTATACTATATCGGATATTGTGGGGAAGTGTGGCCGCAGGGCCAAAGAGGGAAGAGCTTATGCGTGTTTTGGGCATCGACCCCGGCTACGCCATCGTGGGCTGGGGGGTCGTGGAATACATCGGCAACCGGTTCACGCCGGTGGGCTTCGGGGCGGTGACCACCCCGGCGGACATGCCCTTCGAGCAGCGCCTTTCGGCGGTGCACGAGGGGGTCGCGCGGGTGATGCGGGACTATGCCCCCGAGGCGCTGAGCATCGAGCAGCTGTTCTACCAGCACAACCAGACCACCGTCATCGGCGTGGCCGAGGCGAGGGGAGTCATCCTTCTGGCTGCCGCCCAGTGCGGCGTGCCGGTGTTCGAATACACGCCCATGCAGGTCAAGCAGGCGGTCACCGGCTACGGCAAGGCGGTGAAAAAGCAGGTGCAGGAGATGACAAGGGTGCTGCTGCGCCTGGAAAAGATGCCCCGGCCCGACGACACCGCCGACGCGCTGGCCATGGCCATCGCCCACTGCCATTGCAGCCGCAGCCGGCTGCAGAACATGCCCTTGCGCTGACAAAGGAGGCGTTTCGCCGTGATCTATTGCCTTTCCGGAACGATTTTGAAAAAGAGCCTGGACCAGGTGGTCATCCGCTGCGCCGGGGTGGGCTATCAGGTGCAGGTGCCCGCCAGCGTGGCGGGGGCGCTGCCCGCCGCGGGCCAGGAGGCCGTGCTCTACACCTGCATGAACGTCACCGAGAACGACGTCTCCCTTTTCGGCTTTGCCGACGAAGAACAGCAGGCCTGCTTCAAGATGCTCACCGCCGTGAGCGGCGTGGGCCCCAAGGTGGGGCTGGCCATCCTGAGCGTGCTCAGCCCCCAGCGCATCGCGCTGGCCGCCTCGGCGGGGGACCACAAGGCCTTCACCGCCGCCAGCGGCGTGGGCCCGAAGCTGGCCCAGCGCATCACGCTGGAACTGAAAGACAAGGTGGGCAGGGGCCTGGCGGAGGGGCTTTCCCTCTCCGACCTGGGCCCCGCGGCCCCCGCGGCGGGCAGCAACCTTGCCCAGGCGGCGGCGGCCCTCACCAGCCTGGGCTACACCGCCGGCGAAGCGGCGGCGGCGCTGGCCAAGCTGGACGACGCCCTGCCGGTGGAAGAACTTATCAAGCTGGCGCTGCGCGGCATGGCAAGGAGGTAAACCGTGGAAGATTTTGACCGAAACGACCGGCTGGTCAGCCCCGAGGTGAACCGGGGCGAAAGCGAGGAGCTGAACCTCCGCCCCCGCACGCTGGAAGAGTATGTGGGCCAGGAGAAGGTCAAGGAGAACCTGCGCGTCTACCTGGAAGCCGCCAAGCGCCGGGGCGAGCCCATGGACCACATCCTGCTCTACGGCCCCCCGGGCCTGGGCAAGACCACCCTGGCGGGCATCGTGGCCCAGGAGATGGGGGTGCAGATCCGCATCACCAGCGGCCCGGCCATCGAAAAGCCCGGCGACCTGGCCGCCCTGCTCACCAACCTCCAGGAGGGGGACGTGCTTTTCATCGACGAGATCCACCGCCTCTCCCGCCAGGTGGAGGAGGTGCTCTACCCCGCGCTGGAAGACTATGCCCTGGACATCATGATCGGCAAGGGCCCCAGCGCCCAGTCCATCCGCATCAACCTGCCCCGGTTCACCCTCATCGGCGCCACCACCCGGGCCGGCCAGCTCACCGGCCCGCTGCGCGACCGCTTCGGCGTGCTTTTGAAGCTGGAGCTTTACAGCCCCGACGAACTGGCCCGCATCATCCGGCGCAGCGCCGGCATCCTGGGCCAGCCCTGCACCGAGGAGGGGGCTCTCGAACTGGCAAAGTGCAGCCGGGGCACCCCCCGCGTGGCCAACCGCCTGCTCAAGCGGGTGCGGGACTTCGCGGTGGTGCTGGGGGACGGAACGGTGGACGGCGACGCCGCCCGGCTGGCCTTAAAGCGCATGGACATCGACGCGCTGGGCCTGGACGAGCTGGACCGCAGCCTCTTGCGGGCCATCATCGAACTGTACGGCGGCGGGCCGGTGGGCCTGGACACCCTGGCCGCCGCCCTGGGCGAAGAGGCGGTGACGCTGGAGGACGTGTGCGAGCCTTATCTCATGCAGATGGGCTTCCTCACCCGCACCCCCCGGGGCCGGTGCGTCACCCGGCTGGCCTACGAGCATCTGGGGCTGCGCGCCCCCGCCTTTGCGGAGGACAGCGGCCAGCAGAGCATGTTCTGACCGCGCCGCGCAAACCAACAAGAAATATTCACAATTACAGGGTACAATATAGAATCCATGGCCCCGGGGCCATGGCAGAGGAAAAGGAGGAGCGCCTATGCGAGCCGCCAGTGCCTGGCAGGATTATGAACTCATCGACGCCACCGGCGGCAGCCGGCTGGAGCGGTGGGGCGACGCGCTGCTGGTCCGCCCGGACCCGCAGGTGGTGTGGAGAAATGAGCGCACCAGCCCCCTGTGGGCCAAAGCGGACGCGGTCTATCACCGCAGCGACAAGGGCGGCGGCCGGTGGGAATACCGCCGCCGCCTGCCCGAAAAATGGCAGATCGGCTGGCAGGGCCTGCGGCTGGTGGTCAGCCCCACCGGCTTCAAGCACACCGGCGTGTTTCCCGAGCAGGCGGTGAACTGGGCTTTCTACCAAAAGGCCATCGCCGCCGCCGGCCGGCCCATCCGGGTGCTGAACCTCTTCGGCTACACCGGCGGGGCCACCCTGGCCTGCGCCGCCGCGGGGGCCAGCGTCTGCCACGTGGACGCCTCCAAGGGCATCGTGGCCTGGGCGCGGGAGAACGCCGCCGAAAGCCGCCTGGCAGACAGGCCCATCCGCTGGATCGTGGACGACTGCGCCAAGTTCGTGGCCCGGGAGGCCCGCCGGGGCAGCCGCTATGACGCCATCATCATGGACCCGCCCAGCTACGGCCGGGGCCCGGGGGGCGAGGTGTGGAAGCTGGAAAACTGCATCTATGACCTCATCGAGCAGTGCACCCGGGTGCTCAGCGGCGAGCCCCTGTTCGTGGCGGTGAACAGCTACACCACCGGCCTGTCGCCGGCGGTGATGGAGTACATCTTAAAGACCCTTCTGTGCCCGGAAAAGGGCGGCACGACAGCCTGTGACGAGATCGGCCTGCCGGTGTCGAGCACCGGCGGCGTGGTGCCCTGCGGCGCCACTGCCTTCTGGCTGGCAGACGGCGTGCAGGCGGGGGAGAAAAAGAGCTCGATGAACGCGCCCATCGTTCTCAAACCCTTGGCGCAGGAAGCGCAGGCGGAGGAGGAGTGAACATGGAGCACATGATAAGCGCCGAGGGCATCCGCTTCCGCTACACGCCGGAAGGCCCCTGGGCCGTGGACGGCGTCTGCCTGTCGGTGGACAAGGGCGAGTTCGTGGCGGTGCTGGGGGCCAACGGCTGCGGCAAAAGCACCCTGGCAAAGCACTTCAACGCCATCCTGCTGCCCGAGGCCGGCACCGTTCTGGTGGAGGGCATGGACACCGCCGACGAGGAGCATCTTTACGACATCCGCCAGAAGGTGGGCATGGTGTTTCAGAACCCGGACAACCAGATCGTCGCCACCGTGGTGGAGGAGGACGTGGCCTTCGCCCTGGAAAACCTGGGCGTGCCTCCCGCCGAGATCCGCGCGCGCGTCGACGACGCCATGCAGATGACGGGCATCTACAAGCACCGGGAAAAAGCGCCCCACAAGCTGTCGGGCGGCCAGAAGCAGCGGGTGGCCATCGCCGGCGTCATCGCCATGCGGCCGGACTGCCTGGTGCTGGATGAATCCACCGCCATGCTGGACCCCCGGGGCCGGGAAAAGGTGATGGAGACCATCCGCCGCCTCAACCGGGACTTTGGCATCACCGTGGTGTCCATCACCCACTACATGGACGAGGCCGCCCGGGCGGACCGGGTGGTGGTGATGAGCGAGGGCAGGGTGGTGATGGAGGGCGCCCCCCGCCAGGTGTTCAGCCAGGTGGACCGGCTGCACAGCCTGCGGCTGGACGTGCCCCAGGTCACCGAACTGTGCTGCCGGCTGGCAGAGGCCGGGGTGGACATTGCCACCGACATCATCAACGAGGAAGAATGCGCCGCCGCGCTCTATGAACTTTTGAAGTGAACACGGCGGTTTCGGGGCGAAGGCCCCGCAAGAGGGAGGGAAAGGCGGCCTATGGCAGCCATCATCGAAACAAAGGGCTTGACCCACATCTACAACGCCGGCATGCCCGACGCCACCGTGGCGCTGGAACAGGTGGACTTTGCCGTGGAAGAGGGCAGTTTCGTGGGCATCATCGGCTCCACGGGGTCGGGCAAAAGCACCCTCATCACCCATTTCAACGGCATTTTGAAGCCCACCGAGGGCCAGGTGCTGGTGGACGGGCAGGACATCTGGGCAAAACCGGCGGACATCCGCAAGTTCCGCTTCATGGTGGGGCTGGTGTTCCAGTATCCCGAGTACCAGCTGTTCGAGGAGACGGTGTATAAAGACATTGCCTTCGGCCCCAAAAACATGGGCCTGGACGAGGCCGAGATCGACCGGCGGGTGAAGAGCGCTGCCCGGTTCGTGGGCCTTAAGGACGAATATCTCCAGCGCAGCCCCTTTGAGCTTTCCGGCGGGCAGAAGCGCCGGGTGGCCATCGCCGGCGTGATGGCCATGGAGCCGAAGATCCTGGTGCTGGACGAGCCCGCCGCGGGCCTGGACCCGGAAGGGCGGGAGACGATCCTCTCCCAGGTCAAGCGCTTCCACAGGGAGACCGGCACCACCGTCATCCTGGTGAGCCACTCCATGGAGGACATCGCCAAATACGCCGACAAGGTGCTGGTGATGGACCAGCGCCGCATCGCCATGTACGACACGGTGGAGAAGGTCTTTGCCCGGGCGGACGAGCTGCTGGAGCTGGGCCTCTCGGTGCCCCAGGTGACCAAGGTGTTCCTGCGGCTGCGGGCCATGGGGCTGGACCTGCCCCAGGACGTGTACACCGTGCCCTACGCGGTCAAGACCATCCAGGCCGCACTGGCGAAAAAGAACGGGGGAGGTGAGGCGCCGTGCTGAAAGACATCACCATCGGCCAGCACTTCCCCGGCAACTCCCCGGTGCACCGCTGCGACCCCCGGCTGAAAATTCTATTGGTGGTGGCCTACATCGTCATCCTGTTCACGGTCACCAACTTCCTGGGCCTGGCGCTGAGCATCCTGCTGCTGGCGGGGCTGTATCTCATGGCCCGCATCCCCCTGAAGCTCATCCTGAAAAGCCTCAAGCCCATCATGCCCATCGTGGTGTTCACGGCGGTGCTCAACCTCTTTTTCATGGGGGGCGAAGGGGAACCGCTGGTCTCCTTCTGGGTCTTCCGCATTTATAAGGAGGGCGTGGCCTACGCCATCTTCATGGCGGTGCGCATCGTGGCCCTCATCGCGGGCACCAGCCTGCTCACCTACACCACCAGCCCCATCGTCCTCACCGACGCCATCGAGCGGCTGCTGCGCCCCTTCGCGAAGCTGCGCCTGCCGGTGCACGAACTGGCCATGATGATGACCATCGCCCTGCGGTTCATCCCCACCCTCATCGAGGAGACCGACAAGATCATGAACGCCCAGAAAGCCCGGGGCGCCATGCTGGACAGCGGCTCCCTTTCCGACCGGGTGAAGGCCATGGTGCCCATCCTCATCCCGCTGTTCATCTCGGCCTTCCGCCGGGCGGACGAGCTGGCCATGGCCATGGAGTGCCGCTGCTACCGGGGCGGCGAGGGCCGCACCCGGCTGAAAGTGCTCCGTTTCGGCGCGCTGGACTGGCAGGCGCTGGCGGTGTGCACCCTGGCCTTCGCGGCGCTTTGGGCCACCCGCTTTTTGATGCCGGGGGTCTTGTGAGATGAACATCCTGCTGGATTTGAGCTTCGACGGCACGAACTTCTGCGGCTTTCAGGTGCAGAAGAACGGCGTTTCCGTCTGCGAGACCGTGCAGAACGCCCTGGAGGCCCTCTTTGGCGCCCGGCCGGACGTGAAGGGCTGCGGGCGCACCGACGCGGGGGTGCACGCCGAGCACTACGCGCTGAACTTTTGGGCCGAAACGGCCATCCCGCTGGAAAAGCTGCCCCTGGCCCTCAACCGCCACCTGCCCGACACGGTGCGGGTGAACGGGGCCCGGCAGGTGCCGGAAGGCTTCCACGCCCGCTATTCCGCCCACCAGAAGACCTACGTTTACCGCATCTGGAACAGCCCGGTGGAAAGCCCCTTCGAGGCGGCCTACCACCACCGCGTCAGCGCCCCGCTGGACGTTTCGGCCATGGACGCGGCGGCGGAAAAGTTCGTGGGCACCCACGACTTTCTGAGCCTCTGCTCGGCGGGCAGCGCGGTGGCGGCAAAGGGCGACACCGTGCGCACCATCACCGCCTGCAAAGTGCAGCGGCAGGGGCCCCTCGTCACCGTCGCCGTCACCGCCGACGGCTACCTTTACAACATGGTGCGCATCCTGGCGGGCACTTTGGTTGAGGCCGGCCGGGGCGCCCTTGCCCCCGACGCCGTGCCCGCCATCCTGGCCGGGCGCGACCGCGCCCTTGCCGGGCCCACCCTGCCGGCGAAGGGGCTGTTTTTGAAACAGGTGGACTATCCCCCCGAGGCCCTGGGCCTCTGACTTTCCCCTGAAAGGAGGCGCCGCCGTGAGCGAAGGACGCGCCGGGTCCAACGTGACCCGTTTGCAGGAGGTGCGCCGCCGGCGGGCGCTGCGGCGGCTGCGCCGCCTTGTGCTGGCGCTGGCGGCGGCGGGGCTGGCGGCCCTCTATTTCACCGGGGCCTACGGCCAGGCGGCCCTGGCCGCCCGGGAGACCTTCGACTCGGTGCGCATCGCCCTGTCGCCCGCCGCTGGCTGGCCGGTCAGGACCGGCATCCCCGAAGTCTTGCAGGCCGAACCCCTTTCCGGCGGCTTCGTGCTGCTGGGCGAGCAGGACGTGGGCGTCTGGTCCGGCGGGGGCGCCGAGCTGCGCACCATCCAGCACGGCTACGCCCGCCCGGTCATCAGCGCGGGCAACACCCGCTTTTGCCTTTACGGCCGCTCCGGCTACGAGCTGCGGGTGGAGGGCCGCACCGAAACCCTCTATAGGCGCGCCTTTGAGCAGCCCATCCTGCTGGCCGAGATGAGCACCGGCGGCAGCGTGGCGGTGGTGACCCAGTCCGACCGCTTTGCCGCCGAGCTCACCGTGTGGGACGCTTCCATGGAGTTCCGCTACGGCTGGAACCTCACCGACGCCGAGGGCGCCCCGGTGCGGGTGGCCTTTGCAAAGGACAACAAGCGCCTTGCCGTTGCCTGCCTGGTGGCCCAGGGGGGCAGCCTGCAGACCAACCTCTATTTCCTGGACATCCGCAGCGACGAGGTCACCGCCTCGGCCACCGCCTCCGGCCAGCCGCTGCAGCTGCACTGGCTTTCAAACGACCGGCTGCTGGCCGTCTATGACCGCACGGCCATCGTCTACGACGCGGCCACCGGCGAGCAGACGGCGGTGTACAGCTTTGAGGGCGAGAGCCTGGGCGCGGCCTCGGTGTCCGGCCAGAACTGCGCGCTGCTGTTCAGCCCCGACGCCAGCGATTCCCCCGCCCGGCTGGTGGTGCTGGACCCCCAGATGCAGGTGCTGGGCGAGGCAAGCGTGCCCGCCCCCGCCGAAGGAGTGGTGTGCACCCGCACCGCCGCATACGTTTTAAGGCAGGAGAGCGTTGCCGCCTACAGCCTGGCCGGAGAAGCCCTGTGGGAAGCGTCCACCGAAACGCGGCCCCTGGCCGTGCTGGACGCAAAGCAGCTGGTGGTGGTCACCGGCGGGCAGGCCGCCCTGCTCACCCAGCCGGACGACGGGCAGACCGCCTGACACGCCCCGGCAATGATCCAAACGCAAAAAGGAGTGATCGGATGAACGCGGCCATCGTGTTTGACCTTGTGATGCTGGCCCTGCTGCTGGTGGTGGCCTTCGCCTATGCCCGCCGCGGCTTTGCCGCCGGCCTGGTGCAGTTCGTGGGCAACCTGGCCAGCCTCATCGGGGCGCTGGTGCTCAGCCACCAGGCCTCGCCGCTGCTGTTCGAAAAGTTTTTCCAGAACGGCTTCGTGACCAGCATCCAGAACACCCTCACCGCCGAGGGCACGGTGAACATCCAGTCCACCATCGAAAAGTACGCGGGCTTTTTGCCCGAGAGCATCAAGGAGAGCCTCACCGCCTCCGCCGCCGGCCTTTTGGACAGCGGCGCGCCCGATCTGGCGGCCAAGCTGGTGGACGAGGTCATCGCCCCGCTGCTCACCCCCATCATCGCCATCGTGCTGTTTTTCGTGGCCTTCGCCTTGTGCAGGCTGCTGGTGGGGCTGCTGGTGGCGGTGCTCACCAACGTGAACCGCATCCCGGTGATGGGCTCGGTGAACCGCTTTTTTGGGTTTTTGATGGGCCTTGCGGCCGGCGTGGTGGACCTGTATCTGGTGCTGTGCGCCGTGTGGGCGGTCATCGTCATCACCGGCGGCTCCATCCAGTTCCTCAACGACCAGGCGCTGGCCGGCAGCATCACCTACAGCCTGTTCGGGCGCTTCAATCCGTTTTATTAAGGGGCCGCCGGCCCCGTGACTCGAGGCCTTTCAAAAAGGCAGAGAGGGAGAGAGACCTATGCTTTGTGTCAAATGCAAAAAACGCACCGCCGTGGTGTTCATCCAGCGCATGGAGAACGGCCAGCCCAAGCAGGAGGGCTATTGCCTGACCTGCGCACGGGCGCTGGGCATCAAGCCGGTGGACGATCTGATGAAACAGTTCGGCATGCGCGACGAGGATCTGGAGGCCATGGAGGAGCGCATGAACAGCTTCATGGAGGAAGCGGGGGAGAACGGCATGTCCGGCATGTTCCCCTTTGCCCCCATGGGCGAGGAAGAGGGAGGCGGCAAGGACGGCGACTCCGACGAGGACTTTACCCCCGGCGGCTCCGCCACCTTCCCCTTCGGCTTCGGCGCCAGGGGCGACAAGAAAAAGGAGAAGGAAAAGGGCCCCGGCAAGCTGAAATTCCTGGATAAATACTGCGAGAACCTCACCGCCCGCGCCGCCGCCGGCAAGCTGGACGAGATCGTGGGCCGCGACCAGGAAATTTACCGCACCATCCAGATCCTGGCCCGCCGCCAGAAGAACAACCCCTGCCTCATCGGCGAAGCCGGCGTGGGCAAGACCGCCATCGCCGAGGGCATTGCCCAGCGCATTGCCCGGGGCCAGGTGCCCGCCTGCCTCAAGGGAAAAAAGCTCTACCGGCTGGACCTCACCGCCCTGGTGGCCGGCACCCAGTTCCGCGGCCAGTTCGAGCAGCGGGTCAAGGGCCTCATCGACGAGGTCAAACGGCTGGGCAATGTCATTTTGTTCATCGACGAGATCCACAGCATCACCGGCGCGGGCGACAGCGAGGGGGCGATGAACGCGGGCAACATCCTGAAGCCCGCTCTGTCCCGCGGCGAGATCCAGGTCATCGGCGCCACCACCTTCACCGAGTACCGCAAGTTCATCGAGAAGGACCAGGCGCTGGAGCGCCGCTTCCAGCCTGTGAAGGTGGGCGAGCCCAGCATCGCCGACGCCATCAATGTGCTGGGCGGCATCAAGAAGTATTACGAGGCCCACCACGGCGTGGAGGTCACCCCCCAGATCGTCTCGGCGGCGGTGAACCTCTCCGAGCGCTACATCACAGACCGCTTTCTGCCAGACAAGGCCATCGACCTGTTGGACGAGGCCTGTGCCTGCTGCAACCTGCGCCACCCCGAGATCAGCGAGCTGGCCGAGACCCAGAAGGCCCTGGCCGCGCTGGAGGCGGAAGAACTGGCCCAGGAGCAGGCGGAAAACGGCCCGGACTACGAGCGCCTGGCCCAGCTGAAGACCGAGATGGCCCAGCTGCGAGAAAAGCTGCCCGAGCTCCAGATGAAGGCGGGCGGCATCAAGGTGGAGATGCAGGACGTGGCCAAGGTGGTGGAACTTTGGACCGGCATCCCCGCCATGAAGGTGGAGCAGAGCGAGTTCGCAAAGCTTTTGAACCTGGAAAGCGAGCTGAAAAAGCGCATCATCGGCCAGGACGAGGCCGTAGAGGCGGTGGCCCGCGCCATGAAGCGCGCCCGGGCCGGCCTTGCCGGCAGGCGGCGGCCCGCCAGCTTCATCTTTGTGGGCCCCACCGGCGTGGGCAAGACCGAACTGGTGCGCCAGCTGGCAAACCAGCTGTTCGACACCCCCGACCCGCTCATCCGCATCGACATGAGCGAGTATATGGAAAAGCACACCGTCAGCCGGCTCATCGGCGCCCCTCCGGGCTATGTGGGCCACGACGAGGCGGGGCAGCTCACCGAGCAGGTGCGCCGCCGGCCCTACAGCGTGGTGCTGTTCGACGAGATCGAAAAGGCCCACCCGGATGTGATGAACATCCTTTTGCAGATCCTGGACGAGGGCCGCATCACCGACAGCCAGGGCCGCACCGTGAACTTTGAGAACACCGTCATCTGCATGACCAGCAACGCCGGCAGCACCGAAAAAACCGGGGAGACCGGCTTTGCCAAAACGCCGGAGCAGATCAGCGCAAACAAGGCAATGAAGGCCCTGGGAGAATTCTTGCGCCCGGAGTTTCTGGGCCGCGTGGACGAGGTCATCGCCTTCAAGCCCCTCTCGGAGGAGAGCCTCGAGCGCATCGCCGCCCTGGCGCTGGACGAGTATGTCCAGCCTCTTGCGGAAAAGGGTGTCGCCTTCGCCTACACCCCCGCGGCCTGCAAAGCGCTGGTGAAGGAGGCGGGCTCCAAGTTCGGCGCGCGGGACCTGCGGCGCACCATCCGCAAGCGGGTGGAGGACCCCCTGGCCGAGCGGTTCGTGGCGGGCACCCTCGCCGGCGCCGTCACGCTGGACGCGGTGGAAGGCCGGCTGGAACTGGTTTGAAAGCGGCGTAACGGAGTTGTCTCCAAATTGTAACCAAAAGTTTACGAAAAACTGACAAGAGCGGCGCAAAGTTGAAATATTTTCAGGGGGCCGGTCCGTTTGAGGGGTGAAAGCCTCTCGCGGCGGGCCGCCGCGGAGGAGCGTGAGGGAATGGTGGAGCAGCCGGTGTGCGAAAGCGCCGAGATGGAGCGGCTGGTGGATGTGTACGGCACCGGCATGCTGCGCATGTGCTGCATGTACCTGGGCGATGTGCACCTGGCCCAGGACGCCGTGCAGGATGCGTTTATCAAGATCTACCGCGCCTGGCGGCCCATCGAGAACCCCGCGGCGGAAAAGGCCTGGGTCATGCGCATCACGGTGAACGTCTGCAAGGATTATCTGCGCAGCGCCTGGAAGCGCAAGGTCAATCTGGTGGAGCAGTATCCCGAGCTGCCCGGCTTTGAGGAGCCGAAGGACGGCCAGGGCCGCCTGTTCCAGGAGATCATGGCCCTGAAGCCGAAATACAAAGAGGTCATTTTGCTGCACTATTACCAGCAGCTCAAGGTGGGCGAGATCGCCGCCGTGCTGGGCGCGCCCCAGTCTACGGTGAGCATTCGGCTGCGCCGCGCCCGTGAGACGCTGAAAAAACGATTGGAGGGAGGGCCAAATGAAGATCTGTGACGAAACCGTCCGGGCCGCTGTCGACAGCGGTCTCGGCAGCGTCCGGATAGACGCTGCTCAAAAGCAGGCTATCCTGGCCCAGTGCCGGCCCACCGTGGCCGTGGCGCCTCCGGCGCGCCGCCTGCGCCCGGCCAGGCGCGCGCTGGCGTTGGCGGCGGCCTTTGCCCTCGCTCTGTGCCTGGGCGGCGGCGTGCTGGCCGCCGCGCCGGAACTGCAGCAGAAGCTGGCCGTGCTGGGCGAGGAGACGCTGCAGATGCTCCAGCCCGTCAACCAGGTCAGCGAAGACGCGGGCATCCGCATGGAGGTGCTGGCCGCCATGAGCGACGGCCAGGTGGCCGCGGTCTACATCGGCCTGCAGGACACCACCGGCCAGGGCCGCATCGGCCCGGACGCCGGGCTTTACACCCCGCAGGTCACCGGCACCATGTTCACCAACGTGGAAACGGTGGACTACGACGAAGCCACCGGCACCGCCATCCTGCGGCTCACCGCCAACGCCGGCCAGCAGCTGGCGGGCAAAAAGATCACCGTGGGCGCCACCAGCATCACCTCGGGGCTGTCCTTCAACGACCCGGTGGACCTGGGCTACACCATGGAGGAAGTCCGCGGCCTCACCGGCCACATCCCGGTGCAGTACGACCAGCAGATCGACGCCTGGGGCGCCACCGGCCCGGCCATGGAGTGCTACACCAAGCTGCTGGACGAGGGCAAGATCCCCGTGCTCGCCGGCTGGGAGGAGCCGCTGGCCCTGCCCGGCGTGGACTGGGCCAGCGTGAACGCCGCCGGCGTGGTGGACGGCCAGCTGCACATCCAGGTGAACAACCTGGGCGGCATGGGCCGGGCCAACCGCCTGTCCTTCTCGCTGTGGAACGCCGGGGGCGAGCGGGTGCCCTGCACCGAGCTGGAACTGGACCTGGGCGAAGAGCACAAGATGGGCACCTTCCAGAGCTACAACGACCTGGTGGAATATGTGCTCATCCCGCCCCAGGGCGCCGATCTGAGCGAGCTGTCCGTCCGGATGGAGACCATGACCTACGACTGGCTCATCGACGGCAGCTGGGCCACCACCTTCCGGCTGGAGGATGCCAGCGGATCGCTGGTCATCCCCTGCGGCAGGGACATGAAGCCCTGGACGCTTCACGAAGTGCAGCTGTCGCCCATCTCCGTCACCGCCTTCGGCACCGGCGAGATGACCGCCGACAGCGATGCCGCCGACCTGCGGGTCATTCTGGCCGACGGCACCGAGGTGCCCACCAGCAGCGCCAGCGTCAGCAGCGGCGACGGCAGCGTCGTCTACCGCAGCATCTTCGACC
The DNA here is from genome assembly GCA_019119025.1 of Candidatus Allofournierella excrementigallinarum. Lineage (GTDB taxonomy): Bacteria > Bacillota > Clostridia > Oscillospirales > Ruminococcaceae > Allofournierella_A > Allofournierella_A excrementigallinarum. Next base: position 18,524 of record DWXV01000080.1, read on the forward strand.
AGGTCGTCGACCTGGAAAAGGTGGCAAAGGTGACCCTCAACGGCGAGGAACTGCCGCTGCCCTGATTTTCTGGCCCAAACGGCCCGGCCTGACCTTGAGGCCGGGCCGTTCCGCTTTTTTTATCCTTCCCGCTGTGGTACAATGGAAAAAACACAGCGGAAGGGAAGGATGCAGCATGAAGATCGTGGCGCTGGACGGCCATGCCCTCGACCCGGGCGACCTGGGCTGGCAGGGCTTTGAGGCGCTGGGGGAGTTTGAGCATTATGACCGTACGCCGCCCGAGCTCATCCTGCCCCGCATGGCGGGGGCCGGGGCGGTGCTGGTGAACAAGACCCCCATCACCGCCGCCACGCTGGCCGCATGCCCCCAGCTGCGCTACATCGGGGTGCTGGCCACCGGCTACAACGTGGTGGACACCGCCGCCGCGGCGGCAAGGGGCATCCCGGTGTGCAACGTGCCGGACTACGGCACCGAAGCGGTGGCCCAGTTCACCTTTGCCCTGCTGCTGGAGCTGTGCCACCGGGTGGGGGACCACAGCCGGGGCGTGCACGGCGGCGAGTGGTGCCAAAAGACGGATTTCTGCTATTGGAACACCCCCCAGCGGGAGCTGGCGGGCCTTGTTTTCGGCGTGGTGGGCTATGGGCGCATCGGCCGGGCGGCGGCGCGCATCGCCCGGGCCTTCGGCATGAAGGTGCTGGCCTTCGGGCCGCGCCTGGCCCCCGGCCCGCTGGAGGGCGGCGGGGCGGCGGTGCCGCTGGAGGAACTTTTTGCCGCGGCGGACGTGGTCAGCCTCCACTGCCCCCTCACCGCCCAAAACGCCGGCATGATCGACCGAAAGGCCATCGCCGCCATGAAGCCGGGGGTGCTGCTGCTGAACACCGCCCGGGGCCCGCTGGTGAACGAGGTGGACCTGGCCGCCGCCCTCAAAAGCGGGCGGGTGGCGGGGGCCGCGCTGGACGTGGTGAGCGCCGAGCCCATCCGGGAGGGCAACCCCCTGCTGGGCGCGCCGAACTGCATCCTCACCCCCCACATGGCCTGGGGGGCAAAGGCCGCCCGCCAGCGCCTGATGGACGCGGCGGTGGAAAACCTGCGCAGCTTTCTGGCGGGCAAAACCATCAACGCCGTCAACCTGTGAAACTTTGAAAAAGGGCGCCCCCAGCCGGGAAACGGCGGGGGCGCTTGCCTGTTTTATTCCTCCTGCGCCAGCAGCGACTGGCGCAGCGAGAGCACCGCCGCCTTTTCGATGCGGCTGATGTAGCTGCGGCTGATGCCCAAAAGGCCGGCCACCTCCTGCTGGGTCATGGGCGGCTGGCCCGAGAGGCCGTAGCGCAGCAGCACCACCTGCCGCTGCCGCCCCGAAAGGCCGTCCACCAGCTGCCGCAGGCGGGCGGTCTCGTCCCGGCGCTCGCAGTCCTCGTCCAGAAGGAAATCGTCCGGCACCACGTCGATCACCGTCAGGGCGCTGCCGTCCTTGCCCGCCTCGATGGGCTCGTTCATGCTCACGGTGGCGGGGGCCTTCTTCTGCTTGCGGAAACTCATGCGCACCTCGTTGTCGATGCAGCGGGAGGCATAGGTGGAAAAACGGGCCTGCTTTGTGTTGTCGAAGCTGTTCACCGCCTTGATGAGCCCGATGGTGCCGATGCTGATGAGGTCCTCGGCGTCGCCGGGCAGGGAATAGTATTTCTTCACCACATGGGCCACCAGCCGCAGGTTGTGGCGGATGATGCGGTCCCGGGCGGCCATGTCGCCCGCCTTGAAGGCGGCGAAGGCCTCCACCTCCTGCCGCGGCGTAAGCGGGCGGGGAAAGCTGCCCGTTTCCAGATGCAGCGCCAGATACAAAATGTGCGAAGCGATAAAACTGAAAAATACCCCAAACATAAAACAACCCTCCCTGCCATAAAGGTATGGCGGGAGGGCGGCCCGGTATGCCGGGGCGGGGCTTATTTCAGCTGCAGCCCGTCGTGGAAGGCGCGGCCGGCGGCCTCGCCCAGCGCGCGGTAAAGATTGTGGACGGGGTCGAAGGCGATGGGCCGCAGCTTGGCCGGGTCGATGCGGCCGTTTTCGTCCAGCACCGCCTCGTCGGCGCTCACGTTCACCACTTCGCCCACCAGGCGGCAGCTCTCGGCATCGTAGCTCACCAGCCGGCACTCCACCGCCATGGGCAGCTCGTCGATGAGGGGCGCGTCCACAAAAGCGGAGGGGGTGACGTGCCAGCCGGCCTTCTCCAGCTTGTCCTTCACCTCGTTGCCCGACACGATGCCCACATAGTCGCAGGCGGCCATCTGGCCCACAGTGGCCATGCTCACGGTGAAAGCCCTCCGGGCCAGGATGTTGGCGGTGGTCTTGTGCCCGGCGCTGATGCAGAAGGAAAGCTCCCTGTCGTCGCTCACGCCGCCCCAGGCGGCGTTCATGGCGTCGGCGGTGCCGTCCTCGTTCCAGCTGGCCAGGATGAACACCGGCTGGGGATAGGTCCAGGGTTTTGCTCCAAAATTTTTTCGCATGGGTCTCGTTCCTCCTTGTGGCCGGCGTCATTCCGCTGCGGAGCCGCCCTGCCGGCCGCGGCGCTGCTCCACCATCTCTGCGAACCATTCTACCATATTCGGGTCCTGATGGGAAAAAAACGCGCTCTGCTTTTTGTCCAGCGCGGCGATGGCTTCCATCTCCTCTTCGCTGAGGGAAAAGCCGAAAACGTCCAGATTCTCCCGCATGCGCTCCACATGGGTGGACTTGGGGATGACCACCACCCCGCGCTGCAAATGCCAGCGCAGCATGACCTGGGCGGCGGTCCTGCCGTGGCGGCGGCCGATCTCCGTCAGCGCCGGGTCGGAGAACAGGCCGCCCCGGCCCTCGCCGAAGGGGGCCCAGGCTTCCGGCTGCACGCCGTACTTTTCCATCCATTTCAAGGCCTCGGCCTGCTGGTGATAGGGATGGATCTCCACCTGGTTCACCATGGGGCGGATGCGGGCAAAGATGGCCAGGTCCACAAGCCGGTCCGGATAAAAGTTGGACACGCCGATGGCCCTCACCCGCCCTTCGTCATAAAGTTCTTCCAGCGCCCGCCATGCGCCGTAGTAATCGGCAAAGGGCTGATGCAGAAGCGCCAGGTCCAGATAGTCCACGCCCAGTTTTTCCATGGAATCCAGCACCGAAGCCCGGGCGGCCTGCTGGCCGTAGTGTTCCACCCAAACCTTGGTGGTCAGAAAAATATCCTCCCGCGGCACGCCGGACTTGCGGATGGCGCTGCCCACCTGCGCCTCGTTGAAATAGCTTTGGGCGGTGTCCAGCGAGCGGTAGCCCGCGCCCAGGGCGTCCAGCACGCAGCGCTCGCACTCCTGCGGGCTCACCTGATAAACGCCGTAGCCCACCATGGGCATCTTCACCCCGTTGGAAAGGGTCGTGTATTCCATCGTCTCAAACTCCGTTTCTGCGCACATCCGTTCCCTTGCACCTTGCCGGGGGATGTGGTATCCTCAGTGTAGCACCCGGTAGCCGCTACCGGTCAAGCCCCCATTTGTGAAGAAAGTGTGAAAGGAGAGGCCACCGTGCTTTATTCCATGAAAGAGGCCTGCCAACGGACCGGCCTGAACTATGAGACGCTGAAATTCTACTGCAACCAGGGCCTTGTGCCCAATGTCAAGCGGGACGGCGGCAACCGCCGGGTGTTCGACGAGCAGGACCTGGCCTGGCTGGAGGGGCTGGGCTGCCTGCGCCGCTGCGGGCTGAGCATCAAGGAGATGCAGCACTATGTGCAGCTGTGCCTGCAGGGGGAAGAATCCATCCCGGAACGCAAGGCCATCCTGGCCGAACGGCGCAAGGCGCTGGAGGAGGAGATGGCCCGGCTGCAAAGCGCCATGGAATATCTGGACGGCAAACAGGCCTTCTACGACGAGGTGCTGGCAGGGCGCAGGCCCTATGTGAGCAACCTTTTGCCCCAAAAATAAAAGGGACCCCCGCAGGCTTTCAGCCCGCGGGGGTTTTGCGCGCCAAAGGCGCGCTCACACGCTCTCTTCCAGCTTTTTCAGGGCGGCGGCAAAAACGGGGTGCGCCCGCAGCTCCGGGTCGTCCATCTCCCGGCGGATGCCGTCCAGCAGCATGCGGCGCATCCCGGCGGGGAACGTCTCGCCGGGCTTTTTTTCACAGTCCAGCGCCGGGGCAAAGAGGTCCGGGTCCGGGTGGGGCGGGGGAGAAAGAAGCTGGTCCACATAAAGGGAAAAGTGCCGCGCCGCCTCGTCCCACTCGCCCGCCTGCCGGTGCAGTTCCACCAGAAAGCCTTCGCCCAGGCCGGCCAGGCCGAAAGCGCGGGCCAGTTCCTGATAGGCGTCCACCAGCTTTTGCCGGCGGCGGGGTTCTTCCTCGCCGCCCAGCAGCATGGGAAGGATGGTCATCGCCTTGCTGACCGCCGTGTAAAGCTGCGTTTGCAGCAGTTTGCGGGCTTCTTCCTTCTGCCCGCGCTTGCGGTACAAAAGCGCCCGCACGGCGGTGGCGTCTGCCGGGTGCTCGGGCAGTTCGTCCAGCAGGGCCTCAGCACGGTCAAGATCGTCCTCCGCCAGAGCCAGGCTGGCCAGCTGGATGGTGGCCGCCTGCCAGTATGCCGCGGTACCGGCGGCGCGCACCCGTTCCAGCAGCTCCCCCTTGAAGGCGCGCCAGCGGGCCTTCTGCTCGGGCTGCGCGTCGGGGAAGAACATCTCAAAGCCGTCGCACACCATGGCCGCGTTGAACTGCAGGGCGGTGCAGCCGGGCCAGCGGCGCACCAGCTGCCGCAGCGCCTCTTCACAGGCGGCGGGCCCTTCCCGGGGCAGGCGCTCCATCAGGGCGTTGATCTGCCGCGCCGCTTCCTCGTCGGTCAGGGCGGCCTCAAACTGCAAAAGGGCGTCCACGGTGGTGTTCAGCGCCCGCGCCAGGGGGCACAGCAGCGCCACATCCGGGCAGGAAGCGCCGGTCTCCCACTTGCTCACCGCCGGGCCGCTCACCCCCACCAGCGCCGCCAGCTGCTCCTGGGTCAGCCCCCGGCTTTTGCGCAGCGCGGCAATGGTGGAGCCTATCTTCAAGGTGTTCGTCTGTTCCATAAAGCGTCGTCCTCTCTGTGTTTTGTGCGCGCGCTTTTTCTGCCTTTATTGTACTGCGCGGCGCGCTGTGCGCCAAGAGAGGCGGATTCAAGCGCCGGGCAGATTTTTCTGAACGGCGCTCAAGTGTGGTATAATATGCAAAAAAACGGCGTTCAAGCCATGGGAGGACATGATTTCGTGAAAATCGGGATAATATGTGCGGGCGACGAAGAACTCGCCCCATTTCTGCCCTTGATAAAAAAATGCAGGATAACGGAAAAAGCCATGCTGAAATTCTATGACGGACAGATCGACGGCGTAAAAGTTGTCGCCCTGTTTTCCGGCGTATGCAAAGTAAACGCCGCCATAGCGACGCAGCTTTTGATAGATGCATTCTGCGTGGATATGATCATCAACTCAGGAACAGCGGGCGGCATGGAGCCGGGGCTGGAAATATTCGACACGGTTATCTCCACGGAGGTTTGCTACCATGATGTAGCGCCAGACATTTTGACGGAATTTCATCCGTGGATGAGATCGGCGTTTTTTGCGGCAGACTCAAAGCTGACGGATATGTCGAAGTCTGCCGTTGGCAAACTTGCTTTGCCCGGAAAGGTGGTTTGGGGCCGGATGGCAACGGGAGAATCCTTCATAACCGATGCGGGCCGGAAAAAAATAAACGATGAATTTGCGCCTTTGACGGTTGACATGGAAACTGCCAGCATTGCCCATGTCTGCTATGCAAATGCCATACCGTTTATCGCCGTCCGGTGTGTGACCGATACCGAAAAACACAGCGGCATTGACAATTTTGAAGAAAACTGCGCAAAAGCATCAAGCATCGCCAAAGACATTACAGTTGCTCTGCTGAGAGAGGTCAAGAGGCCGCGGTAAGATCAAAAGAGATTGAGAACGGGGGCAGCATGGCGCTGACCGTTCAGGGACGGCTGAAAGGCCCGCGTGTGGGGCCCGGCCTTGAATCTGGGAAAGTTCATTCCCTGTCCTGCCGGGGCAGCTGGGCGAAGAACCGCACAAGGAAAGGCACGCTGGTGACGAAGGTGAGCGCGTCCGCCAGAGGCTGGGCGATCTGCACGCCCCGCAGCCCGATGACCAGCGGCAGCACCAGCATCAGCGGCAGGTAATAGAGCCCCTGCCGCAGGCTGGACAAAAAGGTGGCCGCGGCGCTCTGGCCGGTGCTCTGGAACAGCATGTTGGCGCAGGTGCCCACCGGCACCAGCAGCATGGCGCAGCACTGCAGCCGGCAGGCCAG
>DWXV01000081.1 GCA_019119025.1 Candidatus Allofournierella excrementigallinarum
CACATTACTGGTGAAAGACAAGAAAATATTTGCCATTTCATTCGGGTCTTCTTCGGGAAATAACTTTAATCGAATGGAATAGGTTTTCTGTGCTTTTGCCCTTTTCAGGATTTTATAAGGAAGGTCTGATCTTCGGGCCGGCACAGCTTTCCCGATATCTCCAAAGCTGGGGACGGCAGTTGGCGGAAGCGGGGATCGGACTGGAAGTGAGCCGTACCAACAGCAAAAGGACCCTGCGGCTCTGGCTCAGTGACAGAAGTGACGGTTGTGACAGCATTCCCGGAGAAGGGACAACAGCGAATATGCTGTCACTGCCGTCACCGGCGTCACAGGCTTCGTGATGGGAGGCGAGTGGAATAGCGTCTATCAAACAAAAAGGCGAACGGAAATTCAAGATCACTGTCTGCAACGGGTACCGACCCGGAGGACAAAAGCGGATGCAGAGCCGTACCATCGACGTGCCGCAAGAGATACCCAAACGCGGCATTCTGCAATATGTCCATTCCGAAGCAGAGCGTATGGAAAAACGGTTCCGCTGCGGGATGGAGGAGGACGACCGCACCACGTTTGAACAGTATGCGGCGAGCTGGCTAGCGCGACAGACCCACTATAAGGCCAGCACTCTGGCGGGATACAAACGCCAACTGGAGGTCGTCTATCCGTACATCGGCGGAGTGACGCTGAACAAGCTCCGTCCGCTGATCCTGGAAGAAATGTGCGCCGAACTGCGCAAACGAAAAAATCGCAGGGGTGAGCCGCTGTGTGAAGCCACGGTGCACAAGTATCTTGAAACGGTATCAGCGGTGCTGGAGGATGCGAAGCGGAACGATATTCTGCTCTACAACCCTGCCCATCGGGTGCGGGGTGTTCGGGTGGAAAAGAAGGTGCAGCGCGTCCCCGCCGAATTCGAGATGCGCAAGCTGATGCAGTGCATTTTGCAGGAGCCGCTGCTCTACCGGGCGTTTTACCTGACCGCCATTACCACTGGGATGCGTCGGGGCGAACTGTGCGCCCTGCGCTGGAACGATCTGCACGGCGGCGGGGCGGTGACGGTGCAGCACTCCCGCAGTTCTGTGCTGGGCCAGGGGATCGTGGAGAGCAGCACGAAAAATCACCGCACTCGTACTGTGGTGATCCCGGAATTGGTGCATGATTACATGGGGGAGCTGTTTCTGGAGCAGGCCAGGGAGGGGAGGATCATCCGCCCGGATGACTATATCTTCTCCATTGCCGAGGGACCGGTGCATCCGGATTCTTTTACCAGGCGGCTTCGCAGACTCTACCGGAAAAATGATTTTCCGCCGGAGTATCACCTGCATACCCTCAGGCACACCAATGCCAGCATGCTCATCGCCCAAGGCGTGGATGTCCGCACGGTGGCAGGTCTGCTGGGTCACTCCCAGCCCAGTACCACGCTGGACATCTACAGCCATGCCTTTGACAAAAACAAGCGCCTCGCCGGGCAAAAGCTCAGCGAGGCGATGGGGCTGTGAGAAAACAGTCATACCCGCTGAAAACCACCCATGCAGTGGAATATGACTGGGGAGCTGAACCAGAGAGAAAGGGCAGCGCCTATTTTTGTGTTTTAAGGATGAGGGGCCTGGCAGGATGTTTGGGACAGGTCATGTCTTGTCCATGCGGGTAAGACCGGTCTTGCAGCCCAGCCAGAGGCAGGCGTCGCTTTCGGCGATGCACTTGACCTCGTTGTCCGCCAGGCCGTTCCCCTGCACCAGGTACAGCCCGGTGATGGCCTCGGCGCCCTCGTCCGGGGGCCGCTCGCAGATCACCATGCCGTCCATCTCGGTGGTGATGATTATCCGCCCGTCCCGGGTGCAGAAAAGGAACCGCACCTTATTGCCCGGCAGGCCCTCCGCGCTGGACCAGGTGCGGGTCACCTTCCAACCCTCGGGGGTACGCTTGAGCAGGTCCAGCCCGCCGTAGAGGGTGTGGCCCACCCCGGCAAGGCAGGTGTCCTCGTCCAAAAACACCAGGGAGTTCACATACCGGTGGGCCAGGCCGTCGTCCATGGTGAGGTAGGTCCACTCGTCCCCTTTCAGGATGCACAGCCCGCCCTCGTTCTGGCACAGGTACATGCCGAACCACAGCTCGTCGCCGTTTTTCCGGATGATGCTCACGCACTCCTCGGTGAGGCCGTTTGTGGTGCCCAGCACCCGCTCCACCTGCCACTGGCCGCCCTCCTTTGTCAAAAAGGCCGCCCCGGTCATGCAGCCGATCCAAACCCCGTCCTCCACCGGCAGCACCGCGTTCACCCGGCCCTCGGGGATCTGGGGCGCGGAGAAGGTGAGGACTTTCTCGCCGCTTTTCGTGTAGGCGCTGACGCCGTTGTTGTGGCCGCACCAGATAAGGCCGTCGAAGCTCTCCCCGATCTCCGAGGCGTAGATCAGGGTGATGCTGTCGTCGATCACCTCCAGCGGCTCCCCGGTCTCCCGGTGGATGGTGCGCAGGCCGCCTTTCAGGCCCACCCACAGCTTTTGTCCGTCGTCATAAAGGGCGGAGATCTCCTCGCCCTGAAAGAGCACATGGAGGTAGTCCATCTTCTCGTACACCGGCTCGCTGTCGGCCTGGTACATCTTCAGCCCCACGCCCGCCGCCGCCATGGCCGCGAGGAAAAAGACGACGATGAAGATTTTTTTCTTATCCATACAGGCGCCCCCTTTCCAGCTGGTACCGCTTTTGGCTCAGGCACTCCGCTTCCTCCCGGCTGTGGGTCACCAGCAGCACCGTCATTCCGGCGCAGCACTGCCGCACCGCCTCCATGGCTATGGCCTTGCTCTTTTCGTCCAGGTTGGCAAAGGGCTCGTCCAGCAGCAGGACGGGCTTGCGGCAGGCGATGGCCCGGGCCAGGGCGGCCCGCTTGGCCTGGCCTCCGGAAATTTCGTAGGGGTAGCGTTTCAGCAGCTCGCCGATGCCCAGTCGCTCCGCCAGGGCAGCGGCCTCCTCCCGCCGGGGCTGCCGGCCTCGGAGGGGGCTGCCGTAGAGGATATTGTCCTCCACCGTCATGTGGTTCCACAGCGCCGGCTCCTGAAAGGTCATGGCCACCCCCCGCTTTTCCAGCGCCCGGGCGGGCGGCTCGCCCCCCAGCAGCAGCCGGCCGGCGTCGGCCGTTTCCAGCCCGGCGATGATGCGCAGCAGGGTGGACTTGCCGCTGCCGCTCTCCCCCAGGATGGAGACCAGCTCCCCCGGCCCCACCGCCAGGCAGAGGTCGCTCAGCACCGTGAGTTCCCCGTATCGCTTTGTGATGTCTTGTGCCTGGATCAATCCGTCTTTCTCCTTTCCTGCCGCCCGCCGCCCGCTCGCCGCCCTTTCCGGCGCGCGGAGAGGAACAGCCCGGTCAGCGCCATCACCGCCATGCACAGCAGTACCTGAAAATAGCAAAAGCCGGCCACCAGTTCGGAGGAGCCGTAGTGGAGGTAATTGTAGATCTTCACCGACAGGGGCTCCATCCCCGCCGGCATCAGCATCAGCACGGTGCCCACGTCCGCCACGCTGAGCATGAAGGCCACCGCGAAGGCAGCCAGCAGCCCGCCGCGGAGCAGGGGCAGCCGCACCCGGAAAAGATACCGCCCCCGCGACCGCGCCAGCACCCGCCCCAGCGCCAGCTTGTCCCGGTCCAGCCGGGCAAAGGCCCCGGCCAGCAGGAGCAGCAGATAGGGCAGGTAGTGCACCGCGAGGCCCAGAGCGGGCATCCAGACGGTGCGCCCCAGGCGGTGGAAGGGGCTTTTGTTGACCATCTCCAGCAGGCCCAGCCCCACGATGGAACCGGGCAGGGCGATGGGAAAGAGGAACAGGTACCACAGCCACCGTTTCCCCTTTTGGGCCAGCAGGAACTCCGCGGCCAGCGCTGCGGGCGCCAGGGCCAGCAGCCCAGCCAGCGCGCCGGTGAGGCAAGAGGTGGCCAGCTCTTCCCACGCGAGCAGGATGGCCCGCCCCAGGCTGGGCAGGTAGGGTGCGAGGGCGGCCAGGGGGAAAACCACCTGGAACATGCAGAGGGCCACACCCGCCCTGCCCGCGGCGAACACGGCGGCCCCGCCCCGCACCGGAAAGGCCGCCCCGGAGGGGGCCGCCATGAGGATGCTCTTCACCGGGCCCATGCAGAGCAGCAGTACCACCGCCGCCACCGCCGTGAGCGGCAGGGACAGCAGGAAGGAGTGGTAGGTGCGCCCCTGGGCGGAGTAGTCGGAGAAGATCTCCATGGCATAGACGTTCACCTGGAACAGGGAGGGGATGGAAAAGTCGGTGACCGACAGGATGAACACCAGCCCGCCCGAGGCCAGCACCTGGGGGAACACCGAGGGCAGCGCCACATTCCAAAAGGCTTTTTCCTCCCGGCCCATGAGCAGGGCCAGTTGGAGGGGTTCTTTGGGCAGGCGCTCCAGCGCCAGCAGCGAGATGCCGGTGCAGATGGGCAGGTAGGCCAGCACCTCCACCACCGCGCTGGGGAACAGCCCCGTGGGATTCAGCCGGAAAAGCCGGGCCACCGACAGGCAGGCCAGGGCGTAGACATAGGGGGGCACCGCCGCCAGCAGCAAAAAGAACCAGCGGCAGCCCCGGCCTGCCAACGGCCCGGTGTGGATGCCCTGGGCCGCCGCCAGGCCCGCCGCCATGCAGAAGGCCGCCACCACAAGGCCCAGCAGCAGGGAATTTTCCAGCAGGCCCAGCCTGCGCGCCGACAGCAGGGCGACGCCGCCCGCCCGCACCCGGGTCAGCAGGTACAGGACAGGCGCGAAGCTCAAAGCGAAATAGAGGGCGGCGCCCGCCCCCGGCGCTTTCCCGGTTTTCATCCTACGCCCCACCGCCGGCCGTTATTCCTCAATGGGCTGGGGCAGGTTCTCCGCCGCGGCCGGCTGGGTGAGCTTTGCACCGCAGTTGCCGCAGAAGGCCTTGCCCGCCTCCACCGCCGCGCCGCAGTAGGGGCATTTGCCCAGGCCCTTGACCTCGTCCAGCTCCCGGCGCAGGGCCTCGATCCGCCCCTGGGCCTGTGCGATCAGGTCGATCTGATCCCCAAACAGGTCCCGGCGCTCGGCGGCGAGGTTCTCCACATAGCGCCGGCCGATCTCCGCGTGGGCGGCGTGGATGGTTTTTTCTTCCTCCGAAATGGCGCCGTTGAGCTGGGCGATCTTGGCGAATTCCTTGGTCTTGCTCACCGCGGTGGCGCTGGTCTCGGAAATGACCTTGCTCAGACCTTCAAACAATGACATACGTATCGACCCTTTCTTTATTGATTTGTTATGGTTGCCGCTGCGGCCAGATCAGGCAAAGATGCCTTCCAGCACCTTTGCCATCTCCTTGCGGCTCATCACGGTCAGGTAAAACGCCTTTTCCCCGCTGTCGTAGGCGACGCTCCACAGGGAGTGGTAGCAGTTCAGCGCCGCGCCGCAGCACAGCGTGTCCTCTCCCTTTTCCTTTTTATACCCATAGACGCCCAGCATGGTGTGCACCTGGGCGAAGGCACTGAGCAGCAAAGCGCCCTCCCGGGTCATGTTGCCGTCCTGCCCCAAAAACTCGGCGGCGGCCAGGTCCCGCCGGGCCTTTTTCAGGTCCGGTTTGGCCCGGATGCCCAGCGTCACCGACAAGAATGGCGACAAAAAGCGCATATCGTCCACGCCGGGGAACAGTTCGCCCTCCAGCGCCTCCACCACCTTCATGGGGTCGGCGGTGAGGTCCGCCTCCGGTGTGCCGCCCAGCAGGCTCTTGCAGTGGGTGCGCCTGGCCAGGTCCGCCAGGGCGAAGAAGACCCACCCGGCGTCCTCGGTGAGGGTGAAGGCGGTGGGGGTGCAGGGCAGCTCCCCCTCGATGTCCAAAAGGGAGAGGGCAAGCGTCCCCATGGGGGCGGGAAGTTCCTGGGTCTTTTGCTCCTCCCCCTCCCCCACGACGGCGCAGTAGTTGCCGCTCCGCCGCAGGTAGGTGCTTTTTGTCACGATGCCATTGGGCCGTGCCAGGAACAGCTGGAACAGGCGGTCCCAATTTTCCGGGGCCTTTTGTGCCACGGGTCATCCCTCCTTTTTTGTTCAGAAACCAAATTCGCTTGCGAACTGCTGCCGCGCGCCCCAGAGGGTGCCGTCCGAGCCGGAGGAACCGCCGGAGGCCGAGCTGCCGGCGGAAGTGCCGCTGGCCGGGGACGACCCGCCGCTCATGTAGGGGGCGGCGGCGCCGCCCACCGCGCCGGAGGCGGCGGTGCTGGCCGTGCCGCTGGCGGTCTCGCTCATGGCGTGGACAACGCCCTGGTCCCAGGCGGCCTGGGAGTGCATCGGGGAGCTGTCCCGCAGGCTCTGCGCGGCCCGGGACTGGCGGAAGATGTTCTCGCCGCCGGTGGACACCTCGGCGTAACGGCCCATCTGGGAGACCGAGTTCGCCATGCTCTCCATGCTGTGAGCGACGGAGTTCACAAACGAGGCGGTGGAGCGGGAAACGTTGTTGCGCGCCGAGCTCATCCAGTTGGCAGCGGTGGATTGCAGGCTGCGCACCGCGCCGGAGGCCCCGGACATGGCGCGGAACGACCCGGACATGGCCTGGCCGACGCCCGCGCCGCACGCCTCGCCCACCGCCAGGTTGAAGATCTGGTTGCCCATAGTGTCCGACCAGACGCTCCAGGCGTTGGTGTTGCCCGACTGGACCCGGCTGTAGGCGTCGTAGGCCGCCCCAAAGGGGGCGATGGCCATTTCCGAGTAGCCCATGGTGGCCACGCCCAGGGGCACGCGGGCGATGGCGGAGTTGACGGTCTGCCCCTCCACAAGCTCCCTAAAGCCGTTGGAGAAGGCGGTGCCGGTGTCCTCCCAGAAGCCCTGGGCCCAGGTGCGCTGGTAGTTCACGTCGTCGGAAAGCTGGCCGTTGAGGTTTTTGATGTACAGATCGCGCAGACTGTTGAACTCATCCATTGACACGGGCTCGCCCCGGTAGTACCGGTCGTACATATTGAACATGCGGTCCAGGATGAACTGGTCGGTGGCGGTCAGCCGGGTCTTGCTGTCCATGAGGATATCGGCGTAGTTCACCAGCCGTGTGGCGTGCGCCGCGCCGATGTTCATGCCGGCGACGCCCAGCTTGCTGCTGGCGTCCATATCCTTGAAACCGGCGTTGCGCGTCAGCCCCGTCCAGGTGCCGCCGGACTCCGAGGCGCCCCCGTCGTGGGCGAAGGCGGTGACATGGCGCAGGGCGAGCACGCCGGTGGTGATGGCCATCATGCCCATGGCCTTGCCCAGCTTTTTACGCCGCGCGCCGCCGGAGAGGGTGAGGGTCATGGCTGCCAGCAGCAGGCTGAAGATCAGCCGGGCGAAAAAGTGGTAAGCGAACAGGTTCCACACCAGCAGGTTGAGCAGCGAGTAGACAAAGAATCCCAGCCCCAGACTGAAGATCTGGAGCATCGTGTCGGCCAGCAGGGGCTTTTCGCCCGTTTTGCCCCCGCCCTTTTCCGCTTTTTTGTAAAGGCGGCACCGCCTGAGGAAAAGACCGATGACGCGGGGGTTGTCCGCTTCCTGGCCAAAACAGAGCAGGATGTAGACCCCCAGCAGCGGCACCGCAAAGGGATTCACCACCACAAAGCCGATGACGGTGGCGTAGAACACACCCTCCAAAAGGAACTTCCACAGCTTTTTGCTGCCCCTGCCGGCGTAGTGGTGCAGATAGACGGGGATGCCCGCCATGTCACGGAGGACGCCCGTCAGCCCCCTTGTGAGGATGTTGGAGATGAGGTAGGTGACAAGGCAGCCCACCGCCAGGGTAAAGGGCCACGCCAGCCAGCCGTTGGGCACCGAGTAGTTGCTGCCCTGTTTGAAGAACAGATTTAAAAAGACGGCGAGGGGCTCCAGCCCGATGATCCCGTTGCCGGTGTTGAACGCGCCGCCCGGGATGAGGAAACCGGCCACGTTGCCGTAGCCTTTGCCCCAGCCGATCCACATGCTGTCGTTGAGCCAGGCCCAGAAGAAGATGTTGAAGTAGTAGCTTGCCACCGAAACGGCCACGAACGCCAGCAGCGCTTTGAGCAGCAGCAAAAAGGCGGACTTGCTGAGCTTGAGCCCCAGAAACATTCGCTTTATCCGCCAGGCCCAAAAGCCGAGCCACGAGGCAGGCAGGTTGGGGATGCTCCCACTTATCGTGTCATAGTCCCAGTCGGCGAACTGGAACCCCTTTTTCTCCTGCTTTGGTTGTTTGATTTGTTTCTCTTTCTTTTTCATCTGCCGCCCTTCTTTCCTGGCCGGCTGGCCGGCGTTATCTGGCGAAGATCTCCTGCATGTCGGCGCTGGCGGTCTCCAGCATGTCGTACACGTCCTTCAGGTTCACCGTCATGCCCTTGACCGACAGGCCCTCCACGTCCGCGTCCGGACGGATGGACAGGTCAAAGAAATCCATCGCGATGAGCTTCTTTTCCATCTCCAGGGAGATGATGTAGTCCACGAACTCCTTGGCTTCGTCCGGGTGCTCGCAGTCCTTGATGATGCACACCGTGTTGGGGGTGATCAGGTTGCCCAGGCCCCCCTCCTCCTGGTCGGTGAACACCATGGCCACCGGCGCGCCGTCGTTCACGGCCACCTTGGCGTCGTCGGTGTCGGTGTAGCCGATGGTCACCTGGCCGCTCACCGCCATGTCCTTGGTCACCGAGTTGCCGTCCACGATCTGCACGCCCCGGTCGGCGAGGGCCTCAAAGAAGGCCCTGCCCTCCTCGGGGCCCAAAGCGGCATAGAGGGCGGCCGCCTGGGTGCGGGTGGTGCCGAACATGGGGTAGGCGACGGCGATGCTCTCGCCGGGGTATTTGTCCGAGATCAGGTCGTAGATGGAGGTGGGCCAATCCTCTTCCGCCAAGAGGTCGGTGTTCACCAGCAGCGTGCGTGCCCGGCCGCCAAAGGCGGTCCAGTAGCCGTCCGCGTCCTTGTAGGCGTCCGGGATGTCCGCCGCCACCGGGGAAACGTAGGGCTGCAGGGCCCCGGCGTTCTGCAGCTCGATGGTCTGCACGAACTCGTTGTTCCAGAACACGTCGCAGACGGGGTTTTCCGCCTCCGCCAGGATCTTGTTGGTGAGGCCGGTGGTCTTGTTGGATTCGATGTCGTAAACGGCGTTCACCTGGATGCCCGTTTCCTCTTTAAACTCCGCGAAGATCTGCTCGGAGTACACCTGGTCCACGGCGGTGTAGATGGTGATTTCCCGCGCCTGGGCCGGCTGGCTCTCCTGTGGCTGGGACTGCGTTTGCTGGGGCTGCTGCGTTCCCCCGCAGGCGCACAGGCCCAGCGTCAGGGCCGCCGCCGCGAAAAGCGAGATGCCTCTTTTCAAACCGTTGTTCATTTGCCTTTTCATATACCTCCGTGGCTCCTTTCTTGAGTCCGGCCTTGTTTTGCGCGCGCTCCCCCGACCCGGGCTTCTTCCCTCCGGCCCGTTTCCTGCCAGGCTGCCGTATGCCGCACGACCGGCCACTATCATTCTACCTGTATCCCGTCAACTTTTGCAGTTCACAAGTGTGCCATTCTCCCCGGGCCGCCCGCCGAAAGCCTTTGGGCGGGAATGGCACACTTGTGAACCGCGAAAGGGAAAAGAGCGCAGCCCCCGCGGCCCCAGCCCGGCTTTTTCGCCCGTTTTGCAAAATGGCACAGATACGAACCCCGTTTTTGAAAAAATGGCACACATGTGAACTGCAAAACCGCCCCCATCTCTTATATAGTCAAAGTGAGGCGGAAAAGCCGCGCGCGAACGACGGCGCCGTTGGAAAAGCGGCCGCCCGCACAGGGGAACAACGAAAGCGAGGAAAACTACAATGAAGAAAAGCAGGAGACCGGTTTGCCTGGGCATCGCGGCGGTTTTGCTGCTCACCGCCTGCGGCGGCGGGTACACCGGCGGGCCGCCCACCGGCCCCTCGGGATCCACATCCTGGTACGACGTTTCGCAGCCGGACGGGCAGGACCCGTCCTGGTATGACGACTCGGATCCATTCTGGCAGGAGGACACGTCCTCGCCGGACGCCCAGGCGCAGGGCGGGCAGGACCTGTCCCAGCTGGACACCGCGGATTACAGCGGCTCTTTTAGCAGCTACACCACCCTCACCGACCCGGCCACCGGCATCCCGGTGATGGATGTGCTGATGCCCTACGGCTGGACGGCCCAGGTGCAGTGCGACTGGAGCTTCGTTTCAACCAGCAACCCCTGCATCGCGTCCGTCCAGTTCACCAGCCCGGACCAGCAGGTCGCGGTGCTGATCCACACCTCCCAGGACTATCTGGAGAGCTACGACAACACCGGGCTGTTCCCCCACCAGGACTACACCGACATGGAGACCTACATCGTCCACCTGGCCTACAAAAACGCCGGGCAGGTGCTGGACATGTACTTCAACGGCGTGCTGGGCACGGGGGGCACGGTGGTGAGCGAAACGCCGGTACCCGCCGAGTTCCAGTCGTTCCTTGACCAGACGGCCCAAACCTTCCTCAACACGGTGGTGGACGGCATCAACCAGATCGGCGGCGGGTACGGCGTCACCGCGCAGGCGTCCAGCTGCGAGGGCACCATTTCCATGCGGCGGTACCGCTTTACCAGCGGCGGGCAGACCTATATGGCGGACGCCGCCACCCTCTGCGTGGCGGCGCAGTACATCAGCCCGTCCTACGGGATCAACTTTGTGAACACCCTGTGGGTGGTGCCGGGGATCATGGTGTGCATCGCGCCGGACGAGGCGACGCTGGACCAGTACAGCGGCGAGTATGAGATGATCTGCAGCAACATGGTCATCCGCGACGAGTTCAACTACGCCAAGCAGGCGTATGGAAACTACATCCGCAACATGGTCATGCAGCAGCAGGCAAGTTCCATCGCCGCCATGACCGAGGCCCAGGCGCAGACCTACATGAACGATTACGATTCCTCGGTGTCCTCCGGCGATTCCGGCTACACCTCCGACGACTGGGCGAACGACTGGAGCGACTACATCTACGACCGGAACGAATACACCACCGCCGACGGCTCCACCATCAAGGTGGGCACCGAGGTGGACTCGGTGTTCCAGAACGGGGACGAATTCTACTTCGGCTCGAAGGGCGACGCGCCCCTGGGCTGGGAGCAGCTGATCCCCAACTGAGGGCGGCAGCGATAGAAAAAAGGAGAAACACCCATGAAGAGATGGTTTTCGCTTTTGCTGGCGGTCTGCGTTTTCTGCCTTGCCGCCTGCGGCACGGCGTCCCAGGAGCCCTCTGCCCCCGCCAGCGGCGCGGGCGAAGCGTCCTCGTCCCGGCAGGGGCAGGGCGAGGTCATGTATGGCGGCGGGAGCACGGAGAGCGTGCCCTTTGCCGACACCCAGTGGACCGGCTACGACGGCTACGGCGTCACGCTGGAAGTGCCCTCCACCTGGGGGCTCTACCGCTACCAGGAGGCGGCGTCCGCCACCTCCTTCTCGGTGCTGATGGTGAGCGGGCCGCAGGACATCTTCATCCGCTGCTACGTCACCGAGACCGACGCGCAGCCGGTGATCATCCTCTCCCCCTCTGAAAACGCCGAGGCGGCGCTTTTCCTGGAGCATGTGCGACAAACGGCGGTGCGGGCGGCCGATTTCCCGGTGATGGACATGGACGCGGCCATGGAGGACGACACGGCGGTGATCGAGTTCATGATGGCGCTGGAGGCGTACAACGCCGACCCCAAAGCCCCCCTGCCGGAATACACCGGCGCGCTGCCCCAGGGGCAGTCCGCCGCGCTGGAGGCGGTGCAGCTGGCGGATGACGGCGCCCTCGCGGCCGTGCAGGACGCGGACACCGGCCTCTACGGCTACATTGACAAGGCGGGCGCCTGGCGCATCCAGCCCCAGTTCCAGAGCGCCTATGGCTTTTCCGACGGGCGCGCCATGGTGCAGCTGACGGACGGCAGCTGGGCCTACATCGACCGCGCCGGCACGCCGGTGATCCGGGAGGTGCGCGACAGCGACGGGGCCACCTATCCCCTGGCCAGCTCCGAGCAGTTCCGGGAGGGCATCGCGGCGGTGGAGCTGAAGACCGACAGCAGCTACGACAAAATTTACATCGACCGGGACGGCAACGTGCTGTTCAGCGCGCAGGCGCTGCCCAAGGTCACCGGTTCGGGCTACGCCAGCACCTACTTCTTCGGCTTCGCCTCTAATTTTACCGGTGGCAAGGCCGTGGCCGCCCGCCGGGTGAACGATGCCACCGACCAGCGGATGGGCAGCGAGGACGCGCCGGTCATCCTGGATACCCAGGGCAACATCCTGGCCACCATCCCCAAGGAGTACTACGCGGACGAAAACGGCTTTGACCCCAACATGCGGGTGAAGATCAAGCCCGGCGGGCCGTTCCACGGCGCGGACCTCTACGGCCTGTGCGACGACAGCGGCAACGTGGCCGTGGCCTGCCAGTATCCCTATCTCCACTACTGCGAGAACGGCTGGTACCTGGCCCAGGATCAAAACGGCCGCTACGGCTTCATCGACAAGGACGGCAAGGTGATGATCGACTTTGCGTTTGAGCAGGCCATGGTGTTCAGCAGCGGGCTGGCGCCGGTGCTGCAAAACGGGCTGTGGGGCTTTATCAACGAGGCGGGGGAAATGGTCATCGCGCCCGCCTATCGCACGGCCAGCATGGTGGCCACCGGCACCGACCCCTATGTGGGCGGCTGCACCTTCTGGGACGGCGTGGGCAAGGTGCAGGACGGCGACCGGTGGATCCTCATCGACACCAGCGGCAACGTGGTGGCAAGCGACCCTTCCATCAGCGGCTATTTCTCCTGCGGCAGCGGCCTGGTGGCCTACCAGGACGCGCAGAGCGGGCTGCTGGGCTACATGACCACCGACGGCAAGATCGCCATCGAAGCGGCCTTTGCCTCGGCGGGTGCCTTCTTCGCGGCCGGCTGACGCCCGCCGCGCCCCATTCCATGCGGCAACCGGGGCCGGGTCCGGCCCCGGCCCCGGCCACCATAAGAACACAGAAAACGGAGGAACGATCTATGTTGAAAAAGGGATTGGCATTGTTGCTGGCCGCGTTCATGCTCTTGGGCCTCACGGCCTGCGGCGGCGGCGCGCAGACGGGCGGCGGCGGGCCCGATGAGGGCGAGGACGCGGTGGCGAGCACCGAGCTGGGCTTTAAAGACGCCGCCGCCATCGAGAGCTTTATCGAGAACTTCAACAACAACACCGACGGCTACGCCTACATGGTGGAGAGCGACGCCCAGACACTGGAGGGTACCTCCTTCCAGGAGCAGGGGTATTCCGTCTACCGCGTGCTGCTCTGGGACGACCCGGCGGTGGGCCGCGTCATGTCGCTGGTGGGTGATTTCACCGGCAGCGACCCCGACAACATCATGAACGCCCGCCTCATCTACGATCCCGACGGGCGGCTGGTGCTCTTTAAGGCGCTGTTCACCCTCAGCAACAGCGCGAACGTGGGCAAGAACGACAACGCCCTTTCCTGCGAAGCCATGATGGACCTGCTGGCCGCCCTCTTCCCCCAGTACACCGAGGAGGAGGTCGGCGCGCTCTACGCCCAGCTGATGCTGCCCGCCGCCGAGGCGATCGACAGCTTTGAGTCCAGGTCCGATTACACCAGCAGCGTGGAGCTGGTCGAGCATTTTCTCACCCACTGCGGGTACGGCGTGAGCACCGAGGACGAGGCTTTCCTGAGCACAATTTTGGAATACGACTGCGGCGGCACGCCCTACCGGCTCATGTGCAGCCCCTATGGCGAATACCAGGGCGACCTTTACGCCATCTATTGGGACGTCGGCATTTCCACGCCCGACGATATGCTGGCGTACGAGGCCCTTTTGACCCTGATGGCCTGACGGGAAAACCGCCGGCCCGGTTCCCGGCAGGTCCGCCGGGCAAAAAACACGCCGCCCCATCACCCGGCCGGGTGATGGGGCGGCGTGTTTTATCCTGGTCATTCTTTGGTCATAAAACCGGTGTAGCGCCGGAAAAGCCCGATCCGGGAACCGGTGCCGGTCTTTTCGTAAATGGAGGCGATGTACCGCTGGAGCATGCGGCGGGATATATACAAACTGTCCGCGATCTCCTGCACGCCGTCCTCGGTGGTCAGCAGCTTTTCCAGCACCTCGGTCTCGCGGGGCGTCAGGGAGCAATGGGCTGCGTACAGCGCAAGCCGCTGCTGCTGCGTCAATTCCGGCGGGCCGACGGGCCGCCCGTCCGGCCGCTCCTTCTCCTCCCGGCGGCCGATCTGCAGATAGTCGCCCACCGCCAGCGCAAGAACCAGCAACACAAACATCAGAATGTCGATGCCGACCATCGCGTGCAAGGGCAGGTCCGCCACCTGCATGGCCGATAGGGCGGCCTCCACCGGGCCGCTTATCACCCGCCCCATGCTGGCCCAAAGCTCAGGACAGCCGGTCTTGGGGGCAATGTTCCAGAACATCAGGTTGAAATAGGAGACGTTGGCCCCCAGGCAGGCATAGTGGATGCACATATTAAACTGGTAGCCTTCCATCTCCCCCAGCAGGATTGGGTTGAACACGGCAAACATCGCCGTGCACAAGGTGGCGATGGGAACGTATTTCTGCTGTTTCACATCGCCGATGATCCCAATCAAAGCATAGCCGGCAATGAGGAACAGGCGAGGCCAGGCGTAATAATCGAACTCCTGGTAGTGGGTCTGCACGTTGAGCCGCATCATCTGCGCGTCGTAAAAGATCCCGACCACCGCAAGGGCCACCACGGTGAGCGACAGGATGAACTGCTTTTGCCGAAGCTCGCTTTTGGATGCCGGCGACTCCTTGGCATAGGGAAGGCAGTCTTCTCCCAGCCAATCCCAGGGCCTTTTGACGGTGAGCCAAAGCGTTGCCGAAAACCCCAGGACCAGCACCACCGGCAGGCCGAGGACGATATCCAGATGCTTCTGCAGCAGATACTGAAGCAATACCGCCGCTGCCGCCCCCGCCGCCATGACCTTTCCCATGCAGGAGGTCTGGGCCAACGCCTGGGACATGCAGAAGTAGACCATCCCGCCCAGCACGCCCAGAGAAAAAGCGGTCAGCATTGCGGTAACGGAATAGGCCGCCACCGAGCCCATAAAGCAAAGGGCGATCATGCTCACGCAATACACCATGTTCGGAATCACCAGCAGCCTGACCCGCGTTTTTTCCTCCTTGAAGATCCTTCGAAGCAGCGCGAAGGAGGCAAAGCCCGCGGCGGAAAGGAGCGTGTCGATGTAGTGCAGGGCAAGCTGCCAGGAGGAGCCGGAAATGGCGATGTTCCGCTGGTCGATGAAGGTGAGGGTGACCATGTATTCGAACATATAGGTGGAAAAAAGGAGGGCCAGAAAAGCCGCCCTGCGCGCATTGCGCCCATCCACAGCACGGTTGACCGGAACGCAACTCATGATCCTCCTCCTTCTGGATGCAATGCGCCGTATCGCCGCACCCGCGCTTTTTTATAGTATAATGCAAACGTGTTGCGAATGCAACATTCCGCCGCCCAGATGCAGGACACCGACCTGCCCGTGCAATAAAAGTCTTTTGCGGCCTGCAGTTCGATTGCGTGCCGGTCCCTGCAGTGCTACCGTCCGCAGCAGGCTGTGGGTGCCGGAGAGGGCGATGAGGTTTATGGTAATCTCTTTTGTTTTGTATTGGTTTTGTTATATAGGTTCTGGGATACGGACGCCAGCCTGCGAATCCACCCTGCCTCTGTTTGGAAAGCCCCGCCCATGACGAAGTTTATGTTCGGATAACGCCCCGTACAATCAAAACCACCGGCTTAGCCGGTGGTTTGAGTAAGCCCTATAAGGGCATTATACTGGCAAAGCCCCTTAAGGGGCCACGAATGGGTCTGCCAACTGCATTCCTTTCTCGTGGCAGGCCCCTCAAGGGG
>DWXV01000082.1 GCA_019119025.1 Candidatus Allofournierella excrementigallinarum
GCCGTCGGTGGGCTCGGTGCCGCCGGTGGGGTCGGAGCCGCCGGTGGGCTCCGTGCCGCCGGTGGGGTCCGTGCCGCCGGTGGGCTCGGTGCCGCCGGTGGGCTCGGTGCCGCCGGTGGGCTCGGTGCCGCCGGTGGGTTCTGTCCCCGCCGGCGCAGTCGGGGGCGCATCCGCAGGCTCGGTGCCGGTGGGCTGTGTGCCCTGGGTCACAGGCGCGGCAAGGCCGCCGCCCGTCTGGGCAGCGGCGTCTTCGGCATGAACGCTGACAGTCAGGAACAAAGCTGCCGTCAGTGCGGCCAGCAGCGCAAGAGCGCGCTGTGCTCCCTTCTTTGCGTTTTTCGCTGTCAAAGAGTCTCTCATGGAAACGCCTCCTTCGGCCCCGGCGCGCACCGCGCCGCTTTATTCTCTCGTTCGGTTTTCCCGTTTATTCCGTGATGGTGTTCAGCAGGTCTTCGGCCTGCGCGCTGATGACCGGGTCGGCGTCCGCCCCGTCATATCCGGCGGCAAAGGCAAGATCCACGGCGGCCTGCTCCATGTCCGGCTCGGCGCGCATCAGTTCCGCCGCGCCCCGGCCGTAATGACTCATCTGCAACGAGCTCTGCAGCTCGATGGCCCGGGTGTAATGGTCCACCGCCTCGTCGTAGCGCTCCAGCACCAGGCAGCACAGCCCGGCGTAGTAGCACAGGGAGTCAACGGTGCTGTCCAGCGCAAGGGCCGTCTCAAAAAATTCCAGCGCGCCGGCGGTGTCTTCCGCTTGCAGCTTCGCCAGCCCCAGGCCGGCGAACAGCCCCGCCACATCGGCGTTCTGCGCGCCGCCGTTGGCCTGCAGCCAGACGGCGTGTTGCAGCGCCTCGCCGCTCTGGCCCTGGGCCAGATAAAGCTGGGCCAGCAGCAGCCGCATGTCCGCCGCGGCGGGCTGCAATTCCAGATAGCGCTCCAGATCGGCGGCCAGAGCCTGGGTGTCGCCGCTGCCCGCGTGGAGCTGGGCCAGCACCAGATAGGCGTCCGCCAGGCCGGGGGCCATCCGCACCACCTGTTCCATGGCGGTTTCGGCCTCGTCCGCCCGGTTCAGGATGGTGAGCAGGCAGCCCTCCTTCAGCAGCAGTTCCGCCTGGAGGGTGGCGCCGTATTCCGGCTCGTAAAGTTCAAGGCAGCGCTGGACGCATTCCAGCGCCTCGTCGTATTCCTCGGCGGCAATGTGGGTCTCGGCCAGCCGGTAGTAGTCTTCCAGGCCGTCGGGGCGGGTGAGGGTCTGCAGCTTGGTGCGCAGCCGCTCCAGCTGGGAGGCGTTGACGTAATCGGTCTGCTGGGCCAGGTAGGTCTTGGCGGCGTTGCTCTCCTCCGCCGATATCTTCACGGTGATCCAGCTTTGGGCGCCGAAGGTGAACACGAAGGCCAGCGCCAGAAAAGCGGCGGCCCAGCGGACCCACGGCTTCAGCCTGCGTTTTTCCTGTTTCATCCTTCGGCCTCCTTCCACCCCCCTGCCGGAGGGCACACGTCTCCGTTTTTATCTTACCAATCGGAAAGCCAAAAAAAGAGAGCCTTACAAAATTGCAAGGCTCTCTTTCAAAAAAACTGTCACAATTGCTCAAGCAGGTATCCGCCCCGAAGGGAGGCGATCTCCAGCCGGGATTCATCGCTCTTCAGCTTTTTGCGCAGGCGGGAAATGAGGGTCCACAGGGCGCTGTTCTCCTGGTCCGCTCCGTCGCCCCACACCTCCCGGGCCAGTTCGCTGCTGGACACACGCCGCTCGGCGTTTTGGGCAAGCAGCAAGAGCACGGTGAACTCCTTTTGGGTGAGCTGGATGTCCTGCCCGTTCACGAACCCCGTCAGGGCGACGGTGTCCAGCAGCAGGCAGCCGTAGGTGATGTGGCGGCGGCTGTCGCTTCTTTCCCGCAGGCGGGCCTCCACCCGGGCCACGAACACTTCCAGGTCATAGGGCTTGGTCATGTAATCGCCGCCCCCGGCGCGAAGGCCCTCCACCACGTCCTGGGTCTCCCCCAGGGCGGTAAGGAACAGGATGGGTACATGGTACCGGCACTTCAGTTCGCGGCACAGGTCCAGGCCGTTTGCGTCGGGCAGCATGATGTCCAGCACGATGAGGTCCACCGGGTGCCATTGAAGCTGCCTGCGCGCTTCGGCGGCGGTGGCCGCCCGCAGCACCTCGTAGCCCCGCAGGCTGAGCACTTCGGCGTTGATGCGCATGATGTGGGGGTTGTCCTCCACCAGCAGGATGGTGTTCATTGCTCCTTCGCCTCCTTCAAAACCGTAAAGGCCATCGTGGTGCCGCCGGGGCCGGTGCGCTCCACCCAGATGCGGCCGCCATGGGCCTCCACCGCCTCCCGGCATATGGTCAGCCCCAGCCCGCTTCCGCCGGTGCCGCTGACGCCCTGCTCAAAGATGCGGGGCAGCAGCGCCGGGTCGATGCCGCCGCCGGTGTCCGCCACGCGGAACAGCACGATCCCCTGCGGCCCGCCGTCCTCGGCGCTGATGGTGATCCGGCCGTTCCGGGTGTTCTTGCTGGCGTTCACCACCAGGTTGATGAAGATCTGCACCAGCATTTCAAAGTTGCCGTGCACCTGTCCCCCGGAGCCGGGCAGCACCTGCACCGTGTTGTTGTTTTTCACGCACATGGGCACGGCGATGGCGCCCACGCTTTCCAGCAGTTCCTCCACCTCCACCGGGCCAAAGGAAAGCTCGCTTTTGCGCCCGTAGGAGTATTCCATCAGCCGGGTCACCATGTTTGCCAGGCGCTGGGCCTCCTGCTGGATGGTCTTGAGGTTGGCGGGGGCCTCGTCGGCGATGCGGCCTGCCGCCAGCTGCATGCCGGTGAGCTGGGCATAGCCGGAGATGACCGTCAGCGGCGTTTTCAGTTCGTGGGCCACCTTGTGGAGAAAATCCATGTTCAGCTGGTTCATCTTTTCCAGCATCTCGCTGCGGCTGCGGCTGGCGATCAGTTCCGCCTCCTGCCGCTGCCCCCGCAGGCTCATGGCCGCCGCGTTGAGGAACACAAACCCCAGCATGCCGCAGGCGGCGGCCCCGTAGCGGGTGACCTGGGCGCTGCGCCCTGTCATGAGCGCTTCATAAGCCAGCCCGGCCAGCAGCAGGATAAAGCCCAGAAGCACAAGGACATCCGCCGGATCCAGCTTTTTCCGCCGCAGATAGACCCGCGCGACGCCGAACGCCAGATACGCGAGATAAGGAATGGACAGATAGTACACCAGGGTGGAAATGGTGACCAGCTCCCGGGTGGGAAGCAGGCAGACGAGCACGCCCGCGGCCCCGGCCATGCCCAGATAGGCCCAAAGGGGCCCCTGGGCGCTGGCCGTCCAATACTGGCATTTCAACATCAGCAAAACGCAGACCGGCATGAACATGACGATGAGGATGAGCGCCCGGTAGGCCAGATACCAGGATGCGTCCGGCGCCAGCAGATGGACCACAAAGAAGTTCTGGTCCCGCAGGGCCGTCAGCACACAGCACAGGGCAAGGCAGAGAAAGCTGGGTTTATTCCGCACCGCCGCGCTGAGCAGAAAGTAGGCCGCCAGCAGCAGAAGGCCGCCGCTGAGGGCCAGGGACACAAGGTCGCCCGCCGCCTTGAATTCCTCGATGTTCTGCGGTGTGGAAAGCTCGAAGGGCGGGATGTGGCCGCCGTCGTTGTGGACGTAATTGGAATATTGAACGATGAGTTCGATCTCGCCGCCTGTGCCGGAGAAGAGCGGAACGGTCATGTAGCCCACCCGGGGCACAAAGCCTTCCTCCGTTTCGGACACCCGCCCGTACTCCGCCGCCTGCACCCCGTTCACAAAGACGCGGGTGGCATAGTCCAGCGAGAAGCCGCAAAGGGCGTAATACTGGTTCGGCCGGGCCAGGATGCGCAGGCGGTAGGTGCCGCAGGCCCAGTCGGAGGGCGAGGCGTCCTGACCGGCCTTTGCCCCCACGGTCCCCGCGGCGAAGTCCGCCGGGCCGTACAGTGCGCCGGGGTAAAAGTCCCAGCTGCCGCCCACCTGGTACACGCCGTCCTCCAGGCTGGCCGCGCGGACGTCCAGCACGCCGTCTACCGCCGCGATGCTCTGCTCTGAGGAGGCGCGCCCGAAAAAAGCCGCCGCCAAAGCCAGCAGGCTGCAGGCGACCACCGTGACCGGCAAGAGCCAGCGGGCCGTTTCCCGAAGAATGCCTTTGAAACCCATGGCGAGGCCCCTTTCCCCCTTTTTAAATATTGTAGCACATCCGCCGCGCAACGCCAAAATCATTGCAAAACTGCAAAGTCACTCGCTATAAATTTGCTGGCAGCCCTCGATGGCCTCCCCCGGACAGGTCTCGATCCAGCGGCGCAGCTGCTGCTCGTCCCGTTTTTCAGGTGGGTGTAGAGCAACCTGGTGTTGCGGCAGAGGGCCTCGATGCCGCAGCGGCGGCAAAAGCGCACCCACAACACGATGACCGGCGCACCTGCATCTGACGGGCCAGTTCCCGCTCGGGGGGCAGCGCCGTGCCCTGGGCCAGCTCCCCCGAAAGGATCATCCCCTGTATCTGCTTGACGAACAGGTCCTTCAGGCTGGGGGCCGAGATTTTTTCAAATTCCACCGCGTCTTCCTCCCCGCATTGGTCATACCAGATACCACGCCCCTATTTTACCATGCAAATGGCGGAAGGAGATGGGCGTGTTCCTTGTTGTTTCAAATTTACGGCGAGACCGCCGGTTGGCAGCTGCCGGGCTGGCTGCTGGTGTTCACGGGGCCGTCTTTGGCGGCTTCGCGGGGCGTTTTCTTTTTGTGCGTTCAGTCCTCGTCCACGGGCCGGGCAAGGCCGAGGGTCATCATGTTGTGTATCATCCGATAGGTCAGGCGGGCCATTGCCCGGGGCGGCTCGGCGCAGCCGCCAGCCAGCCAGTGCTTGATGAGGCCCACCGCGCCGGTGGTGCAGAAGGCGAAGCCGTAGTCGATGCTGCTGCGCCGTTCGGGGAAATCCTCCCGCAGCTTTTGCAGCACGTTCTCCTCCATCATGCCCTCGATGCGGTGCAGAAAGGCCATGTCCCCGTGGGGCCCCACCAGGGCGGCGCATATCTCCTGATTGCCGTAGAGGATGGAAAAGACCTCCTCAATGAAGGCGAGGCCCTCCTGCTCGAAGGAGCTCACCGGGTGGATGTGCACCGCCGCGTATATCTCGTCGAACAGCTCCTGCTCCACCGCCGCCAGCAGGTCGAAGATGTCGTTGTAGTGCAGATAGAAGGTGGAGCGGTTGATGTCCGCCAGGTCCACCAGTTCCTTCACCGTTATCTCGCTGGCGCTCTTTTGCCGCATCAGCTGTGCCAGCGCCCGCCGTATCTGCCGGCGGGTGCGCCGGATGCGCCGGTCCTTTGTTTCGTCCATGGCCTCTCCTTTTCTGCCCGCGGGGCAAATTGTAAATCTTTTTTGAATGTTCAACAGTTTCTCGTCACTGCGTTGATTACACATCAATTCAGTGAAAAATCGACGGTTGAGTGTTTTTCTCCCTTTCAGTATAATTCTCCTCACGGAAAAAGCAATAGCGCGATGCAAAATCGACGCCATGTTGTTTTTTGCGAGACTGCACAGGAAAGGGTGCGAAATTTCAGGTCATGCTGAAAAACGAATGGAAAGCTCTGCGGAGCAACTGGATCATGCTGGTGGTGATGGTGGCCGTGGTGGCCATCCCCACCATCTACACCACGCTGTTTCTCGGGTCCATGTGGGACCCCTACGGCAGTGTGGACCGTCTGCCGGTGGCGGTGGTGAACGAGGACCAGCCGGTGGAATACAACGGCGGGACGCTGTCCGTCGGCAGCGAGCTGACCGGCAACCTGCGGGAGGACGGCTCCCTCGATTTTCACTTCGTGGACGCGGACGACGCTCAAAAGGGCCTTGCGGACGGGACCTATTACATGGTCATCACCATCCCCAAGGACTTTTCGGCCAACGCGGCCACCGTCACCGGCCCGTCGCCCAAGGCCATGGAGCTGGGCTACGAGACCAACCCCGGCACAAACTACATCGCCTCCAAGCTGGGCGAGAGCGCCATGGCCAAAATCGAGGCCGAGGTGCGGGAGAGCGTGACCCGGACCTACGCCGAAACCATGCTGGAGCAGCTGGCGGACATCGGCGACGGACTGCAGGAAGGGGCCGGCGGCGCGGCGAAGCTGGAAGATGGTGCATCTGATCTGGCCGAGGGCGGCCAGACCATCCGGGATAACCTGAAACTCCTGGCGGACAGCACCCTCACCTTCCGCAATGGCAGCACCGAACTCACCGAGGGCCTTGCCAAGTACACCGCCGGTGTGGACGCGGCGGCCCAGGGCGCGGCCAAGTTGAAAGAGGGCGCGGGCCAGCTGGCCCAGGGCGCCGGGCAGCTGGGCGACGCGGCCCCCGCTTTGGCGGAGGGCGCGGGCAAGCTGAGCAAAGGCGTTCAGGACCTGGCCACCGGTGTGAACGACGCCAAAACGGGTGGCGACACCCTTGCCGCCGGGGCCGCCCAGGTGGACGACAAACTCACCGAACTGAACAGCGGCCTTGCCCAATTGCAGACCCAGACCGCCGCTCTGCCGGACAGTGCGGCGGCGCTGAACGCAGGGGCACAGCAGGCCCAGTCCGGCGCGGCGGCCCTGCAGACCGGGCTGGAAAGCGCCTCTGCCGGGGCGGCCGCCGCCCGGGAGGGCGCGGCCCAGTTGAACAGCGGCCTGCAGGCCCTGACGGCCAATTCCGCCGTCCTGAATGAGGAGGCCGCGGCGCTGGCCCAGGGGCTGGAAACCCTTACGACCCAGGCCCAGAGCCTTCCCCCGGAGACCGCCGCTGTGCTGGCCCAGCTGCAGCAGGCCGCGGCCAGTTTGCAGCAAAATCTGGGCACTTACACCGCCGGGGTGGACACGGCAGCCGCCGGTGCCGCGGCACTGAACGACGAGAGCACCGGTCTGCCCGCCCTGGCGGAGGGTCTCGGCCAGATGGCGGGCAAGTCCGCTGAACTGACCGGCGCCCTTGCCACCTTGCAGCAGGGCACCGCCACCCTGGCCCAGCAGGCTCCCCAGCTGGTGCAGGGCATCGACCTGGCGGCCCAGGGAGGCCAGAAACTGCAGCAGGAGGGCACCAGCGTGGTGCGGCAGGGCGCGCAGGATTTGAGCGGCGGCCTGGAACAGCTGGCCGGGGGCAGCGCGGCGCTGCAGACCGGGCTGGGCGGCCTTTCCGCCCAGCTGCCCGCCCTCACCGACGGGCTGACCCGCCTGAAGACCGGCGTGGATGAACTGCAAAAGGGCGCGGGCCAGCTGGCGGACGGCACCGGCGAGCTGCAGAAGAACAGCGCGGCGCTGAACAGCGGCGCGGCGGCCCTGGCCAGCGGCGCGGCCCGGATCGGCGGCGGCGCTTCCAAGCTCTATGAGGGCAGCGGCGAACTGACCGACGGGCTGGACCAGTTGAAGGAAGGCTCCTCCACACTGGGCGCTTCCCTTTCGGACGGCGCGCAGCAAATCGCCGAGACCAACACCGGCGACGAGGTGGCCGAAATGATCGCCGCCCCGGTGAGCGCCGAGGAGGCCAAGCTCACCGAAGTGCCGGACAACGGCCACGCCATGGCTCCCTATATGATGTCGGTGGCGTTGTGGGTTGGGTGCATCGCCTTCAGCCTGATGTATCCCCTCACCGAGTATCAGGGTGAACTCAAGAGCGGCGCGGCCTGGTGGCTGAGCAAAGCCTCGGTGCTCTACCCTGTGGCGCTGCTGCAGGCGGTGGTGATGGTGGGCGCGCTGCACGCGCTGGACGGCTTTGCCCCCGCGCGGATGGGCCAGACCCTGCTCATCGCCTGCCTCGCATCGGTCACCTTCATGTCGGTGATGTACTTCTTCACCAGCCTGCTGGGCCGCATCGGCAGCTTTTTGATGCTGGTGTTCATGGTGGTGCAGCTGGCCGGTTCGGTGGGCACCTACCCGCTGGAACTTTCCGGCTCCTTCGTGAAGTATCTCCACGACTGGGTGCCCTTCACCTACACCGTCAAAGCCTTCCGCAGTGCCATCTGCGCCGGGCAGGACGTGAGCGGCTGCGCTTTGTATCTGGCGGTGTGGGCCCTGGCGTTCACCCTGCTCACGGCGGCGGTGTTCGCGGTGCGGGCAAAGCACATCCGGGCGGGCAAGCCCACCCTCACCCCCTGGCTGGAACGCCACCGGCTGGCATAAACCACAGCTGAATAAAAAAAGGTGTCCCCGCCCGGCTTCTGTGCCGGACGGGGACGATTTGTGTTTTGTCTTACGCCGGCTCCTCGGCAAAGCTGCCGGTGTAGAGCTGGTAGTACTTGCCCTTCTTTTCGATGAGCTCGTCGTGGGTGCCCCGCTCGATGATGCGCCCCTGCTCCAGCACCATGATGCAGTCGGCGTTGCGCACGGTGGACAGGCGGTGGGCGATGACGAAGGTGGTGCGCCCGTACATCAGCGCGTCCATGCCGCTCTGCACCAGCGCCTCGGTGCGGGTGTCGATGGAGGAGGTGGCCTCGTCCAGAATCAGCACCGGCGGGTCCGCCACCGCCGCCCGGGCGATGGCCAGCAGCTGGCGCTGGCCCTGACTGAGGTTCGCGCCGTCGCCGGTGAGCATGGTATTGTAGCCGTCCGGCAGGCGGCGGATGAAACCGTCGGCGTTGGCAAGCTTCGCCGCGGCCATGCATTCCTCGTCGGTGGCGTCCAGATTGCCGTAGCGGATGTTGTCCATCACGGTGCCGGTGAAAAGGTGGGTGTCCTGCAGCACGATGCCCAAGGAACGGCGCAGGTCCGTCTTTTTGATCTTGCCGATGTTGATGCCGTCGTAGCGGATCTTTCCGTCGGCGATGTCATAAAAGCGGTTGATGAGGTTGGTGATGGTGGTCTTGCCCGCGCCGGTGGCGCCCACGAAGGCGATCTTCTGGCCGGGCTTTGCCCACAGGCTCACGTCGTGAAGCACCAGTTTCTTCTCGTCGTAGCCGAAATCCACGCCCTCGAACACCACGCTGCCTTCCAGCCTGGTGTAGGTGGTGGTGCCGTCGTGGTGGGGATGTTTCCAGGCCCACACGTTGGTGCGCTCGGCCACTTCCTCCAGCTGGCCGTCGGCGTTCTCCCTGGCGTTCACCAGTTCCACATAGCCCTCGTCGGCCTCATGCTTCTGGTCCATCAAATCGAACACGCGCTGGGCGCCGGCGGCGGCGGTGACCACGAAATTCACCTGCTGGCTCACCTGGGTGATGGGCTGGGTGAAGCTCTTGTTCAATCCCACAAAGGTGACGACGGTGCCCAGGGTAACGCCCGCCAGGCCGTTGATGCCCAGCACCGCGCCCAGGATGGCCACCAGAGCGTAGCTCAGCCAGCCGATGTTGGCGTTGATGGGCATGAGCAGATTGGCGTAACGGTTGGCCAGGTCGGCGCTTTCCCGCAGCGCCTCGTTCACCTTGGCGAAGTCCGCCTTGGCGGCCTCCTCGTGGCAGAACACCTTGACCACCTTCTGGCCGTCCAGCATCTCCTCGATGAAGCCATCCACCGCGACCAGGTCCCGCTGCTGGCGGATGTAGTACTTGCCGGAGATGCGGGAGAAGTTCTTGGTCACCATGAGCATCACGACGGCGGTGAAGATGGAGATGACGGTGAGCGCCGGGTTGATGACGATCATGGTCGCCAGCGTGGCCACCATCGTGATGGAGGAGTTGATGATCTGCGGCGTGGACTGGCCCAGCATCTGGCGCAGGGTGTCCACGTCGTTGGTGTACACCGACATGATGTCGCCGTGGGCATGGGTGTCAAAATACTTGATGGGCAGCGCTTCCATGTTGCGGAACAAATCGCCCCGCAGCCGGCACATGGTGCCCTGGCTGATGCTGACCATGATGCGGTTGTAGCTGAAGGCCGCCACCACGCCCAGAGCCATGATGACGGCAAGGCGCAGGATCTGGGCGGCAAGGCCGCTGAAATCGGTGGAGCCGCTGGCGATCATGGGCATGATGTAATCGTCCACCAGGGTCTGGGGGAAGGTGGCCGCCAGCACGCTGGCGCCGGCATTGATGAGGATGCACAGCACCACCAGCGCAAAGGGCGCCTTGTAGTAGTGAAGCATATAGCGGATGACCCGCTTGAGCACCGCGGCAGGGTCTGCGGGGCGCGACATTTTCGGATCCATATTCTCTCCCCCTCCTTTCACGCGGGCTGGTCGAAGTCGCCGTCGCCCTTGGCCTGAGACTCGTAGATCTCCTGGTAGATGGCGTTGGCCTTCAAAAGATTCTCGTGGGTGTCAAAGCCGTTGATGCGGCCGTTGTCCAGCACCAGGATGCGGTCGGCGTGCTCCACGCTGGAAACGCGCTGGGCGATGATGATCTTGGTGGTGCCGGGAATTTTCTTTTCAAAGGCGGCGCGGATCTTGGCGTCGGTGGCGGTGTCCACCGCGCTGGTGGAGTCGTCCAGGATCAGCACCTTGGGCTTTTTCAGCAGCGCCCGGGCAATGCACAAACGCTGCTTCTGGCCGCCGGAGACGTTGGCGCCGCCCCGCTCGATGCGGGTGTTGTAGCCGTCCGGCATGCGGTCGATGAACTCGTCGGCGCAGGCCGCCCTGCAGGCCTCCACACACTCTTCCTCGGTGGCGTTCGGGTCGCCCCAGCGCAGGTTTTCCAGTATTGTGCCGGAAAACAGGGTGTTCTTTTGCAGCACCACGGCCACCTGGTCGCGCAGGGCCTCCATGTCGTAGCGGCGCACGTCCACGCCGCCCACCTTGACGCAGCCCTCGTCCACGTCATACAGGCGGCAGATGAGGTTCACCAGGCTGCTCTTGCCGCTGCCGGTGCCGCCGATGACGCCGATGGTCTCGCCGGAACGGATGTGCAGGTCGATGCCGGACAAAGCGTTCTTGCCGCTGCCGTGCTTGTAGGAGAAGTTCACATGGTCGAAATCGACGCTGCCGTCGGGGATGACGGTGATGGGGTCCTCAGGCCCGGCCAGGTCGGGGGCCTCCCGCAGCACGTCGCCCACACGGTGGATGCTGGCCAGGGAGATGGCGATCATCACCACCACCATGGAGAGCATCATCAGGCTCATCAGCAGGGACATGATGTAGCTGAACAGGCTGGTCAGATCGCCGGTGGACAAATCGCCCGCCACGATGAACTGGGCGCCCAGCCAGCTGACCATGATGATGCAGAAATAGACCGCGATCATCATGGCGGGGTTGTTGAAGGCCAGCAGGCCCTCGGCCTTGACGAACATCCTGCGGATGTTTTCAGAGGCTTTGGCGAACTTTTCGTTCTCATAGTCCTCCCGCACGAAGGCCTTTACCACCCGGATGGCGGAGACGTTCTCCTGCACGCTGGCGTTCAGCTCGTCATACTTGTGGAACACCTGGTCGAAAATGCGCAGGGTGACCACCATGATGGCGCCGATGGCCGCCACCAGGAACACCACCGCGATGAGGAAGGTGGCGCTGAGCCTGGGGCTGATGTACACGCACATGGCAAAGCTGAAAACAAACATCAGCGGCGCGCGCACCGCAACGCGGATGATCATCATAAAGGCGTTCTGGATGTTGGTCACATCGGTGGTCATGCGGGTCACAAGGCCCGGCACGCTGAACTTGTCGATGTTGGAGAAAGAGAACGTCTGGATGTTGTCATACAGCGCCTGCCGCAGGTTGGCGGAAAGGCCCGAGGCCGCCGTGGAGGCGAACTTGCCCGCCGCCGCGCCGAAGAAAAGGCCCAAAAAGGCCAGCGCCACCATGACGGCGCCATAGCGGTAGACCGCGCCGATGTTGGCGGCCTCCAGCCCCTCGTCCACGATGCGGGCGGTGACAAACGGCAGCAGGATCTCCATCATCACTTCCAGCGCCGCCATCAAAATGCAAAGGCAGGTCGGTTTTTTGTATTGCTTCAGTTGACTGAGCACTTGCTTCATTGTATCCACTCCCTTCAAACATTGCCTGGGCTTGCCAGGTTTTGCAAAAGGCGCTTTTGCATCGCCTCAAGCTGGCACAGTTCCCCCTGGGTGAACCCCTCAAAAGCCGCTTCGCAGCTGCTTTTCAGCGCCCGGTCCAGCGCGGCCCGCGCCTGCCCGGCCTTTTCTGTGGCGAACAGCCGCTTGCAGCGGTTGTCGGCTTCGGTGGTCTCGGCCCGAACGTAACCGCCCTTGCGCAGACGCTCCGAGGATGCTGCTCAGCGCCGCCATGGAGTAGCCGCACTGACGGTGCAGCTCGGTGAGGGTGGTGCCCTCCGGCCCAAAGCTCAGAATGCGCATCAAAAGATGCGCCTGCGCCGTGGAAAGCCCGGTGCGCTCCACCATCCGGTCGGTGAATTGCTCCATACGGATGCTGATCTGGCGGTTCTGCGTCGCCAGGCTTCTGCGGTCCACTTCCATGCTCCTTCGCCTCTTTTGGGAATCCTTAAGGTGAAAACTGTTCGCTGCCTTATCAATTTATAGCACAGCTTCTCTTGCAAGGGAAATTCAAATGTGTTATTATCTATAAACAGCTTTTATTATATTTTCGCATACAGTAAAAACACTCGAAACCGGGGAGGGGTTTTTGTTGAATACGACGCAGCTGGAATGTTTCCTGGCGGTGGCCAACCATCTGAACTTTTCCCGGGCAGCGCAGGAACTGCACATCACCCAGCCGGCGGTGAGCCACCAGATCAACACGCTGGAGGCGGAGCTGGAGGTCAAGCTGTTCCACCGCACCAGCAAGAGCGTGCGTCTGACCCTGGCGGGCCATCAGTTCAGCCAGTATGCCCGGGAGATATTGAAGCTGACGGGCCTCTCCCGGGCGCGGATGCGCCAGTGGCGGGAAGAGCTGCCCCAGCGCCTCGGGCTGGGATGCCGGAATTTTCTGGTGCTGCGGGCCTTGCGGCAGCCTCTGGCAAAGCTGCGCTCAGAGTCTCCCGGGCTGCTGCCGGTGCTGCGGCAGGTGCCCTCCGCCTCGCTGGACCACCTTCTGGAGGAAGACGACGTGCAGGCCATCTTCACCATGCAGCAGGCGGGCCCCAAGACCAGCCGGCGCCGCCTGGCGGACTGCCCCGTGGCCTGCGTCTGCGCGCCGGGCCACCCGCTGGCGGGCTTCGAACAGCTCACCCTGGAACAACTGAACCGCCAGAACGGGCGCATCGCCAGCTGCCCGCCGCCCCTTTATTCCCAGCCATTTTCCGAAGTCCTGGCCCAGGCTCTGGCAGGCCGCGGGCCGGACCGGATGCTCTTCTGCGACAGTCTTGAGATCGCCTGCACCCTGGTGGAATCGGGCTACGCCTTCACCCTGCTGCCGGACCTGCCCGGCGCGCGCCTGCCGGGCCTGCGCTACATCCCGATGCCCCAGTTCCAGCCTCTCTCCTTCGGTGCGCTCTACCGCACCGGCTCCCTCACGCCGACCCTCAAGCGGCTGTTCACGTTGCTGGAGGGCTCGCTGTCCGACCCTCAACCATGAAAAGAAAGGAACACATCCCCATGAACGAAAAAGAGATCGCCGAGATCCGCCGCCGCTACCGCCAGGGCAAGTCGAACATCAGCCATGTGGTGGGCTGCTATGTGAACGAGGAGCGCCAGATCGTGGCCCGGTTCGACCAGTCCCTCACCCTCTCCGGCCAGGAGGAGGCGGACAAGTTCCTGGCCATTTTGCGCCGCACCCTCTCGGGCGCGCTGGGCCGCAACCTGCTGGACATCACCTTCACCACCGCCCAGGTGGCGGGCAACGCGGGAGACGAGCACGCCCTGCTGATGGCCCTGCGCGATTCCAGATTACAGGACGAGGCCGCCCGGGAGGAGTTCTTCGCCCGGGCCATCGAGACCATCGATGTGGAGGGCAACTACCTCATCCTGCTCACCTGCGACGCCTACGACGTGCCCGGCTTTTCCAAGGACGGCCAGCGCGCCGAGGACGGCAGCGAGGAGATGTACACCGGCATTTTGTGCAGCGTCTGCCCGGTGAAGATGACCAAGCCCGCGCTGAGCTATTTTGTCTACGAGAACCTCTTCCGCAGCCGGGACGTGGACTGGCTGGTGAGCGCCCCGGAGATGGGCTTCCTCTTCCCCGCCTTTGATGACCGCTCCACCAACCTCTACGGCGCGCTTTATTACACCAAAGACACCTCCCACAGCCACACCGCCTTCACCGACCGCATCTTCGCCGCCCCGCTGCCCATGCCCGCCGAGGCCCAGAAGGAGACCTTCGACGCCATCCTCACCGAAGCGCTGGGCGAGGAGTGCAGCTGCCAGGTGGTGCAGTCGGTGCAGGAGCAGCTGTGCAGCATGATCGCCGAGCACAAAGAGAGCGGCGAAGCCCAGCCCCTGCTGCTGGACAGGCACGCCGCCGCCCGTGTGCTGGAGGAATGCGGCGTGGAGGACGCCCGGGTGGAGGCCTTCGAGCAGCGCTTTGAGGAGGATTTCGGCCCCGAAGCGGCGCTGCCGCCCAAGAACCTGGTGGACACCAAGCGCCTGGAACTGCGCTGCCCCGATGTGACCATCCAGGTGAACCCCGAGCGGGGCGACCTGGTGGAGACCCGGGTCATCGACGGGGTGCGCTACATCCTCATTCGCGCCGAGGAGGGCGTGCAGGTGAACGGCGTGGAGGTGCGCATCGGGGAGTGAGCCCTCATTTCCGCAGAATCAAGACCACCGGCTTAGCCGGTGGTTTGAGTAAGCCCTATAAGGGCATTATACTGGCAAAGCCCCTTAAGGGGCCACGAATGGGTCTGCCAACTGCATTCCTTTCTCGTGGCAGGCCCCTCAAGGG
>DWXV01000083.1 GCA_019119025.1 Candidatus Allofournierella excrementigallinarum
GGCGAAGGTGGCCAGATAGCTGATCAGGCCGATGTTGGGACCTTCGGGGGTCTCGATGGGGCACATGCGGCCGTAGTGGCTGTAGTGCACGTCGCGGACCTCGAAACCGGCGCGGTCACGGGACAGACCGCCGGGGCCCAGAGCGGACAGGCGGCGCTTGTGGGTGAGCTCGGCCAGGGGGTTGTTCTGGTCCATGAACTGGCTCAGGGGGCTGGAACCGAAAAACTCCTTGATGGCGGCCACCACAGGGCGGATGTTGATGAGGCTCTGGGGGGTGGCTTCGCCGGCATCCTGGGCCTGGAGGGTCATGCGCTCGCGGATGACCCGCTCCATGCGGGAGAAGCCGATGCGGAACTGGTTTTGCAGCAGCTCGCCCACACTGCGGATGCGGCGGTTGCCCAGATGGTCGATGTCGTCGGTGACGCCCACGCCGTGATCCAGGCCGCCCAGGTAGTTGATGGAGGCGAAGATGTCGTCCACGGTGACGGTGCGGCTGATGAGGCGGTCGCGGTTTTTCTCCAGGGCCTCCCTCTGGCCGGCCTCGTCCAGGCCGGCGTCCAGGATGGCCCGCAGCTCGGCAAAGCTGACCTTCTCGTTGACGCCGCACTCGGAAACGTCAAAGCTGAAGAAGCCCTGGGCGTCCACGGTGCCGTTGGTGATGACCTTGACTTCCTTCTCGTCGATGGTCAGGTAGGCCACGCTCACGCCTGCGGCCTCAGCGGCCTCGGCCATCTCGCGGGTGATCTTCTCGCCGGCGGAAATGAGCAGCTCGCCGGTGAGGGGCGCCACCACGTCGCGGGAGGCGGTGAAGCCGGCGATGCGGCGGGCCAGAGCCAGCTTCTTGTTCATCTTGTACCGGCCGAAACGGGACAGGTCGTAGCGGCGGGGGTCGAAGAACAGGTTGTGCAGATGGGTCTGGGCGCTGTCCACCGTGGGGGGCTCGCCGGGGCGCAGCTTGCGGTAGGTCTCCAGCAGGCCTTCCTCGGTGTTGGTGGTGGTGTCTTTTTCCAGAGTGGCCAGGATGCGCTCGTCCTCGCCGAAGTACTCGCGGATCTGGGCGTCGGAAGAAAGGCCCAGCGCGCGGATGAGCACGGTGACGGGCAGCTTGCGGTTTTTGTCGATGCGGACGTAGAACACGTCGTTGGAGTCGGTCTCATACTCCAGCCAGGCGCCCCGGTTGGGGTTCATGGTGGCGGTGTAGAGGCGCTTGCCGGTCTTGTCGTAGCTGGCGCCGAAGTAGACGCCGGGGCTGCGCACCAGCTGGCTGACGATGACGCGCTCGGCGCCGTTGTTGACGAAGGTGCCCGCGTCGGTCATCAGCGGGAAATCGCCCATGAAGATCTCCTGCTCTTTGACCTCGCCGGTCTCCTTGTTCAGCAGACGCGCGGTGACGCGCAGGGGCGCGGCATAGGTGGCGTCGCGCTCCTTGCACTCTTTGATGGTGTATTTGGGCTCGCCCAGGCGGTAGTCGATGAACTCCAGCGCCAGATTGCCGGTGAAGTCCTCGATGGTGGCCACGTCGTGAAAGACCTCTTTCAGGCCCTGGTCCAGGAACCATTTGTACGAGTTCTTCTGCACCTCGATGAGGTTGGGCATGTCGATGACCTCATCGATGCGGGAAAAGCTCATACGCTGGGTCTTGCCGAGGGTTACGGGCTTGACCTTCATCATAAAAAGCGTCCACTCCTATCCTGTATCTTATACTTATGGACCGATGACGCCCCCGCCCCGCTTTTTGAGACAAAGTATTTTGTGCAGTTTTCACAAACTTTCAAAAATATTTTGTGAAGAAAAGCAGTTTAAGGGCGTTCTAATCCATTATGCTATACTATAACAGTATATCCGCCGAAAACCGCGCTGTCAAGCCATTTTCGCCAATTTCACAAAAAAAGGCCCCGGGCAGTGAACGCCCGGGGCAGTGTGTTTTTATTTTACCCGTTAGGGCGTTCATGCAGGGTCAGCCGACGGCTTCGTTCAGCGGGAAAGCGACGCCGTTCACCTCCACTGCGGCGTACTGCGCCGGGTCGATGGCCTG
Source organism: Candidatus Allofournierella excrementigallinarum (assembly GCA_019119025.1). GTDB lineage: Bacteria > Bacillota > Clostridia > Oscillospirales > Ruminococcaceae > Allofournierella_A > Allofournierella_A excrementigallinarum. Next base: position 2,036 of record DWXV01000083.1, read on the forward strand.
GAGGAGCATGCGCACGGCCTTTTCATCCTGGGAAAAGCTCAGGCCGGGGATGCCTTCTCCCGTCTGCTCATGATCCCAGTCGCTCACCAGTTCCTGGCGGCTGCCATCGAGGCCGATGAGGACGATGGAAGTATCAAAGGCAGGGTTCATCTCGTTCTCCGGCAGGCCGTCCAGTTCCAGATAGACCGACACCGGCGAGAGCTCCAGCCGGGCCAGGGGCCAGCCCAGGCCCACATCGGTGTTCTGGTCGCAAACGACGACGGAGCGGTCCTCGTAGTCCAGGCGGAAGGAGAACTCGAACCGGCCGGGCACCACCGCGTCCTCGTCGTGGAGGCGGCTGGTGTCGGTGGGGTAGCTGAACAGGTTCCACACAGTCGCTTCCGCCATTTTGCCCCGCAGAGGCTTGGAGCTGGAAGCCATCATCACAAAGCGGAGCTTGTTGTCGGTGGGATCGTCGTCCGGCAGCATCTCCATGTGCTGCACCATGCCGTCGGAGGCGTCGGAATACAGGGTGCAGTTGTCAAAGCCGTAGTCCAGCGTGCCGTCCAGCACCTGGCCCTCGGGGGCTTCCACCGTGAAGGGCACATAGATGCAGTAGTCGTCGCCCAGAACGCCCTCCAGGGTGACGGTGCCTCCCGGCAGGGTCTGACTCAAGGCCAGGCCCAGACTCATGTCGCCCAGGCTGTTCTCCTCTCCCAGCCCCAGGAAAGCGGCAAAATCACCGCTCCAGGAATGGGCCGCGCCCACGCCCACCGCCAGGCAGGCGGTCAGGGCTGCCGCCGCGGCCAGCACGGCCCAGCGCCGGCGGTGGACGCGCAGGGCGGGGCGCTCCGTCTTTTTCGCGGCCAGCAGGCGGTTCACCTGCCGTTCGGCCTCCCCTGCTTCCAGCGGCACGGGGGCGTAGGCATCCAGATCCATGGAAACGTGGTTCAGCGCTTCATAAATATCCTTCATGGGGTTTCTCTCCTCTCTTGCAGTTGCCGCGCCAGCCGCTGTCGTGCCCGGGTAAGGCGGGTGTTCAGTGCGCCCACCGTGATGTTGTGGCGGGCGGCCAGGGCGTCGGCGGTCTCTCCGTAGTAGTAGCGGGCCAGAAGCAGGTCCCGGTCGGCGGAGCTGAGGCCACGGAACATATCCTCCAGTTCCAGCGTGAGGTATTCGTCCAGGGTGGCGCCGCCCAGCGCTTCCAGCTGGGCTCCGCCGCCGGCGGGCATGCTGCGGGCCGCTTTGCGCACCGCGTCGATGGCCCGGTAGCGGGCCACCGCCGCGGCCCAGTTTTTGAAGCTGCCCCGCTTATCAAAGCGGTGGATGTTCTGCCAGATGGCCAGCAGCGCGTCCGCCAGCAGGTCCTCTTCGTCCAGGCCGGGCGCGTGGCGGCGGATGACCGCCCGCAGCAGCCCGCCATATCGTTCCACCAGCGCGCGGGCCGCCTCCTCGTCTTTGCGGGCGATGCCCTCCACCAGCTCCCGTTCGTTCATGCAGTCCGTTTCGGCCGCCTCCTCTCTGTTTTCGAAAGCGCTTTCGCCCCTTACTACGGATGGGAGAGGCTGTTTCTTACAAGCGAGCAGAAAAAAGCCGCGGGCAGGAAACTGCCCGCGGCCCAATTGATTGATTCTCAGTCCAGAAAATCCTTGAGTTTTTTGGAGCGGCTGGGGTGGCGCAGCTTGCGCAGGGCCTTGGCCTCGATCTGGCGGATGCGCTCGCGGGTGACCTCAAACTCGTGGCCCACCTCTTCCAGTGTGCGGGGGCGGCCGTCCTCCAGGCCGAAGCGCAGGCGCAGCACCTTCTCCTCACGGGGGGTCAGGGTGGACAGCACGCTGGACAGCTGCTCCTTCAGCAGGGTGTGGCTGGCGGCCTCGGCGGGGACGGGGGCGTCCTCGTCGGGGATGAAATCACCGAGATGGCTGTCTTCCTCCTCGCCGATGGGGGTCTCCAGGCTCACCGGCTCCTGGGCGACGCGCATGATCTCGCGCACCTTCTCCACCGGCATGTCCAGCGCCTGGCTGATCTCGTCCGCCGTGGGGTCATGGCCGTTCTGGTGCAGCAGCTGGCTGGACACCTTCTTGACCTTGTTGATGGTCTCCACCATGTGCACCGGGATGCGGATGGTGCGGGCCTGGTCGGCAATGGCGCGGGTGATGGCCTGCCGGATCCACCAGGTGGCGTAGGTGGAGAACTTGAAGCCCTTGGTGTGGTCGAACTTCTCCACCGCCTTGATAAGCCCTAAGTTGCCCTCCTGGATGAGGTCCAAAAACTGCATGCCGCGGCCCACGTACCGCTTGGCGATGGACACCACCAGACGCAGGTTCGCCTCGGACAGGCGCTGTTTGGCCTTTTCGCCCTTGCGCAGCACCGCGTCCAGTGCCTCCAGCTGCTCGGTCTGCTCCGGGGCAAGGCCCTTGCGGGCCTCCTCCAGCTGGGCCTTGCGCTGGGGCTCGGTGAGGCGGATGTTTTTCTCGATCTTCCAGATGTCGGGGAAGGCGTCTTTCTTTTGTTCTTCCGCCTGGGAACCGGCCAGGATGTCCAGCGCCAGCTGGATCTCTTCGTCGCTGCTCAAAAGCGGCACACGGCCGATCTCCTTTAAGTACACCTTCACGGGGTCGTCAATGGCGACGCCCTCGGCGGAGAGGGAACTTTCGAACTCGTCCACGCTCTCCTCTGTGAGGGTGAAGGCCTCGCCGTCCGGCTCGTCCACGATCTCAACGCCGTGGCTCTCCATGGTCTCATAGAGCTTGTCGATCTGCTCCATGTCGAAGCCGCTTTCCTCGATGGCGTCGTTGATCTCCTTGGTGGTCAGCTTTCCGTTGCGCTTGCCGGTCTCGATCAGCTCGCGGATCAGGTTTTTCTTTTCTGCCATAATGGAACGTCCTCCTGGTTTTTGGGTCCTTTTTCACGTGGTATCGCAAGGGCCGTGGCAGCCCGTGGGATCGTTTTTGCGCGGCTCAGCTCTTTTTCTGGCGCAGCCGCGCCATATATTCTTCCAGCTCTTCGCCGGTCATCTCGCCCGCCCTGGCACTCTGGGGCACGCTTTGCTCCAGCCGGTCCAGATACATCTCCACGTCCCGCCGGCCCAGGCCCACGTCGTAGTTGCGGGCCAAAAGCAGCGACAGGCGGCTCACCGTCTCTTCGGGCAGCGCGCCGGCAAGGGCGGCAAGGTCGGGCAGGCGTCCCTGGCGTTTCGCCTCCAGCACGGCGGCATAGGCGGCGGCCATGTCCTCCATCAAGAACTGCTCCGGCTTTACCCGGCTCTCGGCCAGGGGGATGAGGGAGGGGTCGCGGATGAGGGCGGCCACCAGCTGCTGTTCGGCGCAGGCCACGCCCAGGGCCTTTTCGCCCCCCGGCGCATTGTAGGGCAGCTTGATGTCCGCCCCGGCGCCGGTGCTCAAAAGCTCTTTCTCCCGCTGGCGCTGGGCGCGGCGGCGGTTTGCACGCACCGCCGCCTCCAGCTGGGCCATCACATTGGCCTTGGCCACGTCGGTCTCCTCCGCCAGCCGCCCGGCGTAGACCTCCCGCTCGGTGGGGGTCAGCCGCCCGGCCAGCAGGCGGATGGCGTCCTTGATGTACTCCACCCGGTCCGCCGGGCGGGCCAGGTCGTACTTTTCCCGCACCCTGGCAAGGCGGTACTCAATGGCGTTGGAGGTGCCGTTGAGCAGCGCTTCAAACCGCTCCCGGCCGTACTTTTTGATGAACTCGTCCGGGTCCTTCGCGCCGGGGATGTTCAGCACCGACACCTTCACCGGGCTCTCGGCAAAAAGGCCCAGGCTGCGGGCGGTGGCCTTCTGGCCCGCCTCGTCGGAGTCGTAGCAGAGCACCACCTCGTCGGCATACTCCCCCAGCAGCCGCACCTGGTCCTGGGTGAGGGCGGTGCCGCAGGCGGCCACGGCGGTGTCGAAGCCCGCCTGGTGCAGGCTGATGACGTCCATGTAGCCTTCGCACAGGATATACCGCCGGGAGGCGCTTTTCTTTGCGATGTTCAAAGCGAACATCGCCTTGCTCTTTTTATAGACCAGCGTCTCGGGGCTGTTGATGTACTTGGGCTTTTCATCCCCCAGCACACGCCCGCCGAAAGCGATGACGTTGCCCCGCAAGTCGAAGATGGGGGTCATCACCCGGCCCCGGAACACGTCGTAAACGTTGCCCTTCTCACTGCGCTTTTGAAGGCCGGAGGCCAGCATCTCCTCCTCGGTGTAGCCCCGGGCACGCAGATGGCGGCGCAATGCGCCGAAGTCGTTGGGAGAATATCCCAGGCCGAAGCGGCGGATGGTGGAGTCGGACAGGCCCCGCCCCCGCCAATAGGCCCGGGCGGTGCGCGCGTCGTCGTTTTCGGCGTTCAGCTGCTCGTAGAAGAAGCGGGCGGCCTCTTTGTTGACGGCCAGCACCCGGCTGCGCAGCCGGCCCGCCTTGTCGTCCTCCTCGGGCATGGGCATGCCCGCCCGGCCCGCCAGCATCTTCACCGCTTCCACATAGTCAAGATTGTTGATCTTGCGCACGAAGGTGATCACGTCGCCCCCGGCCCCGCAGCCGAAGCAGTAAAAGCTCTGGGTCTCGGGATAGACCACGAAGGAGGGGGTCTTTTCGCTGTGGAAAGGGCACAGGCCGGTGTGGGTGCGGCCCCGGTGACGCAGCTGCACATAGCTGCTCACCACCTCGGTGATGTCACTGCGGCGCACCACCTCGTCGATGTATTCCCGCGGGATCATGTCCCCTCACCCCCTTTGCGCGGCGCTTTGGTCAAAGAACGTGCCACTTTTTGGGCACAAACAGGTCCTCAAACATGCGGATGGCGAACTCGTCGCTCATGCCGCTGATATAATCGGTGACCGCCCGGTCTGCGCCCTCCTGATAGGCGATCTGCAAAAAGCCGTCGGGAAGAAGGCCCGGGTCCTCCAGCATGCGCTCGTAGAGCTCGGCGATGACCTTTTCCACCTTCTGTTCCTCCCGCTTGGCTTCCTTGTCCACATAGACGGTGGAATACATGAAGTCGTGGAGCGCTTCGTAGGCCTCCCCCACCAGCGGGCTGAAGGAAAGGCCCCTGGCCCCGCTGTTGGCCACCAGGTCCTGGATGAGGGTGGAGATGCGGCGGCTCTTGGTGTTTCCCAGCACCTGCACGATCTCGGCGGGCAGCGCCTGGGGCGAGAGCACCCCGGCGGTGATGGCGTCCTCGATGTCGTGGTTCATGTAGGCGATGCGGTCGGCATAGCGCACCGCCTGGCCCTCCAGCGTGGCGGCCCACTTGCCCCTGGTGTGGCAGATGATGCCGTTGCGCACCTCCCAGGTGAGGTTGAGGCCCTGGAAGTTCTTTTCCAGCTTGTCCACCACCCGCACGCTCTGCTGGTAGTGCTTGAAGCCCCCCGGGCACAGCTTGTCGAGCGCCCGTTCGCCCGCATGGCCGAAGGGGGTATGGCCCAGGTCGTGCCCCAGGGCGATGGCCTCGGTGAGGTCCTCGTTGAGGCGCAGGGCCCGGGCGATGGTGCGGGCGATCTGGTTGACCTCCAGCGTGTGGGTCAGGCGGGTGCGGTAGTGGTCGCCTTCGGGCGACAGGAACACCTGGGTCTTTTGTTTGAGGCGCCGGAAGGATTTGCAGTGGATGATGCGGTCCCGGTCCCGCTGGTAGCAGGCGCGCAGGGGGCACTCCTCTTCCGGCACAAGGCGGCCCCGGCTCTGGCGGCTTTTGGCCGCCCAGGGCGCAAGGACCTGGTCCTCCACCTGTTCGGTGTATTCCCGGGCAGTGCTGGGCATGGGCGAGCCCTCCTTTCTTCCCGCGGCAAAACTCATGGTATATTTAATATACGATGGAATGGAGCAAAACCCTCTAAAAAAATCAAAAATTTTTTCAGGAGGGGCGCTTTGTGTCACAGCGGGGCGTAAAAAGGCGCTGAGACCTGCGGGACCGCCGCCCCCCGGCTGAGTTCGGCAAAGGCGGGCAGCAACGGCAGTTCCGCCCCTGCGGGCAGCAGCGCCGAGAGGGCCACCCGGTCGGTAAAGGCCGGTTCGTCCAGCTTTGCGCCCGCGCCTTGCAAAAGCTGCGCCGCCCGCTCGTAGAGGGCATAGTCCACCTCGACCGAAAGGCGCACGCAGGCCCGCACGGTGACCACCTTCGCGGCGGCCAGAGCGGCCGAGGCGCTCTCGGTGTAGGCGCGCACCAGGCCGCCGGTGCCCAGCAGGATGCCCCCGAAGTAGCGGGTGACCACCACGATGCAGTCGGTGAGCCCTGCGTGGCGGATGGCGTCCAGCACAGGCAGGCCGGCGGTCTTGGCGGGCTCGCCGTCGTCGGAATAGCGGGTGCGCAAGCCCTGGCGCAGCACGTAGGCATAGACGTTGTGGCGGGCGGTGCGGTGGGCGGCGCGCACCTCATCCAGCACGGCCAGCGCCTTTTCCTCGCTGTCGGCAAAGGCGGCCAGGGCGATGAAGCGGCTGTGCTTTTCCTCCACCTCGGCGGTGGAGCGCCCGGCGATGGTGCGGTAGTCCTCCATAGGCCTTGTTCCTCCGTGAGAATACGACAAAAAAGGCGGTTTGTGACCAAACCGCCTTTTCGATGGATCGATTACTTCTTCAGGCCGAAACGCTTGTTGAAGCGGTCCACACGGCCGCCGGTGTCCACCAGCTTCTGCTTGCCGGTGTAGAAGGGATGGCACTTGGAGCAGACTTCCACGTGGATCTCCGGCTTGGTGGAGCGGGTATGGATGACCTCACCGCAGGCGCAGGTGATGGTGCAGTCCATGTACTTGGGATGGATGCCCTGTTTCATTACGGTTCACCTCTTTCTGGTTCATGACTCAAGGGGCCATGCTCTTTACATGCGCCCATCACAACCTTCAATGGGAGGCCACCAGCATACGCCATCCTGTGCGTATGGAGCAGCCATCGGAACGATTGCCAAAGAATTATATCACACGGCGGCGGGCGTGTCAAGCGGTTTTATCTGCATGTCAGGCGATGGCGAAGGTGCCCCGCTCATAGGCCCAGCCGCCGCTTTTATCCCGCTTTGCGGTGCAGCCTTCGTAAAAAGCAGCCGCAAGGCCGCCCCGCCATTTCTGCGCGTTGAAGCGCAGGGTCTTGCCCGTTCCTGCGTCCTCCGCGGCCTTCAGCTCGAAATAGCAACCCTTTTCCCAGGAAAGTTCTTCCTCGTTCACATAGCCCCCGTCGCACAGTTCTTCCCAGGTGTAGGTCAGTGGATTCATGATCCGGTGCAATTCGGCAAAGCGCCAGACCACTGCGGCCCGCTCGGCGGCGTTCGGCACCAGCGCCTCGTCGATGTACACCGACAGCTGCTCGATGTTTTCGTTGAGGGCCGTGTCCTCGCTCCACAAATCCTCCAGCGCCTGGAGGGCAAGGCCAACCCGGTCGTCGGCCCCTTCGTTCACCGCCTCCAGACGGGTGACCTGATAAAAGCCGCCGGGGTAGCTCTCCTGTATCCCGCCGACAGAGTATACGGTGACCAGCATGCCGTCCCGAAGGTCAGCGGCGCTCGCCTCTTTGCCGTCCAGCGTGACGGGCACATCTGTAACGCTCATGCGGTAAAGGCTTCCCCGCTCCCGCTGTTCGGCCAGCAGCAGGCTGCCGTCCTCCGCCCCGTCAGCGATGCGGCAGGCCATCGCCTCCTCCGCCGATTCGCCGGCCGAGGCCGCCGGGCCAAAGACAGATGCGGGCACGGAACAGCCCGTCAGGCACAGGGCAAGCAGCGCGGCGATCAGACGTTTCATGGGCAGGGCCTCCTTTTTCTGTTTTCTATAAGGAAAACGCTTTGGCCCCGCCCGTTATTGCATCAAACAGAAAAACCGCCCCGGCTTCGGGGCGGTTCGTTTTTGGTTTGCGCTCTCAGGCCAGCAGGGGCTTGAGGGCGGCGGCCAGGGCTTCCTTCTGGGCCTCGGCTTCGGCCAGGTCTTTGCCCAGGGTGGTGAAGTAGGTCTTGATCTTGGGCTCGGTGCCGCTGGGGCGCACCACCACGGTGGCGCCGCCCTCCAGGGCGTAGATCAGCACGTTGGCGGCGGGCAGGTCGATGGGGGTGGCCTTGCCGGTGGCCGGTTCGGTGAGGGTGCGGGCCTTGTAGTCCGCCACGGTGACCACCTTGTGGCCGGCAAACTCCGCCGGGGGCTCATCCCGCAGCTTCTGCATGATGCCGGCCATCTTGTCCATGCCGGACAGGCCCGGGAACTCGAAGGAGTCCACCTTGTTCAGGTAGCGGCCGTACTGGGCGTAGATGCGCTCCAGTTCCTCCTTGATGGAAGAACCGATGCTGCGGTAGTAGGCGGCCATCTCGCAGATGAGCATGCTGCCGATAACGGCGTCCTTGTCCCGCACATAGCTGCCGGCAAGGTAGCCGTAGCTCTCTTCAAAGCCGAAGATGAACCGCTCCACTTCGCCAGCGGCCTCCAGCCGGGCGATCTGGTCGCCGATCCATTTGAAGCCGGTGAGCACGTTGCGGCACTCCACGCCGTAGTGGGCGGCCACCACGTCCGCCAGCGGGGTGGACACGATGCTCTTGACCATGACGGGCTTTTCGGGCATGGTGCCCTTCTCGATGCGGCCCGCGCAGATGTAATCCAGCAGCAGCACGCCCACCTCGTTGCCGGTGAGCAGCTGGTAGCTGCCGTCCTTGCAGCGCACGGCGATGCCCACGCGGTCTGCGTCGGGGTCGGTGGCCAGCATCAGGTCCGCGCCGGACCTTTCCGCCAGCTCCAGGCCCAGGCGCAGCGCCTCGAAGATCTCGGGGTTGGGATAGGGGCAGGTGGGGAAGTTGCCGTCCGGGTCCTTCTGCTCGGGCACGATGGTGATGTCGGTGATGCCGATATCGCCCAGCACCCGAGTGACCGGCACAAGGCCGCTGCCGTTCAGCGGGCTGTAGACCAGTTTGAGGCCCGCCCCGGCACACAGGCCCGGCCGCACCTGACGGCTCTCGATGGCGGCATACAGCGCCTCATAGCAGTCCTCGCCCACATACTCGATGAGCCCGGCAGCCATCGCCTCGTCAAAGGGCATGGTCCTGGCGCCGCTGAGCACGTCGGTCTTCTGAATTTCAGCGTAGACGATGTCGGCGGCCTCGTCGGTCATCTGGCAGCCGTCCGGCCCGTACGCCTTATAGCCGTTGTACTTGGCAGGGTTGTGGCTGGCGGTGACCATGATGCCGGCGTTGCAGTTATAATAGCGGGTGGCAAAACTCAGCGCGGGCACAGGCATCAACGCCCTGTAGATGCGCACCTTCACGCCGTTGGCCGCCAGCACCTCGGCGGCGGCTTTGGCAAACGCGTCGCTCTTGATGCGGCTGTCGTAGCTGATGGCCACCGTCTGGGCGCCGCCCTGGGTCTTGACCCAGTTGGCCAGGCCCTGGGTAGCCTGCCGCACCACATACACGTTCATGCGGTTGGTGCCCGCGCCGATGACGCCCCGCAGGCCGGCGGTGCCAAATTTCAATGCCACGGCGAACCGGTCCTGGACGGCCTCGTCGTCGCCGGCGACGCTCTCCAGCTCCGGCTTGAGGTCGGGGTCGTCCAGCGGGTAGGCGAGCCAGCGCTCAAATTCATCTTTATACATAATTTCCACCTGCTTTTTCATGGTATCGACACTTTTTGTGGAAAGTATCCAGTTGTATTTATTGTAGCGGCGGCATGCGGGATTGTCAATAAAAAACAGGCGCATCCCGCCGGGCGGGCGCATTGGCATTTTACAGGGCGGTGTGCTATACTGATACGGGAATTTTTATTGTAGAGGAGGCATTTCTCTCTTGAGGGAATATTTCGAGCTTTTCTGGACCTTCGCCAAGATCGGCGGGGTCACCTTTGGGGGCGGCTATGCGATGCTGCCCATCCTGCAACGGGAATGTGTTGACAAGCGCGGCTGGGCCACTGAGGAGGAACTGACCGACTATTTTGCCATCGGCCAGTGCACCCCGGGGATCATCGCGGTGAACGTCTCCACCTTCATCGGCAACAAGCGCAAGGGCATCCTGGGCGGCATCATCGCCACCGTGGGCTTCACCTTCTTCCCCATCGTCCTGCTTTCGCTGGTGGCGGCGGGTCTGGGCTATCTGCTCACCTACCCCATCGTGCAGAGCGCCTTCGGCGGCGTGCGGGTGTGCGTGTGTGTGCTGATCTTGAACGCGGTGTTGCGGCTTTGGAAAAAGTCGGTGCTGGATAAGCGCACCCTGGCCATTTTCCTGGCCATCTTCCTGCTTTCGGTGTTCGGCGGCCTTTTGCCGGTGAGCATCTCCCCCGCCGTTTACGTTGTGGCGGCGGCGCTGGCCGGTCTGGCGCTGGCCCCGGGCGCGAAAAAGGAGGATAAACGATGACTGCCTATTTCCTGACGCTGCTGCGCCTTTTTTACGAATTTGCCAAGGTGGGCCTGTTTGCCATCGGCGGCGGCCTCGCCACCCTGCCCTTTCTCTATGACATGGCCGACACCATCGGCTGGTTCACCGCCGCCGATGTTGCCAACATGATCGCCGTGAGCGAGAGCACCCCCGGCGCCCTGGGCATCAACATGGCCACCTACGCCGGCTACATCACCGCCGGGGTGCCCGGCGGCATCGTGGCCACGCTTGGCCTCATCAGCCCCTCCATCCTCGTCATCCTCATCATCGCCCGCATGCTGGGCAAGTTCAAGGACAGCCCCCTGGTGCAGAAGGGGCTTTACGGCCTGCGCCCCGCTTCGGTTGCGCTGGTGGCCGCCGCGGGCGTGAGCGTGGCCGAGGTGACGCTGGTGAGCCTGCCCTCCATCGAGGCGGGCGCATGGAGCAGCGCCGTCATCTGGCCGGCGGTGGCCCTGGGCGTGGTCATCTTCGCCGCTCAGCGCAAATTCCCCAAGATCCATCCGGTGGCGTTTATCGTGTTCGCAGGCGTGGTGGGAGCCGTGTTCCGCTTCCCCGCCTGAGCGTTTCAAAAACCATTAAGGAGGCGGCAGGATGTTTGCACGGGTGAACAGCTTCGGGGTGCAGGGCCTTTCGGGCTTTGCGGTGACCGCCGAGGCGGACATCAGCGGCGGGCTGCCCCAGTTCAGCATCGTGGGCCTGCCGGACAGCGCGGTGAAGGAAGCCGCCGACCGGGTGCGCAGCGCGGCGAAAAACCTGGGCTTTGCCTGGCCCGCCAGCCGCATCACCGTGAACCTGGCCCCGGCCCGGCTGCGCAAAACGGGGCCGGTGTATGACCTGCCGGTGCTGCTGGCTCTTTTGTGCGCCAGCGGCCAGCTGCCCAGCCTGGACGAGCGGTTCGCCTTTGTGGGCGAGCTCTCGCTGAACGGGGCGCTGCGCCCGGTGACCGGCATGCTGCCCATGGCTTTGGCCGCCGCAAAGGCCGGCGTGACCCATCTGTTCGTGCCTGCCGAAAACGCCGCCGAAGCGGCAGCGGTGGAGGGCCTCACCGTGCTGGGTGCGGCGGACGCCGCCCAGGTGGCGGCGCACCTGCGGGGCGAAGCGCAGCTGGCCCCCGCGCCCCGGCGGCCCTTTGTCCCCGCCGGCGGGCCCGACGTGCCGGACTTCGCGGACGTGCGGGGCCAGCTCGCGGCACGCCGTGGGCTGGAGATCGCCGCCGCGGGCGGCCACAATCTTCTGATGATCGGCCCGCCGGGCACCGGCAAGAGCATGCTGGCAAAGCGCATGCCCGGCATCCTGCCGCCGCTGACCCAGGAGGAGGCGGTGGAGTGCACCAGCATCTGCTCGGTGGCGGGCCTTCTGCCCGCAGGCAGCGGCCTTGTGGGCCAGCGGCCCTTCCGCAGCCCCCACCACAGCGTCAGCGCCGCGGCGCTGGCAGGCGGCGGGGCCAATGCAAGGCCGGGCGAGGTGAGCCTTGCCCACAACGGCGTTCTGTTTCTGGATGAGCTGCCGGAGTTCCACCGGGACGCGCTGGAAGTGCTGCGCCAGCCGGTGGAGGACGGCAAAGTGACGGTGAGCCGCGCCGCGGCCACCGTCACCTACCCCAGCCGCTTCATCCTGCTGGCGGCCATGAACCCCTGCCGGTGCGGCTATTTCGGGCATCCCACCCGGGCCTGCACCTGCACCCCCAGCGCCATCGAGGCCTACCGCCGCCGGGTGAGCGGGCCTCTTCTGGACCGCATCGACCTGCACGTGGAGGTGGGGCCGGTGCAGTACAGCGAGCTGGCGGGCAGCGAAAAGGGCGAATGCAGCGCCGACATCCGAAAGCGCGTCGTCGCCGCCCGGGCCGTGCAGACTGCCCGTTATGCCTGCGACGGCATCCGCTGCAACGGAGAACTCTCGGGGCAGCTGCTGCGAAAATACTGCCAGCCGGACGCCGCGGCGGCGGCGCTGCTGCAAGCAGCCTTCGACAAGCTGGGGCTCTCCGCCCGGGCCTATGACCGCATCCTGAAAGTGAGCCGCACCATCGCGGACCTGGCAGGCTGTGAGCAGATCGGCGCGGCCCATCTGGCCGAGGCGCTGCAGTACCGCAGCCTGGACCGCAAATACTGGTACGACAAATAAACAGCTCTTGCATTCCTTTGCGGGATATGCTATCATCAACAGCAGTTTGAATGATCTGTTCTGCCACCGGGTAGAGAATGCTGCGGCATTCGTTTGCGCATCGATAGGTCTTTGCAGATGCGCAGGCGGATGCCGTTTTTTGGAGGGAACAATTTGAAAGCATCCGCCTTGTTCAACTATTTCTCCGCCGCCGAAAAGCTGCTTTGGAGCTGTTCCGCGGCGCTCATCCTCGCGTCTTTCCTTCTCTTTGACGGGGAAAACTGGCTGGCGCTGACCGCCTCGCTCATCGGTGTGACTTCCCTCTTGTTCAACGCCAAGGGGAACCCGGTGGGGCAGGTCGTCGGCATCGTTTTCTGCCTCATCTACGGCTACATTTCCTGGCAGTACGCCTATTACGGCGAGATGATCACCTATCTGGGCATGACGCTGCCCATGTCGGTGGTGACGCTGGTCATCTGGCTGCGCAACCCCTTCAAGGGCAACCGGCTGTGCGTGCAGGTGGGCCGCCTGCGGCGGAGCGACCTGTTCTGGCTGGTGTTTCTGACCATCGTCATCACCGCCGTGTTCGGCTATGTGCTGGCGGTGCTGCACACCGCCAACCTGGTGCCCAGCATCGTCTCCATTTCCACCAGCACCATCGCCGTGTATCTTTCCTGGCGGCGCAGCCCCTGGTTTGCCGCGGGCTACGCCGCAAACGACCTGGTGCTCATCGTGCTGTGGTCGCTGGCCACCGTTCAGGACCCCGGCGCGGTTTCGGTGCTGATGTGTTTCGTGGCCTTTTTTGCCAACGACCTTTACGGATTCCGCAACTGGCGGCGGATGCTGTGCCAGCAGCAGACCGCCTGAAAAGCAAAAGGCGCCGGGGCTGCTTCCTTTTTTGGGAAGCAGCCCCGGCGTTTTCTTTTCAGTCAGCATAGCCGGTGGACCTGTCCACCTGATTCAGCAGCGGCTTCCCCGCGAGGAAGCGGCGCAGGTTTTCAGAGCAGATGCCCACCACCTTTTCAAAGTTTTCCGGCTGGCTCAGCAGGCCGGAAACATGGGGCGTGAGGATGGTGTTCGGCGCGTGCCAAAGGGGGTGCTCCGGAGGCAGGGGCTCCGGGTCGGTGACGTCCAGCGCCGCGCCGCCGATGCGCCCGCTGTACAAGGCGCGGCAGAGGGCGTCGGTATCCACCGCGCTGCCCCGGCCGGCGTTCAGCACCACCGCGCCCTTTTTGAGCAGGGCGATGCGACGGGCGCTCAGCATGTGGCGGGTGGAGGCGTTGGCCGGCAGGCACAGGACCACCGCATCCGCCAGCGGAAGCCACCCCTCCAGCTTTTCCGGCCCGCCCAGGGCCTCCAGCCAATCGGGCTTTTCCCCCGGGCGGCGGCGCACCGCCAGCACCCGGGCCCCCAGCAGATGGGCCCGCCGGGCAAAGTTGCGGCCCAAGTCCCCAAAGCCCAGCACCAGAACGGTGCTGCCCGCCAGGGTGCGCACCGGGCCCAGCCGCTGCCAGCGGCAGTTTTTCTGATTCTCGGCGTATTCCGGCAGCCGCCGCCACAGCGCCAGCAGCGCGGCCAGCAGCCACTCGGCGATGCAGGCGCCGAAGGCCCCGGTGGCGTTGGTGAGCACCGCGCCCTCGGGCAGAAGGCCCGGCGCGCAGTAGCCGTCGGTGCCGGCGCTGTCCAGCTGGAGCCAGCGCAGTTCTTTGCAATGGCGCAGCTGCCCGGGGTCGGCCAGATCGCCCAGAATGGCCTGCGCGTTCTCCAGCAGGCCGGGCGTCACGGCATCCTTTTCCACAAAGTGCAGCTGATGCCCCGGCGCGGCGGCGGCAAAACGCGCTTTGCCCTCCTCGTCCAGCGGCAGGGTGACCAGTAGTTCCATGGTTTTCTCCCCTTTGCAGAAAAGCCCGGCATGCGCCGGGCTTTTCTCATTTCTTTTTCTCGCCGAAGCGGTATTCGGTGCCGTTGGCAAGGCGCTGGATGTTGGACCGGTGCATCCAGATCACCAGCACGCCCATGACCAGGGCGCAGAGGGTGGTGAACAGGATGTTGCGCCCGGTGTGCCAGCTGTAAAGCCCGGTAAAGACGGGATAGAGCACCGCCACCGTGACCGAGGCAAGGCTGACGATGCGGCTGGCAAAGGCGATGGAGAAGAACACCACTGCCAGAGCCAGAAGCACCACCGGCTCGCTGGCCAGGATGGCCCCGGCGGCCACGGCCACGCCCTTGCCGCCTTTGAAGCCGAACCACACCGGCCAAAGGTGGCCGCACACCGCGCCGATGGCCGCCAGATACCCGGCGTAAACGCCGTTGACCTCCACGCCGCCGGTGAACAGAGCCCCGGCCCAGCGGCAGAGCGCCACCGCCGCCACGCCTTTGAGCATATCGCCCGCCAGGGTGAGGGCCGCGGCCTTTTTGCCGTAGGTGCGCAGGATGTTGGTGGTGCCGGCGTTGCCGCTGCCCTTGGTGCGGATGTCCTCGTGGTAGAGCAGGCGGCTCACCACCACGCCGAAGTTGACGCTGCCGAAGAGATAGCCCACCAGCAGCGGGATGGCGCCGAGGATGAGGATGATTTGAGTCCAGGTCATGGCGTTTAGCCTCCTTTGCGTCGATGCCCGACGATCACTTGGTGTTTCCGTCGCCCCGCTCGCGGACGATCAGCCGCACGGGGGTGCCTTCCAGCCCGAAGGTCTCCCGGATCTGGTTCTCGATGTAGCGCTGGTAGGAGAAGTGGAACAGGTCCTTGCGGTTCACAAAGCAGACGAACATGGGCGGGCGGGTGGAGATCTGGGTCATGTAGTAGATCTTCAGCCGGCGGCCCTTGTCGCTGGGAGGCTGCACGCGGGCGGTGGCCCGGGCCAGCAGCTCGTTGAGCATGCCGGTGGTCACCCGCAGGGCGTTCTGCTCGTCCACATACTTGATGAGCTGGAACAGACGGTCCACCCGCTGGCCGGTCTTGGCGCTGATGAAGATGATGGGCGCATAGCTCATAAAGCTGAAGTCGTTCATCAGCTTTTTGCGCATGGCGTCCATGGTCTTGTCGTCCTTTTCCACCGCGTCCCACTTGTTCACCGCGATGATGCAGGCCTTGCCCTGCTCGTGGGCGTAGCCGGCCACCTTGCTGTCCTGCTCGGTGAAGCCCTCGGTGGCGTCGATCATGATGACGCACACCCGGCTGCGCTCCACCGCCGCCAGGCTGCGCAGCACGCTGTAGCGCTCCACGCCCGCCTCCACCTTGCCCCGTTTGCGCAGGCCGGCGGTGTCGGTGAAAACAAAGCTGCCGTACTGGTTGTCCACATGGCTGTCGATGGCGTCGCGGGTGGTGCCCGCCTCGTTGGCCACGATCATCCGCTCTTCGCCCAGAATGAAGTTCACCAGGCTGGATTTGCCCACGTTGGGCCGGCCGATCACCGCCACGGTGATGCGCTCGTCCTCCTCGCCGCCCTCGCTTCCCTCGGGCAGGTGGGCGCACACTGCGTCCAGCAGATCGCCGGTTCCGTGGCCGTGCACGCTGGACACCGGGAACACCTCGCCCAGGCCCAGGCTGTAGAAGTCATAAAGCTCCATGGGCGGCTCGCCCACCTTGTCGCACTTGTTCACCGCCAGCACCACCGGCTTGCCGCTGCGCATGAGCATCGCGGCCACGTCCCGGTCCTGGGCGGTGACGCCGGCGTTGATGTCGGTGACCATGATGATGCAGTCCGCCGCGTCGATGGCCACCTGGGCCTGCTGGCGGATGTGGGCCAGGATGCCGTCGGCCTCGTTGGGGTCGATGCCGCCGGTGTCCACCAGAAGGAACTCGCGGTTCTGCCACTCGCACTCGCCGAAGATGCGGTCCCGGGTGACGCCGGGGGTGTCCTCCACGATGGCCAGGCGCTGGCCGATCAGTTTATTGAACAGGGTCGATTTGCCCACATTGGGCCGGCCGACCACTGCCACGATGGGTTTTCCCATGTTTGTTCGCCTCCGTTCGTCGGTTGGGGGTGGGGCGCGTCAGGGCAGACGGAAGCCCAGCAGCGCGCGGACCAGCGCCCCGCCGCCGCAGGGCAGCAGGTGCACCTTGACCCCCAGGGCTTTTTCCAGCCGGGGGATGGTCCAGTCGTCCAGAAAGCGGTCCTTTTCGTCCCGCAGCATCACTTCGGGGACGCCCAGATGGCGGCTTTTCAGTTTGCCCTTGCACTGGGCCACGATGTCGGCGGCGGTGACAAGGCCGGTCACGCTCACGTTGCCGCCGAAGAAGTCGTTGCGGATAGGGTGCACCGCCAGCCGCACCTGGGGGTAGCGGCGGCTCAGCGCCTCGACCGACTGGCCGATGAGGGGCGCCGCCAGCGTGCCGGTGACCAGGTCCATTTTGCGGGGCGGCACCGGCCAGCGGGGCCGGTGGGCGTGCAGTTCCTCAAAGAATTCCTCCTGGAACAGCCGCCACATGCCCACGCCGTTTTCCAGCTGGGGATAGTCTTCGTAAAAGGCGTGGGGCGGGATGGGCCGCCCGGCGGCCAGATACCACTCGTCGCCGGGATACACCAGCCGGCAGCCGTATTGCTGCTTGCAGCGGTTGCCCCAGCGCTCCAGGATGTCCAGCACCTCGCGGCTGGCCTGCGCGTCGTAGGCCGTCAAGGGATAGAGGCCCTTGCGGTAGCGGGTCAGCCCGCTGGGCACGGCGGCGATGCTGGCCGCCGCCGGATACAAGGCGCACAGGTCCTCCAGCGTTTTTTCCAGCGCCGCGCCGTCGTTCACGCCCCGGCAGAGCACCAGCTGGAAATTCATTCGGATGCCCGCCTCGGCAAAGCGGTCAAGATAGGCCAGCACCTTGCCCGCGTTCCTGTTGGCCATCATCCGCACCCGCAGGTCCGGGTCGGTGGTGTGCACCGAGATGTTGATGGGCGAGATGTGCATCTTGACGATGCGCTCGGCCTCCCGCTCGGAGAGGTTGGTCAGGGTGATATAGTTGCCGAACAGAAACGACAGCCGCTCGTCGTCGTCCTTGAAATAGAGCGTCTGGCGCAGGCCCTTGGGCATCTGGTCGATGAAGCAGAACATGCAGTGGTTGGCGCAGGAGTGCTTTTTGTCGATCAGGTAGGTCTCGAACTCGCAGCCGAAGGGTTCATACTCCCCTTTTTGGGCCTGCAGGTACTCCAGCTTCCCGCCCCGCTGCACCGCCAGATGCAGCGAAGGGCCGGAGGTATAGAACTGGTAGTCCAGCATGTCGTTGATCTCGTTGCCGTCGGCGCTGAGCAGGGTGTCGCCCGCACGCAGGCCCAGCTTTTCCGCCGCCGAGCCCTTGTTCACGCTTTTGATGCGAACCGCCATTTCTTTCTTGCCGCCTTTCTGCCGGTTGTCAAAAGAAAAAGGGGAAGGCGCTGCCCTCCCCTTACTTCTGCGGGAAGCGGATCACGCTTCCTTCTTGACGATTTCCTTGCCCTTGTAGTAGCCGCAGTTGCCGCATACCTGATGGGGGAGCTTGTACTCGCCGCACTGGCTGCACTTGACCAGAGCGGGGGCCTCCAGCTTCCACACAGAGGAGCGACGCTTGTCGCGCCGTGCCTTGGAAACCTTTCTCTTGGGTACTGCCATTTTAAGCACCTCCTCTAATGTGAATCTTCGCTTAGCAGTTCTTTTAATATAGCAAGCCCTTGGTTTGCGGCAGGCTCTTGAGGCCCTGCCGGACAGCAGGAACAGCCTGCCGCTTTGGGTTGTCCGCAAACGGGGCAAAGCCCTTGACAGTCCGCGCTGCACAGCAGCACGGTGGGAAGTTCCAGCACCAGCTCCTGAAAGGCCAGCTCGTCGATGTCCAGCATGCCTTTTTCGCTGATGGGAAGCTCCAGCTCGCCGCCTTCGAGGTCGCCCGGCCCGACGGACCAGTCCCGCTCGATGCTCTGCGAGCAGAACGCGGGTGCAAGGCACCGCGCGCAGGGTGCGGTCACCTCGGCGTGGAGGGAAAGATGCAGCTGCGCTTTGCCGTTCCCGCCCAGCGCGGCGGAAAACTCGCCGTTGACCGGCCCGACCGGCTCATACCCCGGCCAGTCCCACCCGGAAAGGTCGCATTCCAGCGCCGCCGCATAAGGCACGCGCCCGGTGCGCAGGAACTGTTTCAGGTCAAATTGCATACTTCACCTCAAAAAAGGCCGCCTGATTATTATATCCAATGCGCCCTGCTTTGTCAATAGATAATTTGAAAGCGGGGGTCATTTTTTTGACCCCCGCCCCCGAAGCCTTTTTGCAGGCCTTACAGGTACTTCTTCACGTCTTCGGGCAGGTCTGCGGCCGCCGCGGAGATGGTGATAGTCACGTTGGTGCCGGCGGTGGCGGCCAGGCCCTCCACCTTGGCCAAAAACGCGCCCAGGCCGGCCAGGTCGTGGTTGCAGGTCTTCAGGATGCCGTCGATGAACAGCTCGGTGATGTCGTAGTTGCCGGCCAGAACGCCCGCCACAAAGCCGTAGAGCATTTCATAGCCGCAGATGCCGTATCCGTCAAGGTCCACCAGGCGGGCGGCATGGTCGATGTCGAAGGTCAGCTGCATGGACTTTTCAAGGACCACAACATTGCCGCTGGTGGTCTTGGTCACAGTGTTGATGTGATCGATCATCGTTTTGGTCTTGCCGGTGCCTTTGGTGCCAACGATC
The DNA here is from genome assembly GCA_019119025.1 of Candidatus Allofournierella excrementigallinarum. GTDB lineage: Bacteria > Bacillota > Clostridia > Oscillospirales > Ruminococcaceae > Allofournierella_A > Allofournierella_A excrementigallinarum. The sequence continues at coordinate 21,062 of DWXV01000083.1, forward strand.
AGTTTAATCATAGAGAGGGTACCTCCTTTATTTTCGAGGGCGCAAACGGCGGGGCCCGCGCCCATACGGCTCGTGTTTATTATTGCAGCTTTGCTTCCAGCTCAGCCTTGCGGTCCTCGTAGCCGGGCTTGCCCAGCAGCGCGAACATGTTCTTCTTGTAGCTCTCCACACCGGGCTGGTCAAAGGGATTGACCCCCAGCATGTAGCCGCTGATGGCGCAGGCCCGCTCGAAGAAATAGATCAACCAGCCCAGGTCGTACTCGGAAAGGCTGGGCACCTCCAGCAGGATGTTGGGCACATTGCCGTCGGTGTGGGCCAGCACGGTGCCCTGCATCGCCTTGCGGTTGACCACGCTCATGTTCTGGCCCGCCAGGAAGTTCAGGCCGTCGAGATTCTCGGCATCCGCCTCGATGAACAAATCCTCCGCGGGGGCGGCGACGTCCACCACCGTCTCGAACATGACGCGCGCGCCCTCCTGGACGAACTGGCCCATGCTGTGCAGGTCGGTGGAGAAGATGACGCTGGCGGGCAAGAGGCCCTTGTTGTCCTTGCCTTCGCTCTCGCCGTAGAGCTGCTTGTACCACTCGTTCATCATGGTGAAGTTGGGCTCGTAGGCGGCCATCAATTCAACGCTTTTGCCCTTGCGGTACAGGATGTTGCGGGCGGCGGCGTATTTGTAGCAGTCGTTGTCCGGCGTGCAGACTGAGTAGGCGGCGCGGGCGTCCGCGGCGCCCTGCATCAGCTTGTCGATGTCGCACCCGGCGCAGGCGATGGGCAGCAGGCCCACGGCGGTGAGCACCGAGTAGCGGCCGCCCACGTCGTCGGGCACCACAAAGGTGGGCCAGCCCTCGTCGCCGGCCTGCTTTTTCAGGGTGCCGCGGGCCTTGTCGGTGGTGGCGTAGATGCGGTTTTTGGCCTCCTCCTTGCCGTAGCGGTCTTCCAGATATTTCTTAAAGACCCGGAAAGCCAGCGCGGGCTCGGTGGTGGTGCCGGATTTGGAGATGACGTTCACGCTCACCCGCTTGCCCTCGCAGCAGGCCAGGATGTCGTTCAGGTAGGCCGGCGAGATGGAATTGCCGGCGAAGAAGATCTGCGGGGTGTTTTTGCAGGTGCAGTTGTACATCTGGCCCTTGATGGCCTCGATGGCGGCGCGGGCGCCCAGATAGGAACCGCCGATGCCGATGACCACCAGCACGTCGGAATCCGAACGGATCTTCTCGGCGGCCGCCTTGATGCGGGCGAATTCCTCTTTGTCGTAGTTGACGGGAAGGTCCACCCAGCCCAGGAAATCGTTGCCGGGGCCGGTGCGTTCTTCCAGCAGTTTGTGGGCCGTTTCCACCTGGGGCCAGATGGCGCCCCACTCGGCCTCGTTCACAAAACCGTTCAGGTGTTTTCCGTTGAATTTTACGCTCATATTCCGTTCTCCCGTCCTCTGCCCCGGCCCGCTGCCGGCAGGGTGCCGCCGGGCGGTGAAAGCTGGGTGTTTGTTTGTTATAACTATACCGTTTTGACAGTACAAAGTCAAGGTGGCCCGCCGGGATTTGCCAAAAAATCAATGGGCCAGCAGTGCGGTCAGCAGGCGCTCAAAGCCAAGGCGCGCCGTCATGGGCCGCACCTCCCCGGCCGCCGTCACCGGCCAGGAGCCCAGCACCGTCCCGCCGCTGCGCACCGTCACCGTGCCCACCTGCTGGCCCGCCGCCAGAGGGGCCGCAAGGGTCCGGGGCAGTTCCAGCTCGGCGGTGAGAGCGCCGCCCTCCCCTTTCTGCACCAGCAGCTTTTGGGGCGCGGCATATTGCAGCCCCACCGTCTCTTCGGCCCCGCCGGTCACCGGCAGGCTGGCGGGGGCGTTTTCCGGCGCGGGGGCGGCCACATTTTCGAAATTGGCAAAGCCGTAGTCCAAAAGGGCGGCGGCGGCGTCGAACCGCTCGGCGCTGGAGGCCGCCCCCAGCACCACCGCCAGCAGGTCCAGGCTGTCCCGGCTGGCGCTGACGGAGATGCACACCCCCGCGCCGCTGGTGGTGCCGGTCTTGAGGCCAGTGACGCCCTGGTACCGTTTGAGCAGTTTGTTGGTGTTCAGCAGCTGGGTCTGCCCGCCCCGCAGCGTATCCATCCAGATGGTGGTATAGTCGGTGATCTGGGGATGGTTCAAAAGTATCTCCCGGCTCATGATGGCCACGTCCCGGGCGGTGGAAAAGTGGCCTTCCTCGTCCAGCCCGCAGGCGTTTTTGAAGGTGGTGTTCGCCATGCCCAGCTCGGCAGCTTTCTGGTTCATCATCTCGGCAAAGGCGGGCTCCGACCCGCCGATGAACTCCGCCACCGCCACCGCCGCGTCGTTGGCGCTGGACACGCAGATGGCCTTGATCATCTCGTCCAGCGTGAAGCTCTCCCCCGGTTCCAGCCAGATCTGGCTGCCGCCCATATTATAGGCATGGTCGGAGACGGGCACTGTGTCCTGCAGACTCACCTTGCCCGCGTCGATGGCCTCGAAGGCGAGCAGCAGCGTCATCACCTTGGTGATGGAGGCGATGGGCATGGGGGCGTCCGGCTCCTTTTCGTAGAGCACCGTGCCGCTGGAAAGGTCGATGAGCACCGCCGCCCGGCAGGGCACGTCAAAATCCGGCAGGGCGAAGCGCCCGGCGGCCAGCGGTTCGGCAAAGGCAGGCATGCACAGCGCCGCCGCCAGCACACAGCACAGCGCCAGGGCCAGCAGTCTTTTTTTCAGCATAAGAGTTCCTTCCTCTCTTTTCACAGGCCCGGGGGCCGGTTTTGTCTATGGAATGTATATGCCGCCGCCCTTGCGATTTTGCCCGCCGGGCCGTATAATAGGGCGGAGAACACCCCCTGTTTACGAAGGAGATACCCTATGCGCGTTAGCTTTTACACCCTTGGCTGCAAGGTGAATCAGAACGAGACCGGGGCGCTGGAACAGCTGTTCCTGCGCCGGGGCTACACCCTCGCGGCGGACGGCGAAGCGGCAGATGTTTACGTGGTGAACAGCTGCACCGTGACCGCCGGGGGCGACAAGAAGAGCCGCCAGTGGCTGCGGCGGGCCAAGCGCCAGAACCCCGGCGCGGTGACGGTGATGGCCGGGTGCTACCCCCAGGCGTTCCCCGAAGAGGCCGCGCAGCTGGAGGAAGCGGACGTGGTGGTGGGCAACGTGGGCCGCGCCGCCATGCTGGAGGACATCCAGAAAGCGCTGGACAGCGGCGAGCGGGTGGTGGACATCCGCGCCCACGAAAAGGGTGAACGGTTCGAGGAACTGCCCATGGAGAATTTCGAGGGCCACACCCGGGCCTTCATCAAGGTGCAGGACGGCTGCGACCGCCGCTGCGCCTACTGCGTCATCCCCCGGGCCCGGGGCGCAAGCCGCAGCCGCAGCGAGCAGAGCGTTTTGAAAGAGCTGGAAGCGCTGGCCGCCGCCGGGTACAAAGAGGTGGTGCTCAGCGGCATCAACCTGCCCAGCTACGGCAAGGACACCGGCACCGACCTGGTGAGCCTGATCGAAGCCGCGGCAAAGGTGGAGGGCATCGAGCGCATCCGGCTGGGCAGCCTGGAGCCGGACCTTTTGAGCGACGAAGCCATCGCCCGGATGGCGGCGGTGAAGGAGCTGTGCCCCCAGTTCCACCTGTCGCTGCAAAGCGGCTGCACCGCCACGTTGCGGCGGATGCGCCGGGTGTACACCGCCGGGGAGTACGCCCGGGTGGTGGAAAAGCTGCGGGCCGCTTTTGGGGGCTTCGCCAGCTTCACCACCGACGTGATCGTGGGCTTCCCCGGCGAGACCGAGGACGAGTTTGCCGAGAGCCTTGCCTTTGTGTGCGCCCAGAAGTTTTTGAAGGTGCACGTGTTCCCCTACTCCCGCCGGGCGGGCACCCCAGCGGCGGACTTTGCCGGCCAGCTCACCGAGGCTCAGAAGGCGGACCGGGTGCGCCGGCTGCAAACAGCGGCGGACGAGGTGCGCGGCGCCCTTGCCCGCCAGATGCTGGGCGCCGAGGACACGGTGCTGCTGGAAAAAGCGGTGAGCGGCAGCCTTTTCACCGGCTACACCCGGCTGTATCTGCCTGTGGCGGTGAAGGCCCCCGGCGCGGCGGCGGGCCAGATCGTGACCGCCCGGCTCGTCGAATGGGACGGCGAGCGGGCGCGGGCCGAAGCCCTTTAAACAAAGAAAAAAGCGGCGTTTCCTCCTTCTTGGGGCGGAAGCGCCGCTTTTCAGTTTTCTTTGGCCGGGGCGCGCCGGGTATCCAGCACCGCCTTGAGCTGGCGGCCCGCCCCCAGCGGCAGCAAAAAGGCGCAGAACAGCCCGCCGGTGGCCGCCACGCTGCACGCCACCTGCCACACATCCCCCGCCGGGGCGGCAAGGCGCACGAAGGTCTGGCCCAGGGCAGCGGCGGCAGCAAAGAGCAGCGCCGGCTGGAGGAACCACTCGAACCAGCGGGTGCGGATGCCGGTGGTCTTGTGGATGCGGAAGATGTTCAGCAGCGCCGAGGTCACGTTGGAGGCCCACATCACCCCAAGGAAGCCCGTCATGCCGAACCGGGGCATGAGCAGCAGCACCAGCACGATGCGCAGCACCGAATCCCAGATGCTGTAGCGGAAGGTGGCCACCTCCTCCCCCAGGCCCTTGAGGATGGAATCGCCCATGGCGTCCAGATACATGCCGGGCAGCACCGGGGCCAGCGCCAGAAGGTAGAGGCCCACGCTCTCGTCCCGGTAGAGCAGGCGGGCCAGGGGCGCGGCGTTCAGGGCGATGAGCCCCCCCGCCAGCACAGAAAAAATGTTGGTGAACAGCATGATGCGGCCCACCAGCGTTTCCAGCGTGCGCCGGCGGCCCAGGATGTGGGCGCGGGTGACCTCCGGCAGCAGCAGGGTGGACAGCGGCGTGAGAAAGGAAAAGGGAAAGAGCAGCACCGGCATGGCCATGCCCTTGAGAGCCCCGAACTGGGCCAGGCTCTCGGCCCGGCTGCCCAGAAAGGCCAGCAGGCAGGCGGGCACCAGCATGTTTTCCGCCGTGTGGAGGGCGCTGTCCAGGCAGCGGCCCCCCTCCACCGGGGCCAGGATGTGCCAGATGCGCCTGCCCGCGCCGGCGGGCGGGGCCGGGCGCGCACCGTCGAACAGCCGCCGGGCGTCCTTTTTGTAGTCGTGCAAAAGCAGCAGGCAGGCCAGCGCCTCGCTGACGGTGTTGCCCGCCACCAGCGCCGCGCAGGCGTACTGCGCGCCCCACTCCCCCGCCGCGGGCAGCACCGCCGCCGCGAGCGCAATGCGCACCGCCTGCTCAAAGATCTGGCTTTTCACCCCCGGGCCCACCCGCTGGCGGGCGAAAAAATAGCCCTTGTACACCGCCGCCAGCGCCATGAAAGGCAGGCTGGGGGCCAGCACAAAAAGGCTCAGGGCAGCCCGCGCATCCCCCAGCGCGAAGCGGGCCGCCGGCTGGGCCAGCAGCAGCTGGGCGGCGCAGGCGGCAACGCCCAGCGCCAGCGACAGGCCCGTCAGCTTTGCCATCATGCCGGCGGCGCGGGCAGCCTCCGGGCGGGCCAGTTCCTCGGCGGCCAGCCGGGTGGCCGCCACCGACATGCCTGCGGTGGCCACGGTGGTGGTCAGGCCGTAGACGGTGAAGATCAGCTGGTAAAGGCCCATGCCCTCGGCCCCCAGCAGCGCCGCCATGTAGACCCGCAGCACCATGCCCGCCGCCCGCAGGCCAAGGCCGGTGGCCGTGAGGATGGCCGCGTTTTTCAGATAGACCCGCACTCCGGCCAATGGATGCGCCTCCCCCGCTGGTTTCTCCCTCCATTCTTATGCGCCCGGCGGCAAAAAGTATGCCCGGCCACCTTTTCATCCCGGCGGGTTTGTGCTACTATAAAGAGGACTACCACAGGAGGTTTTTATATGATCGAGAAGATTCGACTGGCCGCCGATTATCTGCGTGACCGGCTGCCCGCCGCGCCCCAGGTGGGGCTGGTGCTGGGCAGCGGCCTGGGCGGCCTTGCCGACCGGCTGGAAAACCCGGTTTATATCCCCTATTCTGAGATTCCCGGTTTTGTGGTGTCCACTGCGCCGGGCCACGCCGGGCGTTTTGTGGCCGGGCAGCTGGCGGGCAGGCAGGTGCTGTGCATGCAGGGCCGGCTGCACTTTTACGAGGGCCACTCCATGGAGGACATCGTCTTCCCCGTGCGGGTGATGAAGGAGCTGGGCATCGAAGCCCTCATCCTCACCAACGCCGCCGGCGGCGTGAACCTGGAGTTCTCGGTGGGCGACCTGATGATCATCGAGGATCACATCAATTTCATGGGCCGCAACCCCCTCACCGGCCCCAACGACGAAGAAGTGGGCCCCCGCTTCTGCGACATGACTTTTGCCTACACCCCTGCGCTGCGCGAGCTGGCGCTCAGAGTAGCCGCCGAACAGGGCGTGGCCGTGCGCACCGGCGTATATCTGGGCTATATGGGCCCCAGCTACGAGACCCCGGCGGAGATCCGCGCCTTCCGCACCCTGGGCGCGGACGCCGTGGGCATGAGCACCGTGCCCGAGGTCATTGCCGCCAGCCACTGCGGCCTGCCGGTGCTGGCCATCAGCCTCATCACCAACATGGCGGCGGGCATTGAAAAGAAAAAGCTTTCGGGCGACGAGGTCATCGCCATCGCCGACCGGCGCGCCCAGGTCCTGCAGGACCTGGTGCAGGGCGTCGTGGCGAAGCTGTGACCCGCCCCGCAAGACAAAGGAGAGAAAAAAGCAATGAGCGAATGCACCCATGATTGCAGCAGCTGTTCCGCCAACTGCGCCAGCCGCCAGAACCCCCAGGACTTCCACGAACCCCCGCACCAGTTAAGCCGCATCAAAAAGGTCATCGGCGTGGTGAGCGGCAAGGGCGGCGTGGGCAAAAGCATGACCAGCGCCCTGCTGGCGGTGGAGATGCGCCGCCGGGGCTACCGCGTGGGCGTGCTGGACGCCGACATCACCGGCCCCTCCATCCCGAAGCTCTTCGGCATCCACGGCCGGGCGCTGGGCGACGAAAACGGCATCTGGCCCATCCAGAGCCGCACCGGCATCGACGTGATGAGCGTGAACCTGCTGCTGGAAAACGAAGAAGACCCCGTGGTGTGGCGCGGGCCGGTCATCGCCGGGGCGGTGAAGCAGTTCTGGCAGGAGGTCATCTGGAAGGACGTTGATTTCCTGTTTGTGGACATGCCTCCGGGAACCGGCGACGTGCCCCTGACCGTGTTCCAGACCCTGCCGGTGGACGGCATCGTGGTGGTGACCAGCCCCCAGGAGCTGGTGAGCATGATCGTGGGCAAGGCCGTGAAGATGGCCCAGATGATGAACGTGCCCATCCTCGGCGTGGTGGAGAACATGAGCTACCTCGTCTGCCCCGACTGCGGCAAGAAGATCCCCGTCTTTGGCGACAGCCACCTGGAAGAGACTGCCGGCAAATACGGCGTGAAGGTGCTGGCCAAGATGCCGCTGGACCCCCAGCTCACCGCCTGCGCCGACGGCGGCGCCATCGAGGCCTACGCATGCGACGCCCTGGCCCCCGCCGCCGACGCGGTGGCCGCCCTGCTGGGCGGTAAGCAGTGAAGCGGCCCGGCCTGTGGCGCCGGATGCGCCAGGGGCTCAGCCCTTTGCTGGTGGTGGCCTGGCTGGCAGTGCTGGCCGTGGTGTTCGGCCTCGCCTTTTTCAGCTGGCAGGCATTCCTGTGAACCAGGCAAAAAAAGAGCCGCCCCGCCGGGCGGCTCTTTTTTGCCGTTCTTATTCGACGCCGGTGACCTCATAGCCTGCGCCGGTAACAGCGGCGGTGAGCACAGAGTCCTCCACCGGGGCGTTCAGGGCGACCCTGGCGCACTTGCCCTCCAGGTCGGCCTTGGCGGAGGCCACGCCGGCCACTTCGGCCAGCGCCTTCTCCACCCGGGCGGTGCAGTGGCCGCAGGCCATGCCTTCGATGTGAATGGTTTTCTCGGTCATGACAGGTTCTCCTTTCGGCTGCGCGTTTTTTGCGCAGGGTTCGTTATTCTGATGCAGATCCGCCGGGCGCTGGGGCGCGGCGGCCTGTTTCGGCTTGAAGAAGTTGAGGCGCAGGGCGTTGGAAACGACGCACACGCTGGAAAGGCTCATGGCGGCGGCGCCCAGCATGGGGTTGAGCACCAGCCCGAAGCCGTAGAGCGCGCCCGCCGCCACCGGGATGCCGATGCTGTTGTAGAAGAAGGCCCAGAACAGGTTTTCCCGGATGTTGCGGATGGTGGCCCGGGAGAGGCGCAGGGCGTTCACCAGGTCCCACAAATCGCTCTTCATCAGCACCACGTCGGCGCTGTCGATGGCCACATCCGTGCCCGCACCGATGGCCACGCCCACGTCCGCCCGGGTGAGGGCGGGGGCGTCGTTGATGCCGTCGCCCACCATGGCCACCCGGCGGCCCTGCCGCTGCAATTCGCGCACCTGGGCCTCCTTGTCCTGTGGCAGCACCTCGGCCACCACCCGCTCGATGCCTAATTTCGCCCGGATTGCCTCGGCGGTGCGGGCGTTGTCGCCGGTGAGCATGATGACCGAAAGGCCCATGGCCTGCAATTCACCGATGGCGGCGGCGCTGGTGGGCTTCACCGGGTCGGCGGCGGCCACAAGCCCCAGCAGTCTGCCTTCGGCGGCGAAATACAGGGGCGTTTTGCCCTCCTTTGCCAGCCGCTCGGCCTCCGATGCGGCCCAGCCGGCGTCCACCCCCTGCTCCTCCATCAGGCGCAGGTTGCCCGCCAGGTGCTCGCGGCCGTCCACGAAGGCCCGCACGCCCCGCCCGGGCAGGGCCTCGAACTTTTCGGCTTCGGGCAGGGGCATCTCCCCCGCGGCGGCAAGGATGGCCTCCGCCAGCGGGTGCTCGCTGGGCTTTTCCAGCGCGGCAGCCACCCGCAGCAGTTCCTGTTTGCCCACGCCGGGGGCGGGCAGCAGGTCGGTGACGGCGGGGCGCCCTTCGGTGATGGTGCCGGTCTTGTCCAGCACCACGGTGTCGATTTTGTGGGCGTTTTCCAGCGCCTCGGCGTTCTTATAAAGGATGCCCAGCCGCGCGCCTTTGCCCGTGCCCACCATGATGGCCACCGGGGTGGCGAGGCCCAGGGCGCAGGGGCAGCTGATGACCAGCACCGAGATGGCCCGGGCCAGGGCGAACTCCATGGTCTGGCCCAGCGCCAGCCAGACGCCGAAGGCCGCAAGGGCGATGGCGATGACCACCGGCACGAACACGCCGCTCACCTTATCCGCCAGCTTGGCGATGGGGGCCTTGGTGGCCCCGGCGTCCTGCACCAGGGCGATGATCTGGGCGAGGGTGGTGTCCTGCCCCACTTTTTCCGCCCGGAAGGTGAAGCTGCCGGAGCGGTTGATGGAAGCGGCGATGACCCGCGCGCCGGGGGCCTTTTCCGCCGGGATGCTCTCGCCGGTGACGGCGGACTCGTCCACGCTGGACAGGCCGGTGAGCACCGTGCCGTCCACCGGGATGCGCATGCCCGGCTTGATGACCACCGTGTCCCCCACGGCCACCTCTTCGGCGGGGATCTCTGTTTCCACGCCGTCCCGCAGCACCAGCGCGGTGTCGGGGGCAAGGTCCATCAGCGCCCGGATGGCGGCCCCGGTGCGGCCTTTGGCCCGGGCCTCCAAAAACTTGCCCAGCGTGATGAGGGTGAGGATGGTGCCCGCCGACTCGAAATAAAGGTCCATGCGGTAGCGGTCCACCAATTCCATGTCTCCCGTGCCCAGGCCCCAGCCGATGCGGTAGAGGGCCACGAGGCCGTAGGTCACCGCCGCGGCGCTGCCCAGGGCGATGAGGCTGTCCATGTTGGGGCTGCGGCGCCACAGGCTCTTGAAGCCCACGATGTAGAACTTGCGGTTCACATACATAATGGGCAGCACCAGCAAAAACTGGGTGAGGGCAAAGGCCACCGCGCCCTCCCGCCCGTGGAAAAAGGCGGGCAGCGGCAGGCCCATCATGTGGCCCATGGAGACGTACATCAGCGGGATAAGAAAGGCCAGCGACACCGCCAGCCGCTTTTTCATGCCGCGCAGTTCCGCCTCGGCGGGGTCCTCGCCGGCGGGGAGGGGCGCGGCGTGGGCCGTTTTGCCCGCAGGGGCAACAGGGCTGGCGCCATAGCCCGCCTTTTCCACAGCGTCGCAGATGTCCGCCTCGGTGACGGCGGCCGCGTCGTATTCCACCTGCATGGAGTTGGCCAGCAGGTTCACCTGGGCGTTGTCCACGCCCTTTAGCTTGTTCACCGCACGCTCCACCGCCGCCGAGCAGGCGGCGCAGCTCATGCCGGTGACGTCAAACTTCTGTTTCATTCGCTCGCTTCTCCTTCGCATCCGCAGCAGCCCGCCGGGGCGGCGGGCGCGGCAAACAGTTCCTTCAGCCGCCGGGCCTGTTCTTCCAGCCGTTCCGCCGCTTCGGCGTTCCCTTGCGCCCGCCGGGTGGCGGCAAAGCTGGTGAGGGTGTGGTCCAGCGCGGCCAGCTGGGCGGTGAGGGCGGTCTCCTCCAGCCGGGCGGCCCCGTCCAGGTCCCCCATCCGCCGCAGGATGTCCGCCCGCAGCCCTAAGCCCTCCTGGTTGCAGCTGGGCAGGTTGCCCAGCGCCTCCAGCGCCCGGCCGAACTGGCCCTTGTCGGCATAGAGGCGGGCCAGCATCCTCCAGGCGGCCCGGCGCTGCTCCTCATCGGGCAGTTCCACCGCCCGTTCAAAAAGCCCGGCGGCGGCGGCGCGCAGTTCCTCCCGGGCGGCTTCGTCCTGGGTTTTATCTGCGAATCCCGCCAGCAGGAAGCCCAGCCGGAACCGCAGGTTTAAGTCGCCGGGGTACTCCCGCAGGCGCTGGCGGCAGAACTCCAGCGCGCCCCGCCAGTCGCCCCCGTCGAACAGCGCCCGGGGCGTTTTGCACACCGCGTCGATCTCTTCGCCGGAAAGTTCCGGCCGGAAGCCCAGCAGCTCGTCGGCGCTGCAGCCCAGCGCCCGGGCCAGCGGGCAGAGCAGGGCCACGTCCGGCAGCGCGCCGCCGGTCTCCCACTTGCTCACCGCCGCGCTGCTGACCCCCAGCTGGTTCGCCAGCTGGCCCTGGGTCAGGCCTTTCGCCCGCCGCAATCGCTGCACCGTTTCGCCGATGGCGTTCATCCTTTGCCACGCCCCTTTCTCTTTTTCTATCTTACCACGGTGTTCCCATGGGCACAATGGAGCTGTTTTCAAACCACAAGGTTATTTTTTCAACTGTCGTTTGAATTATGCAGCAAACAGGCGGCGCGGGCTGAAATTCAGCCCGCGCCGCCTGTTTGCGTTGCGGTTTTATCAAGTGTCCTGCAATTCGCCTTTGCTGGCAGCCTTCAGGTAGGCGTTGATGAAGCCGTCCAGGTCGCCGTCCATCACGGCCTGCACGTTGCCGTTCTCGTAGCCGGTGCGGTGGTCCTTCACCAGGGTGTAGGGCATGAACACATAGCTGCGGATCTGGTGGCCCCAGGCAATTTCCTTCTGCACGCCCTTGATGTCGCTGATCTTGTCCAGGTGCTCCTGCTCCTTGATCTGATACAGCTTGGAAGCCAGCATCTTCATGGCGGTGTCGCGGTTCTGGAACTGGCTGCGCTCGGTCTGGCAGCTCACCACGATGCCGGTGGGCTTGTGGATCAGGCGCACCGCGCTGGAGGTCTTGTTGATGTGCTGGCCGCCCGCGCCGGAGGAGCGGTAGACCTGCATCTCAATGTCCTCGGGGCGGATCTCCACCTGGATGCTGTCGTCCAGCTCGGGCATGACCTCCAGGCTGGCGAAGCTGGTCTGGCGGCGGCTCTGGCTGTCGAAGGGGGAGACGCGCACCAGGCGGTGCACGCCGTTCTCGCCTTTCAGCAGGCCGTAGGCGTTGGGGCCTTCCACCATGATGGAGGCGCTTTTAAGGCCGGCCTCGTCGCCGTCCTGATAATCCAGGGTGCTCACCTTGAAGCCGTGGGCCGCGCCCCAGCGGTTGTACATGCGGAAAAGCATGTCCGCCCAGTCCTGTGCCTCGGTGCCGCCGGTGCCCGCGTGGAAGGTGAGGATGGCGTTGTTCTTGTCGTACTGGCCGCTGAGCAGGGTGATGAGCTGCAGCTCGTCCGCCGCCTTTGCCACCTCGTTCACCGCCGCCTCCGCCTCGGGGATGAGGGAGGGGTCGTTCTCCTCCTCGCAGAGCAGGAGCATGGTGTCCGCGTCGTCGCACAGGGTCTTGAGCTTGGAATAGCGCTCCAGCTTGCCCTTGAGCGCGCTCATCTCGCTGAACACCTTGCCGCTGGCCTCGGTGTCGTCATAGAAACCGGGCATGGTCATCTTGTGCTCCAGCTCGGCCACCCGCTTCTCGCTGGCGGTGATGGCCAGGGCGTCGCCCAGCTCCGCGGCGGCCTGCCGAAGCTCGCTCATCTGCATTTTCAGTTCGTCAATGGTGATCATATCGCAATTCCCTTCTGTGTGCTCTAAACATATCCCATAGTAGTATAGCCGAAACCCGGCGCAAAGTAAAGGGTCTTGAAGGGCGGAGATTTGCATTTTGCCTTTGTTTGCGTTACAATAACCTCAAATACCGTCTGCCGGCCCCAGGGCCGGCAAAAAGGAGTTTCTATGGCTGATTTCATCGGCTGCAAGTGCCCAGTGTGCCAGCAGCCTTTCACCGAGGAGGATGACCTGGTGGTCTGCCCCGAATGCGGCGCGCCCTACCACCGCGCCTGCTATCAGAAGAATGCCGGGTGCCTGTTCGCCAGCCGGCACGGCGCGGGTTTTGAGTGGAAGCCCGCGCCCGGTGAAATGCCGGGCCGGGATGCCGCTTCCGCCTTTGGCGCAGAGATCGCCTGCCCCGCCTGCGGCGCGATGAACCCGGCGGGCGGCCTGTTCTGCGAGAGCTGCGGCGCGCCCTTGCGCGCCGGCGGCCCCCGCTACGCCCCCGGCAGCGGCCCGGCTGCCTCCGGGCCTTCCGGTTATGGGCCTGCCAGCTACGGGCCCGCCACCGGCCCCCAGCACGACCCCTATGCCGGGGCGCGGCAGGCGTCCTCCGGCCAGCTGCGCCCGGAGGACGACCTGGGCGGCGTGAAGGCGCGGGACTGGGCGGCTTTCCTGGGCCCCAACGCGGGCTACTACCTGATGAACTTCAAGCGGATGGCCGTGACCGGCCAGAAGCTGGCGGTCTCCTTTTCCGCCTTCTTCTTCGGGCCGTTCTATTTCTTCTACCGCAAGATGTGGGCGCCCGCCGCCATTTTCCTGACGCTGGACGTGTTCGGCGCCTACATCCCCCAGCTGCTGCAGTTCCTGGTGCTGGCCGAAAGCCCCCTGGTGGCCGGGCTGGACCTGAGCGTCTTTTCCATCGTGCTGAATGTGCTGCGGGTGGTGAACCTGGCCATCCAGTTCACCGAGGGCCTGCTCGCCGTGTACTGGTACCGGCGCATCGGCGAAAAGCGCATCGCCCGCGTGCTGCAAAACTGCTCTGCCGCCGACGCCCCCGCGGCGCTGGCCAGGGAGGGCGGCGTGAGCCTGACCGCCGTCGTGGTGAGCGTATCTCTGGTTCTGGGCATCAATTTCCTGCTGACATTCATGGCGCTGGCGCCCCTGATGGCCGCGCCGATGGCAGGCCTGGCCGTTTGAGGCAAAAACCCCTCAAAAACCGTCAAACAGCGGTTGACAGCTGCCTGTTTGATTGGTATAATAAATTGCTGCCCTTAAAAAGGGCGGTTATCCTTGCCCCGCAAGGGGCCATATGTCCAAAAGGAGGTGCACAGAAATGGCAAAGTACGAGACCATGCTGGTTACCAGCGCCGCGCTCGATGAGGAGGCTTCCGCCGCTCTGATCGGCAAGTTCAAGAACCTGATCGAGGCGAATGGTACCATCGATTCTGTTGACGATTGGGGCAAACGCCGCCTGGCTTACCCCATCAACGACGAGGAAGAGGGCGTGTACACTGTGATCAAGTTCACCAGTGAGCCCGCGTTCCCCGCCGAGCTGGATCGCGTTTACAAGATCACCGACGGCGTTCTCCGCACGATGATCGTGGCCGAAGCCGAGTAAGGAGGCCAACCAATGCTGAATGTTGTAGCTTTGATGGGCCGGCTGGTGGCCGACCCGGAACTGCGCCACACCCCCCAGGGCGTGAGCGTGACCACCTTCACCATCGCGGTGGATCGCAGCTTTGTGCGTCAGGGTGAACAGCGGCAGGCCGATTTCATCGACATCGTCTGCTGGCGTTCCAGCGCCGAGTTTGTTTGCAAGTATTTCCAGAAAGGTTCCCTGATCGCCGTGAACGGCAGCATCCAGACCCGGACCTATCAGGACAAAAACGGCAACAACCGCAAGGCGTTTGAGATCGTGGCCGACAACGTTCACTTCGCCAGCAGCAAGTCTGGCGGCAGCACCGGCACCGGCAGCTACGCGCCCCGGCAGGAAGTTCCCCGCGAGGCGGCCCAGGAGGCCCCCAGCTATTCCGCCGGCAGCAATGAGGATTTTGCTGTGATCGACGACGGCGAGGATCTTCCGTTCTAACGAATCGAATTCTAACAGGAGGTAACCAGCCATGGCTTTTGAGAAGACCGAAGGCCGGCCCCAGCGCCCCGTGCGCCGCGGCCGCAAGAAGGTCTGCAGCTTTTGTGTAGACCGCGTGGAGCACATCGACTACAAGGATGTTGCCCGCCTGCGCAAGTATGTCAGCGAGCGTGCGAAGATCATTCCCCGCCGCGTGACCGGCACCTGCGCCTTCCATCAGCGGGAGCTGACCGTCGCCATCAAGCGCGCCCGTCACGTTGCCCTGATGCCCTACGTGAGCGACTGATGTTCACCAACCCGCCCCGGCTTTGCGGCCGGGGCGGTTTTTTGTTTCTTTTCCCTGCCCGGCCCCAATCAAAACCACCGGCTTAGCCGGTGGTTTGAGTAAGCCCTATAAGGGCATTATACTGGCAAAGCCCCTTAAGGGGCCACGAATGGGTCTGCCAACTGCATTCCTTTCTCGTGGCAGGCCCCTCAAGGGG
>DWXV01000084.1 GCA_019119025.1 Candidatus Allofournierella excrementigallinarum
CACGTCCTGGGCAGTCTCCAGCGGCTCCCAGCTGAAGCCGGGGATCTCGTCCTCGTCCACCACGGTCACATAGGTCTTGCCGCAGTTGATCTCGAAGGGTTCCTCCGTTTCGAAATCCACGATGCGCAGGGTGTCCAGCGGGGTGCCCTTCTGCCAGCGGATGCGCTCAGTTTTGCCGCCGTAGCAGTAGTAGCCCACGCCGCCCCAGCTGTACTCGGCGTACTGCAGGTCGGTGGTGTGGCCGGGATAGGCATGGAGGTCGGTGAAGAGGATGACCAGGTTGTCGAACAGCAGCTGCCGGCCGTTGTTCTCGTCCACCGTGTCCATATAGCTGCCCCTGGTGGAGTAATACTGGGCCATGGCGTACTGGCCGAGGCTGGAATCGTAGTCGAACTGGGTGCGGTAGGGCTGGGAGTGGCGGATGGTCACGCGGCCCGCGTCGGGGCTGGCGCCGCCCTCCAGATGCTCGCCGGTGAGCTCTTTGGCGGGCTCGCGGTAGTCCACGAAGTCAAAGAAGGTGGAGTTGTACATCCGGCGGTCGTCCACGTCGTGGCGCTCCAGATATTCGGCGATGAGCTGGCCGTTGGTGTAGGCGGTGTGCTCGGTGGCCACGCTGTTGCCCGCCCAGTTCACGCGGCCGCGGTCACGATAGATGAGGTTGCTGTCGTATTTGCCTTCCAGGTTCCACTCGTCGTAGCTGTAATTGGTGATGTACTCCGTTTGCACCACGCTCTGGCCGACGTGGACGTAGAGCGGCTGCCAGGGCAGCACCAGCCGGAAGAACTGGTCGCGGGCAGAGCGGATGGGCCCGATGTCGGGGATGTTGTTATAGTCGGTAAAGAGGGCCATGAAGCGGGTGATTCCGCCCTCCACCTTGATCTCGAAGAGCATGTCCGCTTCCGACAGGCCTCGCTGGGGCCGGCACTGGGTGATGTTGTTCACCATCACCGCGGTGATGCGCTGGCCCTCGGCGTAATCGGCGGTTTTTTTATAGCCGGTGAGGACGTTGGCCTCGTAAGGTTCCGGCGTAGGTTCCGGCGTGGCCTGCACAGCAGGCTCTTTGCCGCCGCCGGAAGTGGCGGCTTCGTCGCCGCCGCAGGCGGTGAACAGGCCGGCCGGCATGGCCAGCGCCAGCAGGATGCACAACAAACGCTTCATTGCGTTGCCCCCTTGTATTCGGTTTTATTGAAGGCGGTCAGCACGCCGTCTCCTCGTCTGTTTCATTATAACAGACCTTCTGCGCGGGGGCAACCGTTCGGGGCAGCCGCATTTCCGCCGCCGCAAAGCGGCAGCGCAGCACTTCGCACAGGGCGCATTGCAGAAGGGCAAGCCCAGCCTGGGCCAGGGCCCCCGTCTTTACGGCCAGGTCCCGCCCGGCGCACGGGGCGGTGAGGAAAGCTTTGCCCATCTCCGAAAGCTGGCCGGCGGCCTGGCTCCACCAGGAGAAATCGCTCCAGCGGGTGGGGGTGAGCCAGGAAGGCCAGGCCGAAAGAAAGGCGGGCAGCGCCAGCGCCGCCGCCCCCAGCAGGGCGAAGAACACCGCATCCCTTGCAGGGAAGGAAAGGCGCGCCGTCCGGCGCGGCAGTGCCGCCGCCAGCACTGCCGCCCCGAAGGCCAGCGGCAGCCACGCCAGCCCCCGCGCCAGCGCGGCGGGCAGGGGGGTGTAGAGCCGCCAGCCCGGCTCGGGCAGGCCGCTTTTCACAAGGCAGGCGTCCACCCGGGCCGCCGGATCCCCGCCCGCGCCCTCCTCCAGGGGCAGCTCCGCCGCCGTGAAGGCGGCGTCCGCCTTTGGCAGAAGGGCGACGGGCTCCTCGCTCTCGAACACGCCCCGCACGGTGTATTCCGCCGTTTCCTGAAAGAGGGTCAGGCCCACCGCGTCCTCGCTGCCGAACAGCTGCCAGGCAAGGGCGGTGGACACCGCGCAGCCGCCGGCGTCAAACGGGGAGGGCATGCTGCCGGAAAGGCACTCCGCCCCCCACACGAGAGATGCGTTTCCCCGGTAATACAGCACGGTGGCCTCGGCCTGCCGCCAGCTGGCGGCGAGGGCGGCGGTCTCCTCGCGCCAGAAGGTGAGGCCCGGCTGCTTTTCCCGGGCGGCCTCGGCCGTTTCGGCGGCGACGGGCTGGCGCCAGCGCAGGCTGACGCTGCGGCAGTTGGCTGCCAGGGCGTCCGCGTTTTTCATGCCGGCGGCGGTGAGCAGCAGCAGAGCCAGCGCCGCGAGGGCCGTGACCAGCCGCCTCATTCTTCCATCCTCACCGACGCGCCGGGGCTGACCGCGCGGTTGGAGGAGACGATGACCCCGCCGCTGATGGAGCCCTCCACCGCGGCGTACTGGCCGTCGCTGTCCACCTCTTTCACCGTCACCGGCACCCGCAGGGCGGTGAGGGAAAGGCCGAAGGCGTTTTTCGTTTCCTCCACGGCCAGCACATAACTGCCCTGGCCGTCCTGCCGAAGGGCCGACACCGGCAGGCAGAGGTCGTAGACGTTGCGGGAGAACACCAGTTCCGCCCGGGCCGCGCCCGCCTTAAAGCCCGCCGCCGTTTCGTCCAGCACCGCCGTGACAAGGCCCGTCTGCTTCTCCTCGTCCGTCTCCACCGTGCGCACCGCGGCCTCGGCGCTGGCGGAACCCTGGGTGACGGCGACCGCCAGGCCGGCGGTGATCTTTTCCGCCTGTTCGGCGGGCAGCGAGAAGCGCGCCAGCATCTCGCTGTCCTCTTTGGCCAGCTGCAGGCACTCCCCTTCCGGGCAGGGCTGGCCCTGCTCCAAATCGCACACCGTGAGCAGGGTGCTGCGAGGGGCGCGCACCAGGCCGCCCGCCTCCACAAGGGAGGCGAGCAGGTCGATTTTTTCGTCGTTCTTTTCCTTTTCCAGCCGCAGGGCCTCGGCCTCGGCGGCGTTGGTCCGGGCCGTCAGCGAGGCGCTGGCCTGGGCCTGGGAATAGGCCTCGTTTGCCTGGGCAAGGCTGCTCTCGGCGTTTTCCACGCTGCGCTTCGCCGAGAGAAGCAGGTCCTCCCGGTCGGCCTCGGCGCTGTCCACCGCCTGTTTTGCCCCGGAAAGGGCCGCCTCGGCCTCTTCCAGCGCGCCGCGGGCCGCCGCCAGCTCTTCCTCCGTGGGGGCGGGGTCGGTCCGGCTTTCCAGCTCTTCCAGCGTTTTGGCTGCCTCGTCCCGGGCCGTTTGAGCCGCCGAGAGGGATGCCCTGGCCTCGTCCACCGCCGCGGCGGTGCGCTCATCGGCGCGGGCATGGTCCTCTTTTGCCCGGTCCAGGCTCTGCCGGGCCGAGACCACAGAACTGCCGTCCGGCGCGGTGGACGCGCTCAGCCTCGCCAGCTGCGCCTCCTGCTGGGAGCGGGCGGCCTTTGCGGCGGCCAGCTCGTCCTGCAACTGCTCCAGATCCAGCAGAAGGATGGCATCCCCCTCTTTCAGCTGCTGGCCGGCGGCGGCGTAAACGGCGCGCACCGTCACGCCCGCGGGCAGTTCCAGCGCCCCGCTCTCCCCCGCCGTTATCTCGGCGGAGGCGGAGGCTTTCTGGACGATGGTGCCCCGGCCCGGCGCGGCGAGGCTCACCCGGGGCAGGGCCGCGCCGGAGGTGCCCCGGGCCGCCAGGGTGAGCACCACCATGGCGGCGAAAAAACGCAGGGCCCAGCGCCCCGCCGCCTGCTTCGAGAGGGCGGCGGCCAGCGCCTTTGCCCCGCGGGCCGCCGCCGGAAAAAGTTCCTTTGTTTTGTTCACACAGTTCATCCCATCACATTCCATCGTTGGTTTGAGCGGAGAGGCCGATGCCTCCCTCCAGATATCTGCGGCCCGCCAGGAACAGCAGCAGCGGCGGGGCCAGCATCATCAGACTGGCCGCCATGGCAAGGCCCAGGTCCTCCACCGTGATGTTGGAAAGATAGAGGCTCAGGGGCCAGTTGGATTTGTCCTGCAAAAACATCATCGGCTGCTCGATGGCGTTCCACGCCTCGATAAAGCCCAGGGTGGCCGCGCTCAGAACGGCAGGCAGGCCCAAGGGCAGCCCCACCGAGAAAAAGCTGCGCAGGGGGCCCGCGCCGTCCAGCGCGGCGGCCTCCAGCAGGCTTTGGGGCACGGCGTCGAATCCCTTTTTGATGATGAACACCGGGAAGGCGGAGAACACCCCCGGCAGGATCACCGCGAAGGGGGTGTCCATCAGGCCCAGCTTATCCAGCACCAGGTAGTTGGGCACCATGGTGATCTGGAAGGGCAGCACCATCAGCACCAGATAGGCGGCATAGAGCGCCCGCCGCCCGGGAAAGCGCAGTTTGCTGAAGGCCCAGGCCGCCGGGGCCGCCACCGCCAGCTGACCCGCCACCTGGGGGAACACCAGCTTGCAGGCGTTCCAGAACATGGCGAAGAACTCCGGCGTGTCCAGCAGAAGCTGCACCAGCGGCTGCAGGGTGGGCCAGCTGGGCAGAAGGCACCAGACGGCCGCCTGCTCTTTCTCGCTTTGCAGCGCCGGGCCGATGGTGGCCAGCAGCTCTCCTTCGCCGGTGAGCGCCCCCATGCCCATGAACCACAGCACCCACCAGGTGAACAGCGCCAGCAGCGTGAGGGCGGCCAGGCAGAAGAATCGTTTCAGCATCGTTTTTCCTTCCTTTGCAGCCGGCGGCGCAGCGCCCACAGCGCCCCCGCCCCGGCCAGCATCACGCCCACCACGATCACCGCCGCGGCGGTGATGCGCCCCAGTTCCAGGCTGAGGAACCAGTTGTTGAACAGATGCTGCAAAAGATACATGCTCTCGTGGGGATAGGCCCCCGCCACGAGATAGGCCTCCCGGAACACCTTGAAGCTGTTGATGAGGCTCAACAGGGCGGTGAGGCCAAAGGTGGGCCCAAGGCCCGGCCAGGTGACGGCCCAAAAGGCCTGCCAGGCGTTCGCCCCGTCCACCGCGGCGGCCTCGTACTGGCTTTGGGGGATGCGCTCCAGCCCCGCGGCCCAGAGCACCATGTCGTAGCCACTGTTCTTCCACAGGTAGGTGGCGATGAGCACCCAGAAGGCCGCGCCGGTGCCCATGAAGTCCACCGGCTGGGCCCCCAGGCTTGTCAGCAGGGTGTTGGCAAGGCCGTTTTGGGCAAAAAGCACCTTCCACAGCAGCACGACGCTGGCCACCGGCACCGCCAGCGGCAAAAGGAAGCTGACAGAAAACACCTTCCCCCGCTTGCCCGCCGCCCGGACCAGCAGCGCCATGGCAAGGCTCAGCGCCAGCAGCGCCGGGATGCACACGCACAAAAAGCGGGCAGTGTTAGAGGCCGCCGTGCGAAAGGCGCTGTTGGCCAGCACCGTTTTGTAGTTGGAAAGGCCTGCGAACCGCCGGCCCAAAGCGTCGGTGAAGCTGCGGCGCACCACCTCGAGAAAGGGCAGCAGATAAAACGCCGCGACGCCCGCAAGGCTGGGCGCCAGCAGCAGCGCCGCGGCCCGCCGCTCCTGCCGCAGGCCGGGCCGCAAAAGTTTATTGTTGTTCCGCGAGATAAAGCTTGAGCGCATCCTCCACCTCCGCCTGGGCCTGGTCCAGTGTGGCTTCGCCCCCGATGAGGGCTGTGGCGTTCTTCAAAAGGGCGTTGCCGACCGTCTCGTCCGGCATGGTGACCGGGGTCTTCAGCGCGTCCACGATTTGACGGACGTTCTGTTTCGTTTCGTCTTTTTTGCAGCAGGCGTTGATGCTGCTTTCCAGCGCATCCGCGCGCATCGGCATGCCGTCCTGCTGCCAGGTGGACTGCACCTCGTCGCCAAAGAGCACCGCCACGAACTGGCCCGCCTCGTTCTTGCGGGCGCTGGTTGCGGAAAGGCCCGCCATCACTTTGGGCAAAAAGGCCCCTTCGCACAGGCCGGGGCGCAGCGCCACCGTGTAGCCGTCGCCCTCACTGCGGGCCGCCGCCACATAGGCCGGGGTGGTCATGGTATCCCACGCCATGGCGGCGTTGTGGGTGAAAAAGCACTCGTAGCCGCCGTCGCCGTAGGCCACGGCCTCGCCGCCGGCGTCCCCCGCCACCACCGCGTTGGTCATCAGGTTTTTGTAGCCGTCCATGCCGTAATAGGCGCCCACCTGCCGCACGAAGTCCAGCACCTGGGCCGCCGCCTCGCCGTTCACGCCGTTCTCCGTCAGGGCCGGGGCGCTGGTCTCCAGCGCAAAGTCCAGCAGCTGCCGGATGCTGATGAAGCCCAGGCCGTAGCGCTCGTCCAGCGGCTCATAGTAGTCATTGCTCTGTAAGTCCCAGGCGGGGCGGGCGGCCTTTTCCAGCAGCCAGCCGGCAAGGCTTTCCAGGCTGGAGGCCGCCGCCAGGTCCGCCTCCGTGCCCACCAGCACCGGCACGGCGAAGCGGGCGGGCAGCGCGTAAACGGAGCCGCCCTCCCCAACGAAGGGGGCGGCGACGTTGCTCACAAGGCTTTGGGTGTCCACCCAGGGGGAGAGGTCCTCCAGAAGGCCCCGCTCCTGATAGGCCCGCCAGTCCAGCCCGTCCAGGATGATCACGTCCGGGCCGGAGCCCGCCAGCAGGGCGGTGTTCAGCGCGGTGATGGCGTCGGCGGCGGCCCCGCCGCTCTCCAGGGCGATCTGGTAGTCCACCGTGCGCTCGGGATACTGCGCCTCGTACTCGTTGATGGCCGCCCGCACGGTGTCGCTGTTTTCCAGGCTCCACACCACCAGCGCTTCGCCGCCGCCCCGGGCGGGGGCGGTCTCATCCCAGAAGATACGGTAGACATGGCCGCCGTAAGCGGTGTTGTTTTGGTCGTCGGTGGTGCTCTCCAGGGTCACCGCCAGAAAGCCGCCGTCGGCACAGCGGGCAAGGCCCATCAGGCTGGCTTCGCCCGCCGAGAGCACGGTGCCCGCGCCGTCCACCACCAATTCCGCCAGGTCGCCGCCCTTGGCCAGCCGGTAGATCCCCTTCTGGGAAGCATAGTAATAGTTGCCGCCCTCGTCGGCGCAGGCGGCGAAGGCCGCGGCAGAGGCGTCGGGCAGGTTTTCAAACACGGTGGTCATGGCGCCGTCTGTGCCGGTGCGCATCAGATGCACGCCGCTCTCCTGATAGGAGAGGCTGTAAAACGCGCCGGGCTCGGTGGGATCCGCCGCCACGCCGGAGATGTAGCTGCCCTCAAGGCCGCCCAGCAGTTCGGTCATCTCGGTGCACTCGCCGGTGGCAAGGTCCAGCTTCCATGCGCTCATCGCGCTCATCATGCCGTTTTCATCCACCAGCGCCGAGGGCGCGTCCTCGGCGGCGGGGACCAGGATGCGCCCCAGCAGCAAAGCCTCGCCGCCGCCCAGCGGCTGCAGGTCGGAGACTTCCAGGATGCTTTCGGGCAGTTCGAGCCGCCGCAGGGCGCTGCTGCCCGCGTCCTGCACCCACCAGGTCTGGTCGTAGCCGCCGCCGGTCTCGGTCACGGCGGTGATGAAACAGCCGCCATCCGGCAGAAGCCGGGTGGTTCCCAGGTAGTCGGCCCCGGTCTGCTGCATCCAGTCGGTGGGCTGCTCCTGCCAGGTGGCGCCGTTGTCGGTGCTGGTCCAGAGGGTGGCGGTGTTGTCGTCCCCTTTTTCCAGCAAACGAAGGGAGCCGTCCTCCAAAAGCACCGGCTTTTCATAGCCCCGGGCGTTTTCGCCGGGGGTGACCTCCTCCAGCCGCCAGCGGCCGGTGTCCGCGGCGGAACTGCCGCCCCCGGAGGGGGACGAGCCGGAGCCGGAGGCCGCCGTTTCGCCGCAGCCGAAAAGGCCGGCGGCCATCGCCGCCGCCAGCGCAAAAGCCGCGGCGCGTTTTGCAATGGTGCGTTTTTTCATGTTGTTCTTCTTCCTTTCCACCCGAATGCGGGGTATGGCTCCAGTATAGCGCCGCCGGCTTGAAAAAACCTTGAAGGCAAACGCTCCCCTTTCAAGACTTCTTCAAGAATAGGGGTGTATAATAAAAGAACGAACAAAGGAGGGGCGAGGATGCGCATTTTGCTGATCGAGGACGACGAGGCCCTGCGCGCGGTGCTTGTTCCCGTGCTGGAAAAGGCGGGGTTTGGGTGCGACGAAGCCGCCGACGGGGCCAGCGGCCTTGCGCTGCTTTTGCAAAACCCCTATGACGCGGCGGTGGTGGACCGGATGCTGCCCGCCCTTTCCGGGCTGGAGCTGGTGCGCGCCGCCCGCGGGAAGGGCTGCGCCGTGCCGGTGCTGATGCTCACGGCGCTGGGCCGGGTGGAGGACCGGGTGGAGGGCCTGGGCGCCGGGGCGGACGACTACCTTGTGAAGCCCTTCGACAACCGGGAGCTCATCGCCCGGCTGCAGGCGCTGGGCCGCCGCCCGGCCCGCACGCTGGAAAGCGCCCTTCTGCGCTTTGGCGACGTGAGCCTGGACGCGGCGGCGCTGACCCTTGCGGGGCCCGCGGGCACGGTGCGCCTTTCCAGAAACGAAAGCGCCCTGCTGGAGGCCCTTCTGCGCCGGGCAGGCCAGCTGGTGAGCCGCGAGGTGCTGTTCTGCGCCGTGTGGGGCGCGGAGGACTTTGTGGAGGAGGGCAACCTGGACAGCTACATCCACTTTGTGCGCCGCCGCCTCTCCACTGTGGGCAGCCGGGCGGCCATCCGCACCGTGCGGGGCATGGGCTACTGCCTGGAAGCGGGAGGTGACGCGCCATGATGCGTTCCCTTCGGCTGCGGCTGACGGGGCTGTATGCCCTGCTGTCGGCGCTGGTGCTGGCCGCGGCCCTTGTGGCGGGCGCGCTTTTGGAGGCCCGGGACCTGCGGCAGGCCGGCGACGAGAGCCTTCTGGACGCTGCCGCCGCGGTGGCGGACCGCCTTGCAGGGGCCACCACGCTGGCGGACAGCTGGCTGGCCGAGCAGGAGCAGGCATATGAGTGCCTTTTTTATCTGGAAGACAACGGCGTGCCGCTGGAGCATACCTGGAAAAACGGCTCGGCGGCACTGCTCACCGATGAGACGCTGGAGCGCTGCGCCGCATTGGGCGCGGGCCAGAGCGTCGTGTTCGATTTTAAAGCCGCGGACGGCGAGGTCTGGCGCTGCGCCGCGCTGGCGCTTGCCCCGGCCAATCTGCGCCACAGCCCCCGGCTGCTGCTGGCGCTGCGAAGCACCGCGCCATTGAACGCCCAGCTGGCGGGGCTGGGGGCCAAATACGCCCTTCTGTGGGCGGGCGGCACGGTGCTGCTGGCCGCGGCGGGCGCACTGCTGGCCCACATCGCCCTGCGGCCCACCGCCGCCGCCCTGCGCCAGCAGAACGAGTTCGTTGCCGCCGCCAGCCATGAACTGCGCGCCCCGCTCGCCGTCATCAAGAGCAGTTTGCAGGCCGCCGCTTCAGAGCCCGCCCGCCGGGACAAGCTGCTGGGCATCGCGGGCGCGGAGGCGGCGCGCTTGCAGCGCCTCACCGAGGAACTGCTGTTTTTGGCCGGGCAGGACGCTCACATCCTGCGTCTTTCCCCCGAAGAACTGGAGCCGGACACCTTTCTATTGGAGGTGTGGGAGGCCTGGCGCGCGCCCCTGCGCCAGAGCGGCCACGAGCTGGCGCTGGACCTGCCAGACGAGCCCTTCTCCCCCATCCGGGCGGACAGGGCGCGGCTGGAACAGCTTTTCACCATCCTTTTGCACAACGCCATGGAATACACGCCGCCGGGCACGGCCATCGAGCTGGGGGCCGAACGCCGGGGCGCGGGGGTGCTTTTTTCGGTGCGGGACCACGGCCCCGGCGTGCCGGAAAAGGACCGCCAGCGCATCTTCCGCCGCTTTGCCCGGGGCGAGGAAAGCCGCGCCGGCAAGGAGCATTTCGGCCTGGGGCTTTCCATCGCCCGGCAGATCGCCGCCCTCCACGGCGGCCGCCTCTGGGTGGAGGACGCCCCCGGCGGCGGGGCGGTGTTCTTTTTGCAGCTGCCCGCCGGGCGCTGAACTTTATCGCCGCAGGCCCCGCCGGTTTATCGCCGGCGGGGCCTTTTTGCGTCAGCCCTGTTCCGCCAGCCAGAGGGCAGATTCCTGCCGGGCGGTCTCCACTGCCTCGTCGAGGCCGGCCCCGTCAAAATACTGCTGGGCCCCCGCGCCCGCCGCGCTGCGCAGCACGGTGGAGGGCACGTTCGGCTCCATGCCTTTCAGCACGGCCACGATGTCGGTGTTTGTGGCGGTGCCGTACTGGGCAAAGCCCTCCTCCCATTGGCCGAGCACTGCGCTTTTCAGCACCGGCACGCCGTCGTAGGTGTTCTGCCGCTGCACTTCCTCGCTCAGGAGGGTCTGGATGAACTGCACCGCGCCCTCGGGGTTTTTGGCGCTGACGTTCACCCCCGCCGCGCAAGCCGGCTGGATGCTGGTGGCGCCGGAGGCGGCGGCCAGGGCTTTCACCTCGCCGACATTGGCCCCGCCGACCCGGGAGGCGTAGTAGAAATCGCCGCCCAGAGCATTGAGCGAGTAGACCGGCGAGCAGAAGGCACGGCAGATGCAGTTGGCAAAGTTGCCCTGGGTGCTGTTCTGGGGGTGGTAATAGGTGCCGTCGGGCCGGTCGAAGGGAGCGGTGTTGGGAAGGGTGGCGCCGCCGCCCGCCCGGATTTGCCCCAACAGTTCATAGAACCGGCGGCAGGCGTCCTCATTCAGCTGCCCGCCCTGCCAGATGTCTTTGGCGTAAAGGGGATAAAAAGTATCGAACAGCTGCACGGTGTTGTAGTAGGCCAGCAGCGGCATGGCCTCGTTGCGCCCGTCGTCATAGATGTTCGGCTCGGCGGCAAGCAGTCCCGCCAGCGTCTCGGCGTCCTTGATGGTGGCCAAAGTGGCTTCGTCCGCCCCCGCCAGCAGCGGGAACGCCCGGGCGGGCAAAGCGTAAAGGCCCTGTTCCGTCTGCCACACACCGGCCAGGTTTTCCAGCATGCCGCTGGTGTCCACCTTGCCGGAAAGGTCCATCAGCAGCCCTTTTTCGATGAAGCTGTCCACCGGCATATCGTCCAGAATGAGCACGTCCGGCCCGGAGCCCGCCAGAAGCTGGGTGTTCAGCTGGGTCAGCGCGTCCTCCCGGCTGCCGGTCACGGTGGAAAAGCCGTCCTCCGAGCCCTCTTCCAGGGCCCAGGTGTAGGTGGCGGCGCCGCCGGTGGCCTTCTGCCAGGCATTCACTGCCGCTTCCACTGTGTCGGACCGATACAGGCTGAACACCGTCAGCTCACCACCGGCAGACACGGTCAGCTCCGAGTCCCAGCGGTAGCGCAGCAGCCGGCTGTTGCCGCTGGCCATGTTGCCGTCGCTCATCTGGAAGTAGAGGGTCTCGTCCGGCCCCACCGCCGCCGACTGTACGAACATTCCCGGGTCAGAAATGGCGTAACGGCCGCCGTCCAGCGCCAGCTCGGCGGTGGTGCCGCCCAGAGTATAGTGCCAGACCTTGTTTTGGTCGTCCCGCAGATAATAGCCGTTGGCGCTGCCGCAGAGGAAACGGCTGCCCATCTCCAGTTCGGGCAGCTCCATCTGCACCGGCGCACCGGTCAGGTCGCAGGCGGCCAGTTCCATGGAGGTGCTTGTCGTCAGCAGGGTGTCGCCGCAGGCGGCCACCGACACGATGCTTGGGTCAAACGCCAGGCCCGCCTCGCCGGCGGGCAGAGCATCCAGCTTTTGAGCCGTGCCGTTTTCCACCGAAAAGTAACTGGTCTCGCTGGTTTTTTCGGCATCCTCGGTGATGACGGTCACCGACCAGTAGAGCTTGCCATCCTGAGTGAGGTAGGCGGTGGGATAAGCGATGCCATCTCCCACCTGAGCGGCCAACTGCTCAAAGCCGCTGCCGCTCTGCTCCTGCCACTGGCCGTCCTGGCCCATGGCGTACCAGTGGACCGCCTGCTGAGAAAGGGGCGTGGCGGGGTTTTCCACCGTGAAGGCGTTCAAAGCGCCGTCCACCATGAAAAGGCCCACGTTATAGTTGTGGTCGGGGGAAACATCCTCCTCCACATAGCCGCCGGTGGGCGCGGCGCTGGGCGCATCGGACGAGCCGGAGGCTCCCTCTTCCGAGCAGCCTGCCAACAGCGCGGCGGCAAACAGGGCGGCAAGGGCCCCGGAAACGATCCTGCAAAGTTTTTTCATGCCAGTTCCTCCTTCGGATGCTTGTTTGCCGTCATTGTAGCAGGGAACTCTCTAAGCTGCCTCTAAGTTTTTTTAGAGATTGTTTAGAGCCTCGGCGTGGTAGTATAATTGTATCACTCTGAGGAAAGGCCGGGTGGCGTTGTGAGAATTTTGCTGGTGGAAGACGAAAAAGATCTGCGGGAGGCGCTGCGGGACACCCTCGCCGCCTGCGGCTACACCGTGGAATGCTGCTCGAACGGCCCCGACGGGCTGGACGCTCTCTGTTCCGGGGGCTGCGACCTTGCCCTGCTGGACCGGATGCTGCCGGGGATGGACGGGCTGGACGTGCTGCGCCAGGCCCGCGGGGCGGGGGTGCGCACGCCGGTGCTGATGCTCACCGCTCTGGACGCGGTGGGCGACCGGGTGGCGGGCCTGGACGCGGGGGCGGACGACTACCTGGCCAAGCCCTTTGCCGCCGAGGAGCTGTTGGCCCGGGTGCGGGCGCTGGGCCGCCGCCCCGCCGAGTGGGAGGGCGGCGCCGCCCTGTGCCGGGGCGACGTGGAACTGCGGGTGCAGGACCGGTTGCTCACCGGCCCCTCGGGAGCCCACACTCTTTCCCAGCGGGAGTGCGCTCTGCTGGAGCTTTTTCTCCGCAACCCCGGCGTCACCCTGCCCCGGGAGCGCATCCTGCTGAACGTGTGGGGGCCGGACAGCGATGTGGAAAGCGGCAACATCGACAACTACATCCATCTGGTGCGCCGCCGCCTGCGGCTGGTGGGCAGCCGGATGGAGCTTGTCACCCGGCGGGGCGCGGGCTACCGGCTGGAGGCAGACCCATGCTGAGGCGGCTGCGGGCGCGCATCACCCTGCTGGCGGCACTGCTCACCGGGGCGGTGCTCACCGGGGCGCTGCTGTTCGCCTTCGGCGTGGCCTGCCGCCAGTATGAGGACAGCCGCCGCTCCGCCTTTGAGACTGCGGTGACCCAGCTGCAATACCAGTGGGACCGCTACGGCCAGCTGGACGGCGACTGGCTGGCGCGGCTGGAAGCCCAGCACGGCATGAAGGTGCTGCTGACCGAGAACGGGGATCCCCTGCTCCACAGCCTGCGCCTGGGCGAAGAGGAGCGCGCCCTGCTGGAGGCGGCGAAGCGGGCCGCCGAAGAACAGCAGGGCCTTCTGGCCGACGCGCCGCCCCTGGCGGGCAGCCAGAGCGCCAGCTTCACTTTTTCGGCTCAGGGCAGCAGCTGGCGGGGCGAAGTGCGGCTGGACGGCGGTGCCGGCAGCCGGTGGACGGGTCTTGTGGCGGTGCAGGACCTTGGCCCCGAGCGGGCCTGGGCCCTGCGGATGGCAGCCCTGTTCGCGCTGGTGGCCGCCGCCGGTTGGGCCGGCCTTGGGCTGGCGGGCTGGTTCATCGCAGGCCGGGCGGTGCGCCCGGTGGCCCGGGCCATGGACCAGCAGCAGCAGTTTTTGAGCGCCGCCGGCCACGAACTGCGCACGCCGCTGGCGGTGATACGGGCCAATGCCGGGGCCGCCGCCCGCCAGCCGGACCAGGCGCAGCGATACCTCGCGGTCATCGACGGCGAGGCCCGGCGGATGGGCGCGCTGGTGGACGAACTGCTGCTGCTCAGCGCCGGGGCCAGCGCCCGCGCTCGGCTGCGCCGGGAGAGCATCGCGCCCGACACCTTTCTGCTGGACTTTGCCGAGGGCATGGAGCCGCTGGCGAAAAAGCGGCAGCGGCGGCTGGCCGTGCGCCTGCCCGAAAAGGCCCTGCCGCCGGTGGAGGCCGACGGCTACCGTCTGCGCCAGCTTCTGACCATCCTGGTGGACAACGCCCTGCGCTTTGCCCCGGAGGGCGGCGAGATCGAACTGGGCCTTGCCGAAAAGGGCGGGCGGGTGCGCTTTTGGGTGACCGACCACGGCCCCGGCGTGGAGGACAGAGACAAAAGACGGATTTTTGAACGTTTTTACCGGGGCGGGGCCGCCGGCGAGGACCCCCGCCACCACGGGCTGGGCCTTGCGGTGGCTGCCGAGCTGGCGGCCCTTCACGGCGGCCGCCTCTGGGTGGAGGACGCGCCGGGGGGCGGGGCCGCCTTCTGCCTGGAGCTGCCCGCCGGGGGATGAACTTTTATAAAAGAAGAGAGCCGCCTGCCCCTCTTTCGCGGGGCAGGCGGCTTTTGGGATGCAGATAGGTCAGCGGATGGGGCACACGCCGTTCACGCAGTCGGAGGCGCCGATGTCCAGTTCGCTCTCCTCGTGCTCGTAGCGGCAGAGCAGCGCAGGGTTGAAGGGGCGCATCTCGGCCTTGCGGCGTTCGTATTCCGCTTTGTCGATCTCCTCGTAGGGCATCAGTTCATAGAAGCTGTCGTCGTAGCTCAGGAAGGAAAGGGCCACCACATCGTCCCAGTGATCCCAGACCCACTGTTCCACGTCGTCCCACTCGTTGTCGCGCACATGCACGGTGATGGAGCAGTTGTGGTCCACATAGTGTTCCATGAACATCTTGTAGTTTTCCAGCTGCTCAATGGCGGTCACGTCGCCCTTCACCCGCCCCGCGGGGGCCTTCACCGGGAACTCCAGCACCTTGGTGGTGGGGTCTTCCGGGTCCTGGCCCACCTCCGGCAGCACCGGGTAGCCCAGCTCCTCGCAGACGCGGCACAAGGGGTCGGTGGCGGTGATGCGCACGCGGCGGATGTAGTAAGGCGAATGGGAGTAGTGCACACCGCTGGACACGGTGGGCAGCAGGGACAGGGTGCCCTCCGGCTTCAGGGTGGTCACCAGCAGCGGGCGGCCACCGCCCAGCTGGGCCGCCATCTCGTCCGCGGCTTTGCGGGCCTCGGCGCGCAGGGCGTCCAGCAGTTCGATTTGCTGGGCACGGTCCATGCCGGTGGCGTTGACCATGTCCTGCCAGCCGGTGAGGGAGCAGCCCAGCAGCCGGTCGCGCTTTTGCACCCGGTCCCAGCGGAACATCTCCAGCTCGCGGCAGGTCATGCGGTAGCCCGCCCGGGCGGAGAGGCGCTGGGCCTCCAGCAGGCCGGCTTTGTCCAACGCGCCGTCCTCGCCCACAAAGGCCATCACGTTCACGGTGGTCAGGTTGCAAAGGCCGTTGGAATCCAGCAAGATCTCGCCGCAGGGGTTGCAGCCGCAGAAGTTGGGCCGGCGCTTGAGGCCCGCCTCCTCGTTGATCCAGCCCGGCTCGCCGGAATAGCGCATCTGCTGGATGTGCCAGTGCAGCTTTTCCCGGGTGGGTTTTTCGCGGTAGAAGATGGAATTGTTGCTCATCTGCCGGTGGGCGATGGACTTGTCGATCTCCCAGTGGCCGTTCACCTGGCGGTAGAGGTTGGACTTGGCCTGGATGCAGGTCTCGTCGTCCGCGTCCACCAGGCCGATCTCCGAGGTGCGGCGCACGCCGCCGGAAACCACGTTCTCGCCGATGATGTTGGCGATGTCCAAAAGGTCGATGGGCCGCAGCCGGGTGCGCACAGCGCCGCTGCGGGCGCCGGCGGCGGCGACCACCTTGTGTATTTTGTCCAGCATGGTCATCATAGAGCCGGAGCCGCTGGCGGTGCCGCCGAAGGTCTTGAGCCGCTCGCCCTTCGGGCGGATGGAGTCATAGTTCACCACCAGGGTGGTCACGCCCTCGTACTCCCGGTTGGTGATGAGCTCGAAGTAACGGGTCAGCGCCTGGGCCCAGCCCTCCTTGGAGTCGCCGATGGCGAGGGTGGCGGTGTCCCGCAGGAAGGTGAGGTTGGTGTATTCCAGCCGCTCGCCCGCCGGCACCGGGTCGTAGGACTTGTGCAGGATTTTCAGGTCGGTGCGCACCGGCGGCAGCTGGTCCGCGTCGGATCTGAGCACCCGCACGCCCACGCCGCTGCCCACCATCAGCAGATAGAACAGATCGTGGTAGGCCGCAAAGTCGTTGATGACGGTGAAGGCGCAGTTGTAGTTGGCCATGGGATACTTTTCCGCCACCGGCGTGCCGCCCACCCACAGGGTGCGGCCGGACAGGAACTGCCGCAGATGATAGATGTTGTCGTAAAGTTTCTCCGCCTCTTCCCGGGAAGTGGGTGCCAGCGAGGTGTTGTATTCCACCGCCCGGCGCACCGTCTCCCACCAGAACTCCCGGCGGCCCTGCTGGGGCAGATACCGGGAGTAGGTGCGGGTGTAGACGAAGGCGCCCAGCTGCTCCATGGGGTTGGGCAT
>DWXV01000085.1 GCA_019119025.1 Candidatus Allofournierella excrementigallinarum
CCCTGCGCATCGTGGATTTCGAAACGGAGGAACCCTTCGAGATCAACTGCGGCAAGACCTATGTGACCGTGGTGGACGAGGACGAGATCCCCGGCTTCAGCTGGGAGCCGCTGGAGACTGCCCAGGACGTGCAGGAGGCCCCCACCAGCGAGACCTTTGTGGAGACCGAAGATTAAAGCTTGCATCAAAAACGGCGGCAAGGCCCTTCTGGCCTGCCGCCGTTCGTGCGTATCATCCGCGCAAAATGCGATGCGCGCAGGGGCTTTTAAAGCTGAAAACAGCGGCCTCAATCCCACCAGAAATGCCAGACGGTGGACTGGCGCAGCCCATCGGCCAGCTTGCCGATGGCCCCGCCTTCGCCCTGGTTCAGATCGGGGCACAAGCCGTATTGCTCCACCGCCAGTTCCATGGCCCTTTCTTCGGGCGCCGGGGCGGCGAGTTCGAATTCCAGCGTGTCGCGGGTCACAACCGCCGGCACCGCGCCGTACTGCTCAAACCAGTATCTGGCCGCCGCCATCAGCCGAGGCGTGTCGGGGCAGCTGTTCCAACCGCCGAAGGGCAGCCAGGCAAAGACCTCCCAAGGGTGTTTTACTGGTATCTTTGCAAGAATGAGGGGAAAGGTCCTGCCGCTGAAGAGATCCCAGCAGCCGATGAAGAAGTTGTCTGCCTCGCCGCCTTTCATTTCGCCCAGCACGTCTTTTTCCCAGTCCTGACAGGCGGCTGCCGCCCATCGTCTGCGGCAGTCTGCCAATTCTTCCAAGAATAGTCTGCCGTCCTGCAGGGGAGCGGAAAGCGCATGCCTGCGGTATTCGGCCAGGGACTCTGCGTCAAAGGAAAAACCGCCCCGCACCCTGTGCTCCGGGCAGGTATTCACCTTAAGGCATTCCCACAAAACGCTGTCCGCCTTCACCAGCAGCGGCACAAAGCCCGCCCGGGCGCCTTCCTCCCGGGCCCGGTGATAGGCTTCCACGATGGGGGCGTCGTCCTCCATGGGCTCGAAGCGTGTGCACTCGCAGCCCAGATATTTCATAACAGCCTCGCAGACGCGTTCGTTTGGGCCGGCTTCGCTTTTCATCGGGATCGCATCCTTTCGACTTTGAACGCCATGCTTCCTTTTTCTTATTATATCACACCGCTTGGAGGATGTGGGCGTGGAAATACAGCCCACGCAGGTAAAGGGGGATGCCTTCCGCACGGCGGGCAGCATCGTAAAGCTGTGCAAAACCTTTGCGCGCGAGGCGGGTGTTGTGGTATAATGAGCCGCGGGCGGCCGGGCCGCTCAAAAGAAAAAAAGAGGAGTGAGAGCCGTGAACGCCGCTTCGGGAACAAAAGCAAAAAACCTTGCCCTTGCGGGCTTGTGCACCGCATTTATGGCGGCGGCGGCCCCCTTGAGCATCCCCATCGGGCCCGTCAGTTTGACCCTGAGCGTGCTGGGGGTGTTTTTCGCCGGGGCCATGCTCACCCCCGGCTGGGCGGCGGCCTCCATCCTTGCTTATATCTGCGTCGGTGCGGTGGGCCTGCCTGTGTTCGCCAACATGGCCGCCGGCGTGCAGGTGCTCACCGGCATGACCGCCGGCTTCCTCTGGGCCTACCCGATGATGGCGGCGCTGCTGGCCGCTGTATGCCGCCGCACACAGCGCATGGCCCTGCGCCTCGCAGGGGTGCTGGCAGGCCAGCTGGTGTGCTACGCCCTGGGCGCCGCCTGGTTCATGTTTGTCAGCAGCATGGGCCTCCGGGCCAGCCTGACGGTGTGCGTGCTGCCCTTCGTCATCCCGGACTTTTTGAAGGGACTGGGGGCGCTGGCGCTGGCCGGGGCCATCCAGCGCAGGCTGAAGCTGTGACGCACAAAAAGGGCGCCCCCTGGGGGATGTCGCGCAAGTCGTATAAAAACCGTAAACAGGGCGGGCCCGCAGGGCCCGCCCTGCGCTGTTTCCGATTCAAATGCCGCTGTCGCCGTAGTTTGCCAGCACACGGGCGCTGGGGTCGTCCACCTTGCAGCCCTCCCAGTCGGGATTGGGCATCCAGAAGCCGGGGATCATCCGCGCCTCGCCGGGATAAAACCCCTCGAACAACTCCCGATAAAGCAGGCTCTCCTTGGTGAAGGGCGGGCAGTAGCCGTGTTTTGCCCGGCGCGCCTGGA
Organism: Candidatus Allofournierella excrementigallinarum; assembly: GCA_019119025.1. GTDB lineage: Bacteria > Bacillota > Clostridia > Oscillospirales > Ruminococcaceae > Allofournierella_A > Allofournierella_A excrementigallinarum. The sequence goes on from DWXV01000085.1 coordinate 2,141, forward strand.
ACTCCTCGCCGGTGTAGAGCGTCTCGGCGTATTCTTTCAGGTCGTCCACCATGCTGTGGCCCACCGCGTCGCTGAAAGCCGCCTTCTCCCGCCAGAGGATGTGCTCCGGCAGCAGGCCCTCGCCCTCAAAGGCCTTGCGCAGGAGGTACTTGCCCTTGCCGTAGGTGTTCAGCTTGCGGGCCGGGTCGATGGACATCACATAGCGCACGAAGTCCAGATCGCCGAAGGGCACCCGGGCCTCCAGGCTGTTGGCGGCAAGGCAGCGGTCCGCCCGCAGCACGTCATAGCAGTGGAGCTCCCGGATGCGTTTGGCCGCCTCCTTCTGGAACTCGGCGGCGCTGGGGGCGAAGTCGGTGTATTTGTAGCCGAACAGCTCGTCGGAAATTTCGCCCGTCAGCAGCACCTTGATGTCGGTGCTTTCATGGATGGCCTTGCAGACAAGGTACATGCCCACGCTGGCCCGGATGGTGGTGATGTCCCAGGTGGCCAGCGCCTGCACCACCCGGGGCAGGGCCTCCAGCACCTGCTCTTTTGTCATGATGACCTCGGTGTGGTCCGCGCCGATGAAGCCAGCCGCCTCCCGGGCATACTTCAAATCAATGGCGTCGCCCTCCATGCCGATGGCGAAGGTGCGGATGGGTTTTTGCAGCTTTTTGGCTGCGATGGCGCACACCAGGCTGGAATCCAGCCCGCCGGAAAGCAGAAAGCCCAGGGGCGCGTCGGCGTCCAGCCGTTTTTCCACCCCGGCCTCCAGCTTCTCTCGGATATTCCTGCACACCTCTTCCGGCGGCGCATGGACGTAGCCGCGCACGGCGGCAATGTCCTCATACTGCACAAAACGGCCGTCCTTGTAATAGTGGCCGGGCGGGAAGGGGCGCACCGCATCCACCCATCCCTCCAGTTCGGCGGCCTCGCTGGCAAAGGCGATGGTCCCGCCGCCCACGGGATAGCCGTAGAACAGCGGCCGGATGCCGATGGGGTCCCGGGCAGCGATGAGGCTGCCGCTGGCCCCGTCGTAGAGCACGCAGGCAAACTCCGCGTCCAGATGGGCGAACATCTCACAGCCGTATTCCCGCCACAGGGGCAGCAGCACCTCGCAGTCCGACCCGCTCTTGAAGGCGTAGCCCCGCCGGGCCAGTTCCTCTTTCAGGCGGCGGAACCCGTACACCTCGCCGTTGCACACGGCCCAGCTGCCTTCCCGTTCAAAGGGCTGCATCCCCTCGGGCGATAGGCCCATGATGGCAAGGCGGGCAAAGCCCAGATAGCCGAAGGGCGTTTTCACTATTTTATAGTCATCCGGCCCGCGCCGCCGGCTGCGCAAAAGATACTCCTGCAAACGGCCCGGGCCGATGTCATGGCCCGCATAGCACAGGATGGTACACATTCCTTTCTCCCCCTCATTCCAAAAGACGCGCCGCCCTCACAGATTGCTGTAACCCATCAGGGAGGCGTCCGCCGCCCGGGCCGCGCCCATGCCTTCGGCGATGGCCCACACCACCAGCGAGGGCCCGCGGCGCATATCCCCCGCGGCGAACACCCGGGGCGCGCTTGTGGCATAGCCTTCGCCTTCCGCAGCCACCACGCCGCGCCCGGTGAGCGCCGCGCCGAAGCTGGCGGGCAGATATTCCTCACAGCCCACAAAGCCCGCGGCGATCAGCGCCAGCTCGGCGGGCAGCACCTCTTCGCCGCCCATTGCCGGCGCCATCACCGTGCGGCCGTTTTCGCCCAGGCGCGCCTCCAGCTTCTGCACCACTGCGCCGCACACCCGGCCGCGCTTGTCGGCCTTGAAGGCGGACACGGTGGCCTGATAGCGCCGGGGGTCGGCCCCGAACAGGGCGATGGCTTCCTGCTGGCCGTAGTCGGTCTTGCGCACCTTCGGCCACTGGGGCCAGGGATTGTCCGCCGTGCGTTCAAGGGGCGGCTGGGGCATCATTTCCAGCTGGGTCACGCTTTTTGCGCCCAGGCGCAGGGCGGTGGCCACGCAGTCGTTGCCGGTGTCGCCGCCGCCCACCACCAGCACGTTTTTGCCCTCGGCCAGTTTGCGGGGCGGCTTTTGAAAGTTCGAGTCCAGCAGCGCCTTGGTCACCTGGCCGAGAAAATCCACCGCGAAGAGGATGCCCTTTGCCTCCCGGCCGGGCACCGCCAGGTCCCGGGGCCGGCCCGCGCCGCCTGCCAGCACCACCCGGTCAAACGCTGCCAGCAGTTCTTCGCCGGCCGCGTCCCGGCCCACGTCGGTGTTGCAGACAAAGGTCACGCCCGCCTCTTCCATCAGGCGGATGCGCCGGTCCAGCACGGCCTTGTCCAGCTTCATGTTGGGGATGCCGTAGCGCAGAAGGCCGCCGGGGCGGTCCGCCTTTTCGAACACCGTGACGCTGTGACCGCGGCGGTTCAGCTGCCAGGCGGCGGCAAGGCCTGCGGGCCCGCTGCCCACCACCGCCACCGTTTTGCCGGTGCGCACGGCAGGAGGCGCGGCGTTCACAAGCCCATGGGAGAAGGCGTATTCCGCCACCTGCAGCTCGTTTTCGTGGGTGCACACCGCCCCTTCCTGCCGCGCGCAGGTGCAGGCCGCCTCGCACAGGGCGGGGCACACCCGGCCGGTGAACTCCGGCAGGCAGTTGGTGCGCTCCAACCGCCGCCAGGCCTGCTCCCAGTTGCCGTGAAAAACAAGATCGTTCATCTCTGGGACGAGGTTATGCAGCGGGCAGCCGGCGGTCATGCCCGCCAGGGCCACACCCGCCTGGCAGAAGGGCACGCCGCAGTCCATGCAGCGGGCCGCCTGCAGCGCCTGGGCGGCAGGGGAGAGGGGGCGATGAAACTCCCGGAAATTGCCCAGCCGTTCCAGCGGCGGCACAACGGGCCCCTCCTGCCGCGGATATTCCAAAAAACCGGTGGTTTTGCCCATGACCGATCCTCCTTTTTATTTCTTTGCCAGACTGGCGTAGAACGCCTCGATCTGGGCCTGCTCGGGGGCCACGCCCTGCTCCTCGAACTGGGAGGCGAGCTGGACCAGCCGCTTGTAGTCGTTGGGAATGATTTTTTTGAACCGGGGCAGATACTCGCCAAAGGCGGCCAGGATGCGCCGGCCCTTGGGCGAGCCGGTGTGCTGCACATGAGCGCCGATAAGGCGGTAAAGCTCTTCCCGGTCGAACTTGCTCTCCACCTTTTCCATGCTCACCATGGACTTGTTCAGGTTGCGGTAGAGGGTGCTCTCCTCGTCCAGCACATAGGCCACGCCGCCGCTCATGCCGGCGGCAAAGTTCTTGCCGGTGGGGCCCAGCACCACCACCCGGCCGCCGGTCATATACTCGCAGCCATGTTCGCCCACGCCCTCCACCACGGCCACCGCGCCGGAGTTGCGCACGCAAAAGCGCTCGCCCGCCATGCCGTTGATGTAGGCCTGGCCGGAGGTGGCGCCGTAGAGCGCCACATTGCCCACGATGATGTTCTCCTCGGCGGCGTAACGGGCCTTTTCGTCCGGCTGAAGCACCAGCTTGCCGCCGGAAAGCCCTTTGCCGAAGTAGTCGTTGCCCTCGCCGGTGAGGGCCAGGGTGAGGCCCTTGGGCAAAAACGCCCCAAAGCTCTGGCCGCCCGCGCCGGCGCAGTCCAGGATGAGGGTGTCCTCCGCCCAGCCCTCGGGGCTGTGGCGGGTGATCTCGGCCCCCAGCAGCGCGCCGAAGGCCCGGTCGGTGTTCGCTACCTCCGTGCTCAGGCGGCAGGGCACGCCTTCCGCCAGGGCACGGCGCACCGGCTCCTTTGCCATGAGGGCCCGGTCCAGCGTCTTTTCAAGGCCGAAGTCATACGCTTCGGCAGGGTCGAACACGGCGCGGCCGCTCTCCGCGCCGCCCCGCGCCAGCACACGGCTCAGGTCCACGTCTGCCCCGCGGCCCGTCCCGTGCCTCTGGCGCAGCAGGTCGGTGCGGCCCACCATCTCGTCCACGGTGCGCACGCCCAGCTTTGCCATATACTCCCGCAGCTGCCGGGCGATGAAGCGCATGAAGTTCTCCACATATTCCGGCTTGCCGCAAAAGCGCCGCCGCAGTTCGGGGTTCTGGGTGGCAATGCCCATGGGGCAGGTGTCCAGGTCGCACGCCCGCATCATGGTGCAGCCCAGGGTCACCAGCGGGGCGGTGGCAAAGCCGAATTCCTCCGCGCCCAGCAGCGCCGCGATGGCCACATCCCGCCCGGTCATCAGCTTGCCGTCGGTCTCCAGCCGCACCCGGCGGCGCAGCCCCGAGCGCAGCAGCGTCTGATGGGTCTCGGCCAGCCCCAGCTCCCAGGGCAGACCCGCGTTGTGGATGGAACTGATGGGCGCCGCGCCGGTGCCGCCGTCGCAGCCGGAGATGAGGATGACCTGCGCCCCGGCCTTGGCCACGCCGGCGGCCACGGTGCCCACCCCCGCCTCGCTCACCAGCTTCACCGAGATGCAGGCTTGGTCGTTGGCGCTCTTCAGGTCATAGATGAGCTGGGCCAGGTCCTCGATGGAGTAGATGTCGTGGTGGGGCGGGGGACTGATGAGGCTAACGCCCGGGGTGGAGTGTCGGGTCTTTGCCACCCAGGGGTAGACCTTGGCGGCGGGCAGGTGCCCGCCCTCGCCGGGCTTTGCGCCCTGGGCCATCTTGATCTGGATCTCCTTCGCGCTCACAAGGTAGCGGCTGGTCACGCCGAAGCGCCCGCTGGCCACCTGCTTGATGGCGCTGGAGCGGTCGCCGGCGGTGCCGGCGCTGGCAAGGCGCTCGTCGCTCTCACCGCCCTCGCCGCTGTTGGACTTGCCCCCCAGCCGGTTCATGGCCAGCGCCAGCGCCTCGTGGGCCTCCTGGGAGATGGAACCGTAGGACATGGCCCCGGTCTTGAAGCGGCGCAGGATGGCTTCCTCGCTCTCCACTTCCTCCAGCGGCACCCCTTCGGCAGGCCAGTTGAAGTCCAGCAGGCTGCGCACAAGGCCGCTGCGCTCGGCGTCCGCGGCTTCGGCGTAGCGCTGGAACAGCGCATAGTCGCCGGTGCAAGCGGCCTGCTGCAAAAGGTGGATGACCTGGGGGGAGTAGCGGTGCGCCTCGCCCTGGCTGCGCAGCTTGTGCCGCCCCAGGGAGGGCAGGCTCAGGTCGGTGGCAAGGCCCAGCGGGTCGAACGCACGGGAGTGCTGGGCGTCGGTCTGGGCGGCGATGTCCTCCAGGGTGATGCCGCCGATGCGGCTCACGGTGCCGGTGAAGTAGGCGTCGATGACCTGCCGCGAAATGCCCAGCGCCTCGAAGATCTGGCTGCCCTGATAGCTTTGCAGGGTGGAAATGCCCATCTTGGAGGCGATCTTCACGATGCCTTGCAAGACCGCATTGTCGTAGTCGGCCACGGCGGCGTAGTAGTCCTTGTTCAAAAGGCCGTCCCGCACCAGCTGGGCCAGCGAGGCGTGGGCCAGATAGGGGTTCACCGCGCAGGCGCCATAGCCCAGCAGGGTGGCGAAGTGATGCACCTCCCGGGGCTCGCCGGATTCCAGAATGAGGGACAGCGCCGTGCACTTCTTGGTCTTGACCAGATGCTTGTGCACGGCGGACACCGCCAGCAGCGAGGGGATGGCCACATGGTTCTCGTCCACGCCCCGGTCGGTGAGGATGAGGATGTTGGCCCCCTCCCGGTAGGCTTTGTCCACCGCCACGAACAGGTGCTCCAGCACCCGGTCCATGGGGGTGGATTTGTAGAACAGGATGGGCACCACCGCCACCTTGAAGCCGGGGCGATCCATGGACTTTATCTTCAAAAGGTCCAGGTCGCTGAGGATGGGGTTTTCGATCTTCAGCACGTGGCAGTTGTCGGCGCTTTCCTGCAAAAGATTGCCGTTCTTGCCCGCGTACACAGCGGTGGAGGTGACGATTTTTTCCCGCAGCGCGTCGATGGGGGGGTTGGTCACCTGGGCGAACATCTGCCGGAAATAGTTGAACAGCGGCTGATACTGCCCCGAGAGCACCGCCAGCGGCGTGTCTGCGCCCATGGCGCCGATGGGCTCGGCGCCGTTCAGGGCCATGGAGCACACCGAATCCCGGTATTCCTCCCAGGTGTAGCCGAAGGCCTTTTGCAGCCGGGCGCACTCCTCGCCGGTGAGGGCGGGCACTTTCTGATTGGGCACATGCAGGTCGCTCAGGTGCAGAAGGTTCGAGTCCAGCCATTCGCCGTAGGGCTCCCTTCCGGCGTAGCGCTCCTTCACCTCGTCGTCGCTGAGCACCGCGCCTTTGGCAAGGTCCACCAGCAGCATCCTGCCCGGATGCAGCCGCTCCTTTTTGAGGATGTGCCCTTCGTCCAGCGCCAGCACGCCCACCTCGGAGGAGAGGATGAGCCGCCCGTCGTCGGTGATGACATAGCGGCTGGGGCGCAGGCCGTTGCGGTCCAGCACCGCGCCCATCACGTCGCCGTCGCTGAACAGGATGGCGGCCGGCCCGTCCCAGGGCTCCATCATGGTGGCATAGTACTGGTAAAAATCCCGCCGCCGCTGGCTGATGGTGTCGTTGTGGCTCCAGGGCTCGGGGATGGCCACCATCACCGCCAGCGGCAGGTCCATGCCGCTCATCACCAGGAATTCCAGGGTGTTGTCCAGCATGGCGGAGTCGGAGCCGGTGGTGTCCACCACCGGCAGCACCCGGGTGATGTCGTCGGCGCTGAAGGCGGGGGCGCTCATGGTCTCCTCCCGGGCCAGCATCTTGTCGGCGTTGCCCCGGATGGTGTTGATCTCGCCGTTGTGCACGATGAAGCGGTTGGGATGGGCCCGCTCCCAGCTGGGGTCGGTGTTGGTGGAAAAGCGGGAGTGCACGATGGCGATGGCAGACGCATAGTCCTCGTCCCGCAAATCGTCAAAGAAGGTGCGCAGCTGCCCCACCAGGAACATCCCCTTGTAGACGATGGTCCGGCTGGAAAGGCTCACCACATAGCTGCCCTCGTTGCTCTGCTCAAAGACCCGCCGCACGATGTAGAGCCTGCGGTCAAAGGCAAGGCCCGCGGGCACATCCTCCGGCTTTTTCACAAAGCCCTGGCAGATCAGGGGCATGCAGTCCCGCGCCCGGTGGCCCAGCACCGCGGGCCGCACCGGCACCATCCGCCAGCCCAGAAATTCCAGGCCTTCCTTTTCCACAATGACCTCAAACATCTTCTGAGCCTGGCGGCGGGCCAGCTCGTTCTGAGGCAGAAAGAACATGCCCACGCCATACTCCCGCTCGCCGCCGAGGCGGATGCCCAGCCCGGCGCACACCTTGCGGAAGAATTTGTGGGGCACCTGCGTGAGGATGCCCACGCCGTCGCCTGTCCTGCCCTCGGCGTCCTTGCCTGCGCGGTGCTCCAGATGCTCCACGATGGTCAGCGCGTCCGCCACCGTCTGGTGGCTCTTGCGGCCGCGGATGTCTACAACGGCGCCAATGCCGCAGTTGTCGTGCTCGAATTGCGGGCAGTAAAGGCCCTGGCTGCCGGGTGTTTTCATGGCGGTACCTCCCGATCTGCGAAATGGAAAAAGACAAAGGCGTCAAACCCCCCTCTCGCAGGGAGCCTTGACGCCTTTGTCGTGTTTTATGATACGCCCGGGGCCACGGGTTTGTAAAGCGGTTTTGTGAGAATCGGCGTTTTGCGAAAAAATTCGGGCGCGAAAGCCGGGTCGTTTTAGCGATTTGCCGCACTAAAGCGGTAAAAAATACATTAAAGCCGGGCCGAAGGCGGCGCGGCATGCAGGGGCAAAGGCTCTGCGGGCGGCAAAAAAGGTATTGACAAGGCGAAAAAACCGAGTACAATTGCAGCCATGGAAAGCAACGGCGCTTTCGGATGAGGCTTCATCCGGGAGCGCCGCTTTTTTTGTGCCGCCAAGGCGCAAATGGGGAAAGGAGAGTTGTTTTATGACGAAGAATGTGCCTGAACTGTACGGCAGCCTGGTGTTTGGCGACCGCGTCATGCGGGAAAAACTGCCCAAGGACGTTTACAAAGCCCTGCGCAGGACCATCGACGAGAACCTGCCGCTGGAGCGCAGCGTGGCCAACGCGGTGGCGGTGGCCATGAAGGAGTGGGCCGTGGAGCACGGCGCCACCCATTTCACCCACTGGTTCCAGCCCATGACCGGCTTCACCGCCGAAAAGCATGACAGTTTCATCTCCCCGGTGGGCGGCGGCGAAGCCATCATGGATTTCTCCGGCAAGGAGCTCATCAAGGGCGAGCCGGATGCATCCAGCTTCCCCTCCGGCGGCCTGCGCGCCACCTTTGAGGCCCGGGGCTACACCGCCTGGGACCCCACAAGCCCCGCCTTCATCAAGGACGGCACTCTTTACATCCCCACCGCCTTCTGCTCCTACAGCGGCGAAGCGCTGGACAAAAAGACCCCCCTTCTGCGCTCGATGGAGACTTTGAGCCATGAGGCGGTGCGCATCCTGCACCTGCTGGGGGACGAGGCGGTGACGGGCGTGTCCACCACCATCGGCCCGGAGCAGGAGTATTTCCTGGTGGATAAGGCCCTCTTTGAAAAGCGCAGGGATCTGGTCTTTACCGGCCGCACCCTGCTGGGAGCGCCCGCGCCGAAGGGGCAGGAGATGGAGGACCATTACTTCGGCGCGCTGCGCCCTCGCGTGGCGGCCTTCATGCACGACCTGGACGAGGAGCTGTGGAAGCTGGGGGTGCCCGCCAAGACCAAGCACAACGAGGTGGCTCCCGCCCAGCACGAACTGGCCCCGGTGTACGACACCGCCAACATCGCCGTGGACCACAACCAGCTGACCATGGAGATGATGAAGCTGGTGGCCGACCGCCACGGCCTGGCCTGCCTGCTCCACGAAAAGCCCTTTGAGGGCATCAACGGTTCCGGCAAGCACAACAACTGGTCCCTCGTCACCAACACCGGCGCGAACCTGCTCTACCCCGGCCGCACCCCCGCCGAGAACACCAAGTTCCTGGTGTTCCTGATGGCGGTCATCAAGGCGGTGGACGAGTACGCCGACCTTTTGCGGGTGTCGGTGGCCACCGCCGGCAACGACCACCGCCTGGGGGCCAACGAAGCGCCGCCGGCCATCGTGTCGGTGTTCCTGGGCGACGAGCTCACCGCCGTGCTGAAAGCCATCGAGAACGACGCGTATTTCGGCAAGCAGGAGAAGGTGGCCATGCAGATGGGCGCGTCGGTCATCCCCCAGTTCTTCAAGGACACCACCGACCGCAACCGCACCAGCCCCTTCGCCTTCACCGGCAACAAGTTCGAGTTCCGCATGCCAGGTTCTTCCTTGTCGGTGTCCGGCCCCAACGTGGTGCTGAACACCGCCGTGGCCCAGGCCCTGCGGGAGTTCTACGGCGAGCTGAAGGACGCCGCCCCCGGCGGGATGGACGCCGCCGTGCACGAGCTGGTCAAGCGCGCCATCAAAAAGCACAAAAAGGTCATCTTTAACGGCAACGGCTACACCGATGAGTGGGTGGCAGAGGCGGAAAGAAGGGGGCTTTACAACCTGCGCTCCACCCCGGAGGCTCTGCCCTGCATGGTGGCGGAAAAGAACATCCGCCTGTTCACCACCCACCGCATCTTCACCGAGGGCGAGGTGCGCTCCCGCTACGCCATCCTGCTGGAAAACTACTGCAAGACACTGCACGTGGAAGCAAAGACAATGGGCATGATGGTGCGCGGGCAGTTCCTGCCCGCGGTGCAGGCTTCCATGGACCGCCTTGCCGCCTCCATCAACGGATGCAGGGCGGCGGCTCCTGCCGCCTCCTGCGCGGCACTGCAGACCCGGCTGGAACAGCTGGCCGAAAGCTACGATAAGATCGACGCCGCCCAGAACAAGCTGGAAGAGGCGCTGGCCAAAGCCGAGACCCTGGGCGACGGCCAAAAGGCCGCCTGGTCCTATCACGACGAGGTGCTGCCTTCCATGGATGAGGTGCGCAGCCTGGCGGATGCGGCGGAAGGCCATCTGCCCGCAGGGGCGCTGCCTTACCCCGATTACAGCGAACTGCTGTTCTCCGTGTGATTTCCCGTTGACAAACCCCGTCGCCGGGCTTATAATGACTTTTCGTTAGGACAAGGGCGTCCATTGCCCCGTCGTTTTCGGCGGGGTGATGGACGCCCTCTCTTTTTTTGCAAAAGCGCAGAGAGCAGAGGTGGGATCCTTTATGGCAAAGCATATTTTCGTCACCGGCGGCGTGGTGTCCGGCCTGGGCAAGGGCATCAGCGCGGCCAGCCTTGGCCGGCTGCTGAAACAGCGGGGCCTCAAGGTGGCCGCCCAGAAGCTGGACCCCTACATCAACGTGGACCCCGGCACCATGAGCCCCTACCAGCACGGGGAGGTGTTCGTCACCGAGGACGGCGTGGAGACCGACCTGGATTTGGGCCACTATGAGCGGTTCATCGACGAGGACCTGAACAAGCTGTCCAACCTCACCAGCGGCCGGGTCTACTGGAACGTGCTGCACAAGGAGCGGGCAGGGGAGTATCTGGGCCGCACGGTGCAGACCATCCCCCACATCACCGGAGAGATCAAGCAGTTTGTCTACGGCCTGGGGGATTACACCGGCGCGGATGTGGTCATCACCGAGATCGGCGGCACCATCGGCGACATCGAGAGCCAGCCCTTTTTGGAGGCGCTGCGCCAGATCAGCCGGGAAAAAGGCCGGGAGAACTGCATGTTCCTCCATGTGGTGCTGGTGCCCTGGCTCAAGTGCTCTGGCGAGCACAAAACAAAGCCCGCCCAGCACTCGGTGCGGGAGCTGCAGAGCATGGGCATCATGCCGGACGTCATCATCGCCCGGTGCGACGAGGCGCTGGAGGAGGGCATCCTGCAAAAACTGGCGGCCTTCTGCAATGTGGAGCCGGACTGCGTCATCGAAAACCGCACCCTTGGCAGCCTTTACGAGGTGCCGCTGATGCTCCACGCCGCCGGGCTGGACGATCTTGTCTGCAAGCGGCTGGGCTTTGAGACCAGGAAGCCCGACCTCACCGAATGGTCGGCCCTCTGCCGGCGCATCGGCAGCCTGGAAAGAAAGGTAAACATCGCCATCGTGGGCAAGTATGTGGAGCTGCACGACGCGTATCTCTCGGTGGTGGAAGCGCTGAATCACGCGGGCTATGCCAACAGTGCCGCCGTGACGCTGGATTGGGTGGACTCGGGATACCTTACTCCCGGGACGGTGGACGCGCGCCTGGCAAAGGCGGACGGCGTGCTGGTGCCCGGCGGATTTGGCAAGCGGGGCATCGAGGGCATGGTGCTGGCGGCGGACTGGGCCCGCCGGAACAAGGTGCCCTATTTCGGCATCTGTCTTGGCATGCAGATCGCGGTCATCGACGCCGCCCGCGCCCTGGCGAACCTGCCCGGGGCCAACTCCCGCGAATTTGACCCCGAAGGCGCCGCCTGTGTCATCGACCTGATGCCCGACCAGCAGGGCAATCTGCCCAAGGGCGGCACCATGCGGCTGGGGGCTTACCCCTGCGCGGTGCAGCCCGGCACCCTGCTCCACCGCATCTACGGCCAGAGCATGATCAGCGAGCGCCACCGCCATCGCTACGAGGTGAGCAACGGCTTCCGCGCCGCCTTGAGCGGGGCGGGCGTGGTGTTCAGCGGCCTCTCGCCCGACGGGCGGCTGGTGGAGGCCATGGAACTGCCCGGCCACCCCTTCTTCGTGGGCGTGCAGTACCATCCGGAGTTCAAGAGCCGGCCCGACAAGCCCCAGCCCATCTTCCGCGATTTCGTTGCCGCGGCCCTGGAACATCAGAACGCATAAAAATGAGCGCCCCGGAGCTTTCCGGGGCGCTTGCTTGTGCTGCAAAGGCGCTTAGCCGTTCCGCCAGGCGCGCAGGCGTTCCATGGCGACGCGGGCGTTCTTTTCGCCCGAAAAGGCCGAAAGGCGGAAGTAGCCTTCGCCGTTTTCGCCAAAACCGCTGCCCGGCGTGCCGATGATGCCGGCGTTTTCCAAAAGGGCGTCGAAAAACTGCCAGGAGTCCAGCCCCTTGGGGCACTCCATCCAGATGTAGGGAGAGTTTTTGCCGCCGCAGTACCAGATGCCCAGTTCGTCCAGCGCCTCGGCCACGATGGCGGCGGCCCGCAGATAGGCGGCGATGTCTTCCTTGCAGGCGGCCATGCCCTCGGGGGTGAACACCGCCTCGGCGGCCCGCTGGATGGGGTAGGCCACGCCGTTCATCTTGGTGCACTGGCGGCGCAGCCACAGATCGTGCAGGTTCTGACCCTCCCGCACAAGGCCGTGGGGCACCACGGTATAGCCGCAGCGCATGCCGGTGAAGCCGGCGGTCTTGCTCAGGCTGCACACCTCGATGGCGCATTCCTTCGCGCCCTCCACTTCATAGATGCTGTGGGGCAGATCGTCCCGGATAAAACACTCGTAGGCCGCGTCGTACAGGATGACCGAGTCATTGGCCAGGGCCCAGTCCACCCAGACCTTCAGCTGCTCTCTGGTGTAGGCCGCGCCGGTGGGGTTCGCCGGGCTGCACAGATAGACAAGGTCCGCGTGCAGGGCTTCGCCGGGCAGGGGCGCGAAGCCGTTGGCGCGGGTGGCGGCAAGGTATTTGATTTTGCGCCCGGCCATCAGGTTGGAATCCCGATAGACGGGATACACCGGGTCGGGCAGAAGCACCACGCAGTGCTCGGAGAACAGGTCCGGCAGGTTGCCCAGGTCGCTCTTGGCGCCGTCGCTGATGAAAATGTCCTCTTTTTCAAGGTGCACGCCGAATCCTGCATAGTGGCCCAGCACCGCCTGGCGCAAAAAGTCATAGCCCTGCTCGGGCCCGTAGCCGTGAAAGCTTTCGGCGCGGGCCTGCTCATCGGCGGCTTTTTTCAGCGCCTCGATGACCGGGCGGCGCAGGGGACGGGTCACATCGCCGATGCCCATGGGGATGAGCTGGTTTCCCGGGTGGGCGGCGCGGAAGGCCGCCACCCGGCGGGCCACCTCGCTGAACAGGTAGCTTTTGGGAATGGTATCAAAAGAATGGTTGATGATCTGCGCCATGGTTTGCGTCCTTTCTGCCCCGGGGGCCGGAAAATAAACGAACGGCGACCAGGCCGGCCCGCAAAGCGGGCGGCATGAACGCCGTTGTTCGCCTTTAAGAATAGCATTCCCCGCGCCCCTTGTCAACAAAACATCTTGACGCGGCGGGCCGGGACGGGTATAATACCATTGATCGAAACAGCAAAGGCGCTGCGTTCTCCCCCAAGGGCAACGCAGCGCTTTTTGCAATTTTCACCGTTGCAAAGGAGGGGCGCCTTTATGACCCACACCCTTGACCAGCTTCTCCGCTTTGTGGAGGAAAACGACATCAAATTCATCCGCCTGGCCTTCTGCGATATGTTCGGCGTGCAGAAAAACATCGCCATCATGTCCAGCCAGCTGCGCCACGCGGCCCGGCAGGGGGTGTCCTTCGACGCTTCCGCCATCCCCGGTTTTGCCAACGTGGCCGAATCGGACCTGTTCCTTCAGCCGGACCTGGACACCTTCGCCCTGCTGCCCTGGCGGCCCAGCGAGGGCTGCGTGGGGCGGCTGTTCTGCGACGTGCGCTACCCCGACGGCCGCCCCTTCGAGGGGGACGGCCGGGCCCTGCTGCGCCGCACCGAGCAGGCGGCGGCGAAGGAGGGGTATCACTTCCTGGTGGGGCCGGAATGCGAATTCTATCTCTTCGAGACCGACGAGCACGGCCAGCCCACCCGCATCCCCTTCGACCAGGGCGGCTACTTTGACCTTGCCCCCATCGACCGGGGCGAGAACGTGCGCCGCAGCATCTGCCTCACGCTGGAGGAGATGGGCATCCAGCCCGAGCGCAGCCACCACGAGCAGGGCCCCGGCCAGAATGAGATCGACTTCCGCTGCGCCTCGCCCCTGCAGGCGGCGGACGATCTGATGACGGTGCACACGGTGGTCAAGGCCATCGCGGGGCAGCACGGCCTGTTCGCCTCCTTTCTGCCCAAGCCCCTGCCCGGCAAAAGCGGCAGCGGGCTGCACCTGAATTTCTCGGTCATCAAGGACGGGCGCAACCTCTTCGAAAACTTCAAAGACCAGCCGGACCCGGTGGCGGCGGCTTTCCTGGCGGGCATCCTGCGCCGTGTGCCGGAGCTGACGGTGTTTGCAAACCCCCTGCCCGGCTCCTACCAGCGGCTGGGCTGCTGCGAAGCGCCGGGCACGGTGAGCTGGTCCTGCCAGAATCGCTCCTCGCTGGTGCGGGTGCCGGCGGCCACCGGCGCGGACTGCCGCATGGAACTGCGCAGCCCGGACCCCGCCTGCAATCCCTATTACGTCACCGCCCTTCTGCTGGAAGCCGGCATGGAGGGCATCCGGGACGGCCTGCCGCTGCCTGCCGCCGCCGACCGGAACCGCTTCGCCGCCGGCGAAGCGGGCCCGGTGGCGGCCACGCTGCCCGCAAGCCTCGCCCAGGCGGTGAAGGCGGCGGAAGAGAGCCGCTTTTTGCAGCAGACCCTCCCGGCCCGCCTGCTGGACACCTACCTCGCCCAGAAGCGGCGGGTGGCCGCGGCCAGCGCCGGGGCGGAGGACCCCCACGAGTACGAGATGCAGCAGTATTTTGACCGTATCTGACAAAACTTCCTCCTCAAAAGGCAGGTGAAAGGCATGGCAGGCGTGTGGATCGTCGGGGAAAAACAGACCCATGAGGCGCTGAAAAGCGTGTTTGCGGCAGGCGGGCCTGCCGTGTGCTGCACCAGCGCGGGGGAAGCGCGCCGGGGCTTCACCGCGGGCGGCGGCAGCCTGATGGTCATCAACGCCCCTCTGCCGGACGAGTTCGGCCGGGAGCTGGCCATCCAGGCGGTGGAAAGCGGCCTGGACGTCATCTTCCTCTGCGCCGCGCCCCAGGCGGACAAGATCGCCGCGGGGCTGGAAAAATACGGGGTGCTGGTGCTGCCAAAGCCCCTCTCCCGCCAGCAGGCGGCCTTCGCGGTGCGCCTTCTGCGCGCCGGCCGCCAGCGGATGCAGAAGATCGCCGACCAGAACCGCCGCCTCACAAAGCGGCTGGATGAGGCGCGGGTGATCTGCCAGGCCAAATGCCTGCTGGCCCTCCACGCGGGCCTCACCGAAGAGGAGGCCCACCGCCTCATCGAAAAGCGGGCCATGGACGCCCGCATCTCCAGCCGGGAGGCGGCGCAGGCCATCATCCGCACCTACGGCGAATAAAACCAAGCACAGGGCAGGGCAAAGGCGCCCGCCGGGCAAGGGAGCGTTCCCTCTTGCCGTCAAGGCGCCATTGCCCTGCCTTTTTGTTATTATAAAGAAAGAAGGGACTTTCATCATGGAAAAACTTCCCCGTTATATCCCCATCGACTATTCCAAATACGCCCCGGGCATCCCGCCCGAAAAACGGGAGGCCTTCTTCGGCCTGCCCCGGAACGTGCAGTACTGCAAAGAGTGCGTGATGACCAACCAGAAGCCCAACAGCTGTTATGAGTTCGAGCACACCATCCACTCGAAGAAAAAGACCATGGTCATCCAGGCCGACGGCGTGTGCGACGCCTGCCACGCCTGCCGCAACAAGGAGGGCAGGATCGACTGGGCTGACCGGGAGCGCCAGCTGCGGGAACTGTGCGACCGCTACCGCAGGACCGACGGCAGCTACGACTGCCTTGTGCCGGGCAGCGGCGGCAAGGACAGCTTCTACGCCGCCCACCTGCTGAAATACAAGTACGACATGCATCCCCTCACCGTCACCTGGGCGCCCCACATCTACACCCCCTGGGGCTGGCAGAACTTTGAAGCGTGGATCCATGCCGGGTTCGACAACTATCTGTGCACCCCGAGCGGCCTGACCCACCGCCTGCTCACCCGCCTGGCCACCGAGAACCTGTTCCATCCCTTCCAGCCCTTTATCCTGGGCCAGAAGCAGCTGGCCCCCAAAATGGCTGCCAAGTTCGGCATCCCGCTGGTGTTCTACGGCGAGAACGAGGCCGAGTTCGGCAACCCCATCGCCGACAACGACAGCGCTTTGCGGGACGAGCACTTCTTCGCCACCAACGACTTCGACCACATCTATCTGGGCGGCGTGTCCCTGCGCCAGCTGGAAGAGGATTTCAAGGTGGACAAGGCGGACCTGGCCGTCTACCTGCCCAGCGACACCTCCGACGTGGAGAAGAACCACATCCAGGTGCACTACATGGGCTATTACGAAAAGTGGCATCCCCAGGGCGCTTATTATTACAGCGTGGAGCACGGCGGCTTTGTGCCCAGCCCCGAGCGCACGGCGGGCACCTACTCCAAATACAACTCCATCGACGACAAAGTGGATGACTTCTTCTACTACACCACCTACATCAAGTACGGCATCGGCCGCTGCACCTACGACGCGGCCCAGGAGATCCGCAACCACGAGATCACCCGGGAGGAGGGGGTGGCCCTTTGCAAAAAGTTCGACGGCGAGTTCCCCATGCGCTTCGCCCAGGACTTTTTCCGGTACATCTCCATTGACAAAAAGCACTTCGGCGCTGCCGCCGACCGCTTTGAGCAGCCGGAGATGGACCTGGACTACTTCATGCATCTGGCCGACCGCTTCCGCTCGCCCCATCTGTGGCAGTATGAAAACGGGCGCTGGAGCCTGCGGCACACGCCCTTTGAAGGCGAGAGCCTTTGCAGGTACGGCGCGCCGGAAAAGGAGGGGTGAGGATGAGCCGGAAAATACGCCTCATCGCGCGCCTTGATGTGAAGGACGACTTTCTGGTGAAGGGCATCCAGTACGAAGGTCTGCGCAAGCTGGGCGACCCCCACGACTTTGCCCGCCGCTATTATGAGCAGGGCGTCGATGAGATCCTGTATCTGGACACGGTGGCCAGCCTCTATGAGCGCAACAACCTGGGAAATATCCTGGAGCGCACCACCGCCGACGTGTTCATCCCCATCACGGCGGGCGGCGGCCTGCGCAGTGTGGAGGACGTGGCTGCGGTGCTGAAAAGCGGGGCGGACAAGGCTGCCGTGAACACCGCTGCCCTGCGGCGGCCTGGGCTCATCACCGAGATCGCCCGGGCTTTTGGCAGCCAGTGCATGGTGCTGAGCATCCAGGCAAAGCGCCGGGACCCCGCCCGCCCCGCCGCCGGCTGGGAGGCCTACTACGACAATGGCCGGGAGCACTCCGGCAAAGACGTGCTGGAATGGGCCAAAGAGGCCGTATCCCTCGGCGCGGGGGAGATACTGCTCTCCAGCGTGGACAAGGAGGGCTTTCAAAAGGGGATGGACCAGGAGCTGATCGCCGCAGTGGCGGCTTTGGCGGATGTGCCGGTCATCGCCGCCGGGGGCGCGGGATGCGCCGAAGACGCGGCCGCCGCCGCGAAGGGCGGCGCGGACGCGGTGGCGGTGGGCAGCATCCTGCATTACGGCAGAGCCGACGTGCCCGCGCTGAAAGAACAGCTGCGGGCCCTGGGCGTGGAGGTGAGACGATGAGGCCGGTGATAACAGTGGTGGACTACGGGCGCAGCAATCTTTTGAGCGTGCGCCGTGCGCTGGAACACTGCGGCGCGGATGTGCGCTTTGCCGCCGAACCGGGGGATGTCCTGCGCGCCGGGGCGCTGGTGCTGCCCGGCGTGGGCGCTTTCGCCGACGGCATGGCGCAGCTGCGCCGCCAGCGGCTGGTGGAGCCGCTGCTGCAAAAGGCAGGGGAGGGCACGCCGCTCCTGGGCATCTGCCTCGGCATGCAGATGCTGCTGGATTCCAGCACCGAGGGGGGCTTGAACCAGGGCCTGGGCCTTGTGGAGGGCACGGTGGAGCCGCTGCCGGACAAAACGGCGGAGGGCGCGCCCCTCAAGGTGCCCCACATCGGGTGGAGCGCCCTGACCCTCGCCCCCGGCGCGGAACCGGGCCTTTTCAAAAACACCCGCAGCGGCGACGAAGTCTATTTCGTTCACAGCTTTCAGGCGCTGCCCCGCCGCAGTGAGGACTGCGCCGCCACGGTGGAGTACGGCGGCCGCGCTGTCTGCGCCGCGGTGCGGCGGGGGAATGTGATCGGCTTTCAGTTCCATCCGGAAAAAAGCGGCCCGGCAGGCCTTGCCATGCTGCGTGCCTTTGTGGAGGGGCTGGGCTGACCCGCAGCATTGACGAAGGGGCGGGCCGGGCGTTATAATCAAAGAAAACAAATGCAAAGGAACGTGAACGGAAATGAGCCCCATCAAAGCCGTCAAAGCGGCATACTTCAGCCCCTCCGGCGGCACGAAACGCGCCGCGATGCTGCTGTGCGGGCAATTTGGCCTGCCGACGGAACCCATCGACTGCACCTGCCCGCCCGCAAAGCTGCCGGCAGTCATCCCGGTGGCAAAGGATGAACTGCTGGTGCTGGCCCTGCCGGTGTACGGCGGCTTCGGCCCCCGGGTGGAGGGCCTTTTCAGCCAGCTTCGGGGCCAGGGCGGGCCCTGCGTCATCCTGACGGCCTACGGCAACCGGGACTATGAGAACGCCCTGGCGGCCGCCGCACGGCAGATGACCGAACAGGGCTTTGTCTGCGTGGGCGGCATCGCTCCCATCACGCCCCATGTGTTTGCCCCGTCCCTGGGCGCGGGCCGGCCCGACAAGGAGGACATGCCCGCCTTCGCCGCCTTTGCAAAAAAAGTGCTGGCCGCCTGTGAAAGCGAACCCCTGCGCCCCGCCGCCCTTCCCGGCGACGCAAACGCGCCCCGCAAGCCCCTGCGGCCCATCGGGCGCAGCCGCGACAAGGAGCGCTGCAACCACTGCGGCCGCTGTGTGCGCGCCTGCCCTGCCGGTGCGCTGAACGAACTGCTGGAAGTGGACGGCGCGAAATGCGTCAACTGCCTTGTCTGCCGCTTTTCCTGCCCCACCTATGCCTGGCAGTTCGACACCAGCCAGACCAAAGCCTGGCTGGAGGAAAACTTCTCCGCCCGCCGCGCGGTGGAGTGGTTCGCGGAATGACGTTTGAGCTTTGCCCTGCTTGGGAGAGTGAAAAATGAAAGGGAGGCTTTTATGCCTGATAAAATACCCAGCTCGGAACAAATGACGGCTTTGGTAGGCCCCTCTTTATTTGAAGTGTGGAAGCAGCTGTGTGCCCTGATCGATGAGAAATATGACATGGAGCATTTGTGGGGGGATGGCGGCAAAGCGTGGGCCTATGAATACAAATACCGCCGTGGAGGCAAGACCCTGTGCGCTTTGTATGCAAGAGAAAACTGCGTGGGATTTATGGTCGTTCTGGGAAAACAGGAGCGTTTGAAGTTTGAAAACGACCGGGCAAGTTATTCCCAAGAAGTACAGAATGTCTACGATGAGGCCCAGACCTATCACGATGGAAAATGGCTGATGTTTGAGCCGAGGGATGCTTCTCTGTTCGATGATTTTGTTAGAATTTTGAGCATAAAGAGAAGACCGAACAAAGCGGCAAGAAAGAAACAATGAAAAAAGGCCCGGAGAGCGTTCTCCGGGCCTTCTCTGTTTAATATGTGTGGTCGCACACTTCGTTTATCTTCTCCCGCAGGGCCACAAAATCCCCGAAGGCCATCGGCTTCTGGCTGGGGTTGCGCAGCAGGGCGGCGGGGTGCAGGGTGGCCATGAACCACACGCCGCTTTTTTCCTCGAACAGGCCGTGCTCCTTGGTCACCGAAATGTCCGGGCGGATGAGCCGCTGGGCGGCGATGCGCCCCAGGCACACCACGATCTTCGGCCGGATGATGCGGAACTGCTCCCGCAGCCAGGGCAGGCAGGCGTCCCACTCCTCGGGCAGGGGGTCGCGGTTCTCCGGCGGGCGGCACTTGACGATGTTGGCGATGAAGACGTTTTTGTCCCGCGCCAGGTCCACTGCGGTGAGATACTGGTCCAGCAGTTTGCCGCTGCGGCCCACAAAGGGCAGGCCCTGCTCGTCCTCGTTTTTGCCGGGGCCTTCGCCGATGAGCATCACTTCCGCTGTCTTGGGGCCGGTGCCGAACACCACGTTGGTGCGGGTGGCGCACAAACCGCATTTGCGGCAGGCCAGACACTCCTGCTTCAGCTGTTCAAAATCCATCAGGGGCGCTTCCTTTCCGGCCGTGTGCAAAAAAATGCGCCGGCCTTGCACATTTACGTTTATTATATCATAAAAAGCCGGGTTTTGTCTTGAACTTTTTACCCCGTGTGCTAAAATAGATACGGTAAATGGAAACGCTGCGCCCGCCAGGCGGCGCGGTGCAGGATAAAGGGAGGAAATATCACAATGAAATTTTTGGTTGAGACTTCGGCCCGTCATGTGCATGTCTGCAAGGAGACCCTGGAGGCCCTGTTCGGCGCGGGCTACGAGCTGACTGTCAAGAAGCCTCTGAGCCAGCCCGGCCAGTATGCTTCCAACGAGCGCGTCACCGTGGTGGGCCCCAAGCGTGAGCTGGCCAACGTGTCCATCCTCGGGCCCTGCCGCGGCGCCGACCAGGTGGAGCTGTCCGCCACCGATGCCCGCTCCATCGGCATCTCCGCCCCCGTGCGCGAGTCCGGCGACACTGCCGGTTCCGCCGGCTGCAAGCTGGTGGGCCCCTGCGGCGAGGTGGAGCTGAAGGAAGGCGTCATCGTGGCCAAGCGCCACATCCACGTCACCCCTGAGGACGCCGAAAAGCTGGGCGTGGCCGACAAGGAGATCGTCAAGGTGGCCTGCGGCAGCGAGGGCCGCAAGCTGGTGTTTGACGATGTGGTCATCCGTGTGAGCGAGAAGTTCGCCACCGCCATGCACATCGACACCGACGAGTCCAACGCCTGCGGCGGCGCCAGCGAGGGCGAGATCGTCAAATAAGCTTTTTCAGAGCCGAAAAACGGCCCGCCCGAATGGGCGGGCCGTTTTTGCTTTATAAGGTTGCATTTGCCCAAAGTTTTGTGTATAATATATCTGTTCGGACAGAGCCAAAACCGTGCGCTGTTCGGCATACGGATGCGGGCCCTGCGCGACGGGGCGCCATGAACCATGTCAGGCGGGGAACCGAGCAGCATTAAGTGGTCTGCCGCGTGCGCCGCAGTCAGTCTGCATCCGTATGCCGAGCGGCGCAAAGGCGGGGGAACTTTCCTCTGCGGGCCTGTCCGTTTTTTGTAGTATTGCCAAAGGAGGTGCCGGCGTGTACCGGGCATTGTACCGCAAGTGGCGGCCCCGCCGCTTTGAGGACGTGGCGGGCCAGCAGAACATCGTGGCCGCGCTGCAAAACCAGATCGCCGCCCGCCGGGTGGGCCACGCCTACCTGTTCACCGGCACCCGCGGAACCGGCAAGACCAGCTGCGCAAAAATTTTTGCCAAGGCCATCAACTGCCCCCACAACGAGGGCGGCGACCCCTGCGGCGAGTGCGAGGTGTGCCGCGGCATCGACGACGGCTCCATCCTGGACGTGGTGGAGATCGACGCCGCCTCCAACAACGGCGTGGACAACATCCGCGATTTGCGGGACGAAGCGGCCTATACCCCCAGCGTCTGCACCTACAAGGTGTATATCATCGACGAGGTGCACATGCTCTCCACCCCGGCGTTCAATGCGCTGCTGAAGATCATGGAGGAGCCGCCCTCCCATGTGGTGTTCATCCTGGCCACCACCGAGATCCACAAGGTGCCCGCCACCATCCTCTCCCGCTGCCAGCGTTATGACTTCGGCCGAATCCGCCCAGAGGACATCGCGGGCCGCATCCGCTATGTGGCGAAGGAAGAGGGCCTGGAACTGAGCGATGGGGCGGCGCAGCTTATCGCCCGCCTGGCGGACGGCGCGCTGCGCGACGCCCTCTCCATTCTGGACACCTGCGCCGGCGTGGGCGGCGCCATTGACGAGGCGCTGGTGCGCCGGATGGCCGGCGTCACAGACCGAAGCTACCTCTTTGCCATCAGCGATGCGCTGGCGGCGGGCGAACCTGCGGCGGCGCTGGAGCAGGTGGCCCAGCTGCGCCAGCGCTCGGTGGACATGAAGCGCCTGTGCGAAGAGCTCATCGCCCACTACCGCAATCTCATGCTGGCGGCCCTGCCCGGCGGCAAAAACCTGCTGGCGGGCGTGCCTCCCGAAGAGGAGGCCCTCTATCTGGAAAAAGGCGCATCCGCGCCCCAGGCAGGCAGTGTGCGCGCCATCCGCCAATTGGGCGGAGCCATGGAGAAGATGAGCCGCGGCACCGACCCGCGCATCGAACTGGAACTGGCGCTGTTCGTCATCTCCCAGCCTGCGGCCCAGCCGGCGGCCGCCCCGGCGCAGGCCGCGCCTCAGCAGGCCCGGCAGCCCGCCCCCTTCGCGGCGGCCCCCGCCGCGCCCAGCTCCGCCTGGCAGCCCGCCGCGCCGGCTCAGCCTGCCGCGCAGGCCCGGACCCCGGCTCCGGCCCAGTCGGAAGTTCCGGCCCAGAGTGCTGCCGCGGCGCAGGCGGAGCCGGCCCCCGAGCCGCTGCCCTGGGAAAACCAGCCGATGGAGCAGCAGCCGGCGCCCCAGCCCAAACCCCGCCCGGCGCGTCCCGCGGCGGCAAAGCCCGCCGTTTCCGGCCCGCCCCAGCCTTTCGAGCCCTGGCCCCAGGTGCTGGACGCGCTCAAAAAGCGCGACCACATGCTGCCCGCCTATCTCAAGGGCTCCAAAGCCTATTATGACGGGCGGCGGGTGCTCATCGACGGCGGCGGCATCTTCCGGGAGTTCATCCGCCAGAACAAGGACTCCCAGGCCCTGCTCAAGGCCATCATCCAGGAGGTGAGCGGCCTTGTCTGCGGCATCGGCCCCTACACGCCGCCCAATGGTCAGGCGGCGGACCACCCCACGGTGGAGCAGGCGCTGAAAGATCTTGAAAACCACGGTGTAGATGTGGTATACAAGGACAAAGAATAAGAATAGAACAGGATAAAGGAGAAGATCCCCATGAAAGCAAGACTGCCCCAGGGCTACGGCAAACCCGATGTGAACGCGCTGATGCGCCAGGCCCAGAAGATGCAGGAGGACATGAAGGCCAAGCAGGAAGAGCTGGAGAACACCGAATACACCGCCAGCGTCTCCGACGGCATGGTGGAGGTCACCATGACCGGCAAGCACCAGGTCACCGCCATCCACATCAAGCCCGAGCTGGCCGACCCCGACGACATCGAGATGCTGGAGGATATGGTGGCCGCCGCGGTGAACGAGGCCGTGCGCAAGGTGGACGAGGACGCCGAGGCCGCCATGCAGAAGATCACCGGCGGGGCGAACTTCCCCGGCCTGTAAGGGGGAACGGACATGGGTTACAACGCGGCCCCGCTGGAAAAGCTGGTGGAGCAGTTCTCCAAGTTCCCGGGCGTGGGGCGCAAGGGCGCCACGCGCATGGCCTATCAGGTGCTCAGCATGCCCGCCGCCGAGGCGATGGAGCTGGCCCGGGCCATCGAGGAAGCCCACACGAAGCTGCACCGCTGCCGCATCTGCCAGGACTACACCGAGAACGAGGTGTGCCGCATCTGTTCTTCCCCCAAGCGGGACTCCAGCGTCATCTGTGTGGTGGAGAGCCCCCGGGACGTCACCGCCTTTGAGCGCACCAGGGAGTACAACGGCCTTTACCATGTGCTCCACGGCCTCATCAGCCCGATGGACGGCATCGGCGCGGACCAGCTGTGCGTCAAGGAACTGCTGGCCCGCCTTGCCGGCGGCGCCGTGAAGGAGGTCATTATGGCCACCAACCCCACGGTGGAGGGCGAAGCCACCGCCATGTACCTGGCAAAGCTCATCAAGCCGCTTGGCATCAAGACCACCCGGCTGGCCTACGGCCTGCCTGTGGGGTCCAGCCTGGAATATGCCGACGAGACCACTCTCTACAAGGCCCTCAGCGGCAGGGGAGAGCTGTAAAAAAAGCCTCCCGCCCCGGTGTTCGAACCAAGGCAAAGGAGAAACCGCAAATGCCTGAACAAGTGAAAACCAAAACCATTGCCCTGAACCGGCAGGCCCGGCACGAATACTTCGTGGTGGAAAGCCTGGAGACCGGCATCGAACTGGTAGGCACCGAAGTGAAGAGCCTGCGCATGGGCCAGGTGAACCTGAAGGACTCCTGGTGCGATGTGGAGGACGGCCAGCTCTATGTGCGGGGCATGCACATCAGCCCCTACGAAAAGGGCAACATCTTCAACCGCGACCCGCTGCGGGCCCGGCGGCTGCTGGCCCACAAAAACGAGATACGCAAGCTGGCCCAGGAAGTGAAGCTGCAGGGCTACACGCTGGTGCCGCTGGCGCTCTACTTCAAGCACGGCAGGGTGAAGCTGGAACTGGGCCTGTGCAAGGGCAAAAAGCTCTATGACAAGCGGCAGACCGCCGCGAAGCGGGCCGCCCAGCGGGACATCGACCGCGCCATGAAGGAGCGCGGTCGTTGAAAGATTTCGCGGCGGTTGAGGACGACATGGAATTTCACGGATAAAACAACATTATAAAGAATCCGGGATTTTTGAGGGCGATTGGAACCCTCAAAAATCCCGGATGTTTTTCTAAATGAATGAATCCAAACCAATGCGCAATTTTATGTGGCGCCGCTATTCAAAAGATTCCAATGTATCCAAAAGCTGAAAATCAAATTATATTAGGTCAGCTTTTTAGTGACCCGAGCGACCGCTTCGTCGGAATACTCCTGGCCCAAAAGTTGTACTTCATACATTTTTTGTTCCAGCCACAGATTATACAATGCGGTGCCGGCAGCACGCTTGCTTCCCTCTAAAGTACTCGTATCGTATTCATCGTTGCTGCGCTCATGCATTTGCCACTTTCCGTCAGATTTTTCAAACAACGCAACACCGTCGGCAATTCCGCCGCCTTTCGTTTCGGCGCCATAATGGATCCACACCCATTTTGTCGATGTCGCTGCGCCCGCATCACCCGCATCAGATGATGGGGATGCGCTTTCATCCATGGTTTCGTTCCAAATCGCAGCACTATAAATCAACAGCGAATGCGGTGCAAGCAAATCGTTTTGAATCATTTTTGCGCAATCCGCCAGAGCTTTGTCCTTACTGCTCCAAAAAAGTGTGGTCTGTGTGAACATCACAACCAAAAGGACTGCGCCCAAAACTGCGGCCGCAGTGTGAAGAAGATATTTTTTAGGAATTATGGTGCCCGACTGAAATGGGTACCCACATTCTGGGCACGAAGGCGCACGGTCGGAAATCTCTTTGCCACATTCAGGGCATTTTATCATAGCCAAAGTAACACCCCCAATTGATCAGTAAAAGGTGCCGTCGCCAACGTATTCATCCGTATGCCAAAATTGCGACGATGTCAGCTCTTGTGTTGTATTGTCTGTAAAGGTGACGGTGATGCTGGTGGGACGCCAGGCCGCAACATTTGGATTGTAAATCACGGGCCTTGTGCTTACGATTTGCTGGCTTTCGTTTGGGTATAGCGGGCCAACATAGCGGGCCGAATAGGTGTTTTCACCACTGATTTCACAACGTGCGGGCTCGCCAAACGGATTGTAGAAAGAGATTTCAAAGTCGACATATTTGATTTCTTTGTCAGAAATATTTTTCAAAGCTATTTCCACATCAACGCCGTTTATGGAATTGGTTGTTATATCAATGCTTGGAATCTGAAGCGATGGACGGTTTGCTTCCAGGGTGATCGTTTCTCCAAGCGGTTGAATACCCGTTTTGTCCTGGCCTATAATGGTCTGACTCTCCGAAAAAATATCTGCGCCGTCAGCATATTCATGGACCACAACATTAAATCCGTTCGCGCTCAGTTCATCTATCGCTTGCTGGGGGTTTTTGCCGATTTGATCGGCAACGATTTGACCGATCCCTTTACTGATGGACAGTGCAACGACGCTCCCCGATTTTACCGTGCCCTTTTGATTTTGACGAAAAACAACCCCCTTTTCCAAGTCAGTGGTGTATTGCCGCGTTATAGAATGCTTCAGCCCAACGGACTCAAGAGCCTGGATAGCTTGCTGCTCCGTTAAACCTTCGACAACAGGGCACTCCACGGCAATCCCTTCGCTAACATATAATGTGATCGGTTCAATGTTACTGTTAGGCAAGTGTAAGCCGGAGAAGCTTTGCTTGTAGACTATATTTTCTTCAACGTTATTTGTAAGTTCGGTTACAAACTCGACATGAACCCCTTTTTCCTTCAATAGCGCTGCGGCATCTTCCCTGGTTTTGCCCACAACGGAAGGGATCATGACAAGACGAGAAGAAAGGACCGCCCAAACCAACAAAATGATAATAACCAATACGACTGCAATGATGATGCTTTTTCTTGGTTTATTACCGTGTTTTGAAAACTTGGATCCGCAATGCGGGCAATATATAGCGTTTTCCTCTATGGCGCTATTGCATTTGGGGCAGCGCAACTCGTCTATCATACTATTTCCTCCAATTCGTGAACACCGTGTCGTTACCGCAGCACGCTTTAATTAACGGAAGATACTTTAAACATTATAAGAGATTAATAATTAAGTGTCAAGTATTAGAGCCATTATTGATAATTACTAATCATAGATGTACAGTATAATG
>DWXV01000005.1 GCA_019119025.1 Candidatus Allofournierella excrementigallinarum
CGCCGCCAAGAACAGCCGCAAGGTGAAGAAGATGGCGAAGAAGGTGGGCCGGGGCGCTCAGCAGGCGGTGCTGGACCTGGACAAGGCCATCGGCCGCTATTACCGCTGAACCCTCAGCACCCGCCGGGCCGCGCACTGCGCGGCCTTTTTGTTTTGCTCCTTGCATTTTGTGCCGCGCAGTGGTATAACGGCCATGGTAGAACCCACCGGGACGCCTCGCCCCGGCGCAAAGTGAGGAGGATTTTTAAAGATGAAACAAGCTATGGCACTGGCCCTCGCTGCGGCGATGGCCCTTTCCCTCGCGGGCTGCGGCGAGCCCGCGTCCGTGTCCCAGTCCGTGTCTCAGCCGGCCAGCGTGTCCCAGCCGGAAAGCGCGTCTCAGCCGGCGTCCGCTTCCCAGCCGGAAAGCGCGCCCGTAAGCGTGCCCGCCCCGGCGGGGGAGAGCTATTTTGACGCCAACGGTATCCCTGTGCTGGACGAGCCCTCAGATCTTGAGGTGCACGCGGTGGCCTGCGACATGGAGGACAGCACCATTCAGCGCACGGTGCCGGCCCAGGTCAGCGCCCGCGTGGTGGTGGGCGACGCGGAGAAAGAGGGCTACAAAAAGGTCGCGCTGTATGTGACGGTGACCTGTTCCGACTTTGCCTACAACGAGGAGGGCGGGCTGGATGAGGACGTGGCCTACAACAGCGGCATTTACGACCTGTACACCGGCCGCGCGCTGCCCACCCGCAGCACCGCCGGTGATGCGGCGTACGATTATTCCGCCACCGTGGAGGTGGACGGCACTTCCTACGACATCTCCTACAGCAAGAACATTCAGTGGATGGTGCTGCCGCTGGACAGTGGAGAAGTGTACCGCCGGTGCAACCAAAACTGGGTGTTCGAGGTGCCTGATGCCTACGACGGCCTGGTCTACTGCGCTGTTGACCCGCTGAGCTATGACCCCGCCTCTTACAGTGAGGAGATCGACGAGAGCGAGCATTACGCCATGGACCTTTTGAACGATGAAAGCGTCGCGGCGGACACCACCGTGTTCTTCCGCTTCGGCACCGACATCCCGGCCTGAGCCGCCCCTTCCGGGCCGCGCAAACAACGCCGGGGTGGCATAAGAAAACGGCGGTTCTGCCGTAGGATTTTGGCGCATAAAACACGCAGAGCGGCCTCCCAAGCCACCAAGGCTTGCGGGGCCGCTCTTTGTGCTTTCTTCATCCAAAATCCTGGGGCAAAACTGCCCCGCACCAGGAAATGGGCGATTTTGATGGTAGCACAAGGAAAAGCGCCGCAGGCACCCTTGGTGGTTGTCAAGGCGCTTTGACGCCGCGATACCGCAAAATCGCCCTTTTCCCGGCGCCGTTTTCTTACGGCACCCCGGCTAAAAGCGCGGCCCTTTTTTCGTCCAAAAAACTTTACAAATTGTTTTGTGACGGGGCGGCGATGGGGGAGTATAATAGGAGCAGTGACAGAAAACGGCAAAAGGAGCGTGCGGAAGATGGAAGAAAACACCACCCTCATCCTGGAAGGGGGCGCCATGCGGGGCCTGTTCACCTCGGGCGTGCTGGACGTGTTCATGGAGAACGACCTGTATTTCCCCCAGGTGGCGGGCGTTTCCGCCGGGGCGCTCAACGGCGTGAACTATGTGTCTCACCAGCCGGGGCGCAGCCGGGCGGTGAACCTGGACTATGTGAACGACCCGCGGTACATGGGGGCGAGCCACCTCATCAAGGATTTCAGCTATTTCAACTTCGATTTCCTGCTGGGCGAGGTGAGCGAGACCCTCAACCCCCTGGACTTCGACACCCTCTATTCCTCGCCCCAGAAGCTGTGGGCGGTGGCCACCGACTGCCGCACCGGCGGGGCGGTGTTCTTTGAGAAAAACCAGCCGGGGCTGGATTTCATGGACGCGGTGCGCGCCTCTGCCAGCCTGCCGCTGATGGGCCGGATGGTCAAGGTGGGGCGGGACGTGTGCCTGGACGGCGGCGTGGCCGACCCGGTGCCCCTGCCCGCCGAGCTGCCCTGCGTCTGCGGCAAAACGGTGCTGGTGCTCACGCGGCAGGCGGGCTTTCGCAAGGGCGGCCAGCACCGGGTGGTGCGCCGGCTCTACCGCCGGCGCTACGGCGCGCACCCGGAGCTTCTGGAGGCCTGCCTCACCGGTCCCGAGCGCTACAACCGGCGGATGGACGAGATCGACCGGCTGGAGGAGGCGGGCAAGATCTTTGTCATCCGGCCGGACGGCCCGGTGACGGTGAGCCGCGCCGAGCGCAGCGTGGAAAAGCTGGACGCCCTCTACCGCCGGGGCCGCGCCGCCGCCGAGGCGGCCCTGCCCGCCATGAAGGCGTTTTTGGGCCTGGAATAAGAGAAAGACAGCGCGCCCCCGGACCGCAAGGCCCGGGGGCGCTTTTGCTTGCACTATGGAGAGGAAGAAGTTATCTTACAGCACCCGCACCCGGATGACCGAGGGGATGGCGGCCAGCTGGTCGGCCAGGGCGGCGTCCATGCCGCCGGTGACGTCCAGCATGGTGTAGGCCATTTCTTTTTTGCTCTTGTTCACCATGTTCTCGATGTTCAGCCGGCTCTCGGTGATGACGGCGGTGATGGCGCTGATAAGGCCCGGCTCGTTTTTGTGGATGACGCACACCCGCTTGCCCGCGGCCCTTGCCTGCACCACTTCCGGCATGTTCACGCTGTTCACGATGTTGCCGTTCAGCAGGTAGTCCGCCAGCTGGCTGGCGGCCATCACGGCGCAGTTCTCTTCGCTCTCGGGGGTGGAAGCGCCCAGGTGGGGGATGCAGGTGACGCCCGGCACACCCAGCAGCTCGGCGGCGGGGAAGTCGGTGACATAGGCGGCCAGCTGGCCCCCGGCCAGGGCTGCCAGCAGGTCGGCGTTGTTCACCAGCTCGCCGCGGGCAAAGTTCAACAGGCGCAGCCCCGGCTTGCAGGCGCGGAACACCCCCGCGTTCATGAAGCCCTTGGTCTGGGCGTTGGCGGGCAGATGCAGGGTGATGTAGTCGCACTGGGCCACCAGCTCGGTCAGGCTCACGCTGTGGCGCACGCCGCGGCTCAGGTTCCAGGCCGCCTGCACCGAGATGTAGGGGTCGTAGCCAAAGACCTCCATGCCCAGATGCACCGCCGCGTTGGCCACCTTCACGCCGATGGCGCCAAGGCCCACCACGCCCAGCTTTTTGCCCGCAAGCTCCGGGCCCACGAACTGGCTTTTGCCTTTTTCCACCAGGGCCGCCACCGCGTCGCCCTCGCCGGCAAGGCCCTGGGCCCACTCCATGGCGGGCAGCAGGTTGCGGCTGGCCAGCACCAGGCCGCCGATGGTCAGTTCCGCCACGCCGCCGGCGTTGGCGCCGGGGGTGTTGAACACCACCACGCCCGCCTCGCTGCATTTTTCCACCGGGATGTTGTTCACGCCCGCCCCCGCGCGGCCAATGGCCAGCAGGCTTTCGGGCAGCTCCATCTCGTGCATCTTGGCGCTGCGCACCAGGATCCCCTGGGGCGCGCCGGCCTCGTTGTCCACTTTGAACTGGGCCGGGCCCAGCTTCGCCAGCCCTGCGGGGGCGATGTTATTCAGTGTCTTGATGGTATACATAAAAGCCATTCTCCTTTTTCAGCCGTACTGTTTCACAAAGTCCTCCATGAACTGCACCAGTTTGGCCACGCCCTCGGCGGGCATGGCGTTGTAGATGGAGGCGCGCATGCCGCCCACCAGCCGGTGGCCCTTCAAGTTCACAAAGCCCGCCTCGGCGGCCTTGGCGCAGAAGAGCTTGTCGGTGTCCGCGTCGGGGCTGGTGAAGGTGACGTTCATGATGCTGCGGTCCGGCCTGTTCACCGGGTTCTTGAAGAATTCCTGGCTGTCGAGATAGTCGTACAGCACCTTCGCCTTGGCGTTGTTGCGCTTTTCCATCTCCTCGAGGCCGCCGATCTCCTCCTCGATGTACTTGAGGGTGAGGCCGGTCATGTAGATGCACCAGCAGGGGGGCGTGTTGTACATGCTGCCCGCCTCGATGAGGGTCTGGTAGTTCAGCATGCTGGGCACGTTCTCCGCCGCCTTGCCCAGCAGGTCCTGGCGCACGATGGCGATGGCCATGCCCGCCGGGGCCACATTCTTCTGCACGCCGAAGTAGATGAGGCCATATTTCGACACATCGGTGGGGCGGCTGAGGATGCAGCTGCTCATGTCCGCCACCAGGGGCACCCCCTCCACCTGGGGCAGCTTTGTGAACCGGGTGCCGAAGATGGTGTTGTTCTCGCAGATGTGCACGTAGCTTGCCCCGGGGGTGTATTCAATGGCGTCCACATCGGGGATGGCGGTGTAGTTGATGTCCTTGGTGTTGGCAACGATGTTCACCTTGCCGAACTTGGCCGCCTCCTTGGCCGCGCGGTTCGAGAAGTTGCCGGTGACCAGATAGTCCGCCTGGCCGGTGGTCATCAGGTTCAGGGGCACCATGTCGAACTGGGTGGAGGCGCCGCCCTGGATGAAGCCCACCTTGTAATTGTCCGGGATGGACAGCACCCGCCGCAGCCGGGCCTCGGTGTCCTTGATAATGGCGTCGAAGGTACTGCTGCGATGGCTCATCTCCATCACGGACTGCCCACTAAAGCCGTATTCCATCAGCTCTGACTGGGCGGTCTTGAGCACCTGCTCAAACATCATGGACGGGCCTGCGCTGAAATTGTACACTCTTGCCATTTCGTTTCCCTCCAATAGAAAGATGCCGCATCCCCCGGCAGGGAGACTGCGGTAACTTTAGTATAGTACAAAACCAAAGGGCGCGCCAGCGCAAAGATTCACAAAAAAGCGGGCGGTTTTCCATTGTGGACGCACGAAAAACACAAATGTCTTTGATTCACGGACAAAGCGCGGCAAAAAAACCGGGGACGGGCAGTTCCGTCCCCGGCGGGCAAACGCCGGTTTATTTTTCCTCGCCGCCAGCGTGGCTGCACCGGGAGGCGCAGTGGGCGCAGTCGCCGCCGCAGCCTGCCGAAAAGCCTCCGTTTTTGAAGATGAATACCAGCGCCCCGATGAAGGCGGCCGCCACCGCGGCAAGGATGAGGATGTCTCCAAGACCCATACAGCAAGTCTCCTTTGAAAGAATTCAGCCCAGGCCCAAGGCCAGGCCGATGCACCGCACCAGGAAGGCCGCGCCCCAGGCGATGGCGCACTGGGCCAGCGCCACGCCCGCCGCGGCCTTTGCGCTGCCCATCTCCCGCTTCACGGCGGCGATGGCCGCCACGCAGGGGGTGTAGAGCAGGGTGAAGGTGAGGAACACGAAGGCGGTGAGGGGGGTGAACATGCCCCCCAGCGCCTGCGGCAGGCTCGTCAGGCTGGAGCCGGTGAGCACCGCCAGGGTGCTGACCACCGCCTCCTTGGCGGAAAAGCCGGTGATGAGCGCGGTGGACACCCGCCAGTCTGCAAAGCCCAGGGGGGCGAAGAGGGGAGCCAGCAGGCCGCCCAGGGCCGCCAGCAGGCTGCTGGCGGAGTCGGTGACCACATTGAGCCGGGTGTCGAAGGTCTGCAAAAACCAGATGAGCAGGCTGGCCACAAAGATGACGGTGAAGGCCCGCACCAAAAAGTCCTTGGCCTTTTCCCACATCAGGCGGGCAACGCTGCCCGCGCTGGGCAGCCGGTAGTTGGGCAGCTCCATCACAAAAGGCACCGGCTCGCCCTTGAAGGCCACCGCCTTCAGGATGAGACCGTAAATAACGCCGATGACCATGCCCATCACATACAGGCCGATCATCACCAGCGCCTTGTGGCTGGTGAAGAAGGCGGCGGTGAACATGGCGTAGATGGGCAGCTTGGCCGAGCAGCTCATGAAGGGGGTCAGCAGGATGGTCATCCGCCGGTCCCGCTCGCTGGACAGGGTGCGGGTGGCCATGATGGCGGGCACGCTGCACCCGAAGCCGATGAGCATGGGCACGAAGCTGCGGCCGGAAAGGCCGATCTTGCGCAAAAGCTTATCCATCACGAAGGCCACCCGGGCCATGTAGCCCGAGTCCTCCAGGATGGAGAGGAAGAAGAACAGGGTCACGATGATGGGCAGGAAGGTGAGCACGCTGCCCACGCCGGCAAAGATGCCGTCGATGACCAGGCTGTGCACCACCGGGTTGATGCCGTAGGCGGAGAGGCCCCTGTCCGCCAGGGCGGTGAGCTGGTCCAGACCCAGGCCCAAAAGGTCGCTCAAGGCCTGGCCGATGAGGCCGAAGGTGAGCCAGAACACCACCCCCATGATGGCCAGGAAGATGGGGATGGCCAGCACCCGGTGGGTGAGGATGCTGTCGATCTTCACGCTGCGGGCGTGCTCGCGGCTCTCGCCCCGGCGCACCACCGCCTCGGCGCACACCTGCCCGATGAAGCCGTAGCGCATGTCCGCCAGCGCCGCCTCCCGGTCGGTGCCCACTTCGCCTTCCATCTCGGTGATGGCGTGCTCCATCATGTCCTTCTCGTTGTCCGAGAGGTCCATCTTCTCCAGCATGGGCGCGTCGCCCTCCACCAGCTTGGTGGCGGCAAAGCGCACCGGCACCCCGGCCCGCTGGGCGTGGTCCTCGATGAGGTGGCAGATGGCGTGGATGCACCGGTGCACCGCGCCGGAGCAGAAGTCCAGCCGCTGGGGCTTTTCCCGGTTCAGCGCCACCTGCATGGCGTGCTCGATGAGCTCGTCGATGCCCTCGTTCTTGGCCGCCGAGATGGGGATGACCGGGATGCCCAGGGCCTGCTCCAGGTGGTTCACATGCACCGTGTTGCCGTTGGAGCGCATCTCGTCCATCATGTTCAGCGCCAGCACCATGGGGATGCCCAGCTCGATGAGCTGCAAGGTCAAATAGAGGTTGCGCTCGATGTTGGTGGCGTCCACGATGTTGATGATGCCGTCCGGCTTGTTGTTCACCAGAAAATCCCGCGTCACGATCTCCTCGCTGGTGTAGGGCGAGAGGGAATAGATGCCCGGCAGATCCACCACCGTGGCCTGGGGATGTTTGCGGATCTGGCCGTCTTTACGGTCCACCGTCACGCCGGGGAAGTTGCCCACGTGCTGGTTTGCGCCGGTGAGCTGGTTGAACAGGGTGGTCTTGCCGCAGTTCTGGTTGCCCGCCAGCGCGAACACCAGCGGCGTGTCCGCCGCCAGCGCCGTGCGCTTTTTCTCGCCGTGGCCGGGGTGGGGGATGGGCAGGATGGCCGCCCTGGGGGCGGCGGGCGCCTGGCCCGGCTCGCCCGGCTCGCCGATCTCGATGTTCTTTGCGTCCTCCAGCCGCAGGGTCAGTTCGTAGCCCCGCAGCTCCAGTTCGATGGGGTCCCCCATGGGGGCGGTCTTGCGCAGGGTCACCCGGGTGCCCGGCGTCAGGCCCATGTTCAGAAAATGACGGCGCAGCGCGCCTTCGCCGCTCACCGCCTCGATGGTGGCGGCTTTGCCCAGCGGCAGCCTGTCCAGCGTCATTGCTGCGGCACCTCCTTTACATATAAGAATCAGCATCTTCCAACGCGCACAACTATAGCATCCGAAAACGCAAAAGTCAAGGCGCGGGCCCGCCGCCCCGCCCGGGAATGACTGAATCATGCATTTTTATGCATATATATTCACTGGCAGGCGCGGCCTGCGCCGCCGCCGGACCGTTTTCAAACCTCTTCGAGGCCGCGCGAAACAGGATATAGGGCAATGCGAACGAGAGAACCCGCCCCCAAAAGCGTGATTTTGTTCAAAGCGACAAAAAGCTGAGAAATTCATAAAAATTCATTGACAAAGCATAAATATGCGGTATACTGATTCCAAGGTTTCCCCACCACAGGACGGGGAGCCAAAAAAACACCCCCGCAGCGGGGGCGCAAAGAGGAGTGTATCCATATGAAAAAAATGATCTCCGCGGTTCTGGCCGGCGTTCTGGCCCTGAGCCTCGCCGCCTGCGGCTCCACCCCCCCCGCCAGCGAGCCCGCTTCCGGCAGCGCCGCCACCTCCGCTTCCACCCCGGCTTCCGCCAGCGCGGCCGCCGAGTCGAAGCAGTACATCTTCAGCGTGGACGATCTGACCGGCAAGAACATCGGCGTGCAGCTGGGCACCACCGGCGACATCTACGCCCAGGACGTGGAGGGCGCCACCGTCGAGCAGTACAACAAGTTCAACGACGCGGTGCTGGCTCTCAAGCAGGGCAAGGTGGACGCGGTCATCATCGACAATGAGCCCGGCAAGGTGTTCGTGGAGCAGAACGACGACATCACCATGCTGGATGAGGACTTCGCCGTGGAAGACTACGCCATTGCGCTGAACAAGGGCAGCGAGCTGACCGCCCAGTTCAACGAGGCCATTGCCGCCATCCAGGAGAACGGCACCCTGGACGCCATCCTGGACAAGTACATCAACGGCGTGGAGGGCGCCGAGGGCTATGTGACCCCCGAGGGCACCGAGTATCCCAACGGCACCCTGACCATGGCCACCAACGCCTACTTCCCCCCCTATGAGTACTACGAGGGCGATGAGATCGTGGGCATCGACGCAGAGTTCGCCAAGGCCATCTGCGACTACCTGGGCTATGAACTGGTGATCGAGGACATGGAGTTCGCCTCCATCATCCCCGCCATCAACAGCGGCAAGGCCGACTTCGGCGCCGCGGGCATGACCGTCACCGAGGAGCGCCTGGTGAACGTGGACTTCACCAACAGCTACTGCACCGGCATCCAGTCCGTTCTGGTGCTGAAATAAGGGCTGGCGGCCAGAGGGTTTTTGGTGTATAATGGAACGCACAAGTGTGCGGCAGAACGGGGGCCGGCTTTCCCGGCCCCTGTTCTTATACGGAGAGGAAGGAAGCCATGGGCCTGTTGCAGTCCATCACGGCCAGCGAGTTCTGGCAGAAACACATTTATCTGAATTTCATCGCGAAGGACCGCTGGAAGTATCTCACCGACGGCCTGCAGAACACCATCATCATCACCATCGGCGCGCTGATCATCGGCATCGCCCTGGGCGCGATGGTTGCGGTGGTGCGGGTCACCCACGACAAGGCGGGCCGGCCCGGCATCGGCCTGAGGCTGCTGAACCTTGTCTGCAAGGTCTACCTCACGGTCATCCGCGGCACCCCTGTGGTGGTGCAGCTGCTCATCATGTGGTTCGTGGTGTTCGCCGCGGCGAAACCGGACCAGAAGCTGATGGTGGCCATCATCGCCTTCGGCATCAACTCCGGCGCCTACGTGGCGGAAATTTTCCGCAGCGGCATCATGAGCGTCGACCCGGGGCAGATGGAGGCCGGGCGCAGCCTGGGCCTTTCCTACGGCCAGGTGATGCTGCGCGTCATCATGCCCCAGGCGGTGAAGAACATCCTGCCCACCCTCATCAACGAGTTCATCGCCCTGCTCAAGGAGACCGCCGTGGCGGGCTACATCGCCCTGGGCGATCTCACCCGCGGCGGCGACCAGATCCGAAGCCAGACCTGGGACGCCTTCCCCCCGCTGCTGGCGGTGGCGGCCATCTATCTGATCATGGTCATGCTGCTGGAGAAGCTGGGCAGAACTGTGGAAAGGAGGCTGGCGCAGAGTGATCGAGGTTAAAGGCCTTCAGAAAAAATTTGGCAAGGTCACCGTGCTGGACGGGCTGGACATCACCATCCACAGGGGCGACAAGATGGTGCTGGTGGGGCCCTCCGGCTGCGGCAAATCCACCTTCCTGCGCTGCCTCAACCAGCTGGAAGTGCCCGACGGGGGCGAGGTCTGGTTCGACGGCCAGCTGGTGAACGGCCGGAGGACCGACATCAACGCCCTGCGCCGGCGCATGGGCATGGTGTTCCAGCATTTCAACCTGTTCCCCCACCTGACGGTGAAGCAGAACATCACCCTGGCCCCGGTGCTGCAGAAGCTCAAGACCCAGGCCGAGGCCGACGAACGGGCCGTGCAGCTGCTGGAGCGCATCGGCCTGGCGGACAAGGCGGACGCCTACCCCAGCACCCTTTCCGGCGGCCAGAAGCAGCGCATCGCCATCGTGCGGGCGCTGGCCATGGACCCGGAAGTGCTGCTCTTCGACGAGCCCACCAGCGCCCTTGACCCCGAGATGGTGGGCGAGGTGCTGCAGCTGATGAAGGAGCTGGCGGCCAGCGGCATGACCATGGTGGTGGTCACCCACGAGATGGGCTTTGCCCGCGAGGTGGCCAACCGGGTGGTGTTCATCAACGAGGGCAAGGTGCAGGAGGACGAACCCCCCGAAGAGTTCTTCTCGAACCCCAAGAACCCCCGCCTCAAGGACTTCCTTTCCAAAGTGCTTTAAGGTTTTATCACGCAGACCCCGGCGCGGGGCGGCGTTCTGCCGCCCCGCGCCTTTGTGCAATTTGGGCAAAGAAATTTGGCAAATCTGCACACACTGCGCCGGGCCAAAGCAGAAAGTGCAAACACGGCGGCTGACCCACACAAGACAAAGGCGCAAAGCGCGTGCTACAATGAAGCCAAAGAACACCGCCCCGGCCAAAGGGGCCCAAACGCTGAAAGGAAGGACGCGCAAATGAAGTTTCTGAACGTTGAGATCCCGGTGAAGAACCTGCCCGAGCTGGATCAGGGCTTTGTTCCCCTGGGTCTGTTTTTCAAGCATCACCAGATGGCTGCCCAAAAGCCCCTGTGCATCGCGGTGGAGCGCTCCGGCGGGCAGATCGGCACCTGGGAGTGCAAGGTCTGCGGCACCCCCGAGATGGCCGAGGCCGACGCTTACTATGTGGATCGCATGGTCAAGTTCCTCTTGTGGAGCTGGGGCGGCTTCAAGGTGTACATCTGCGGCGACGACGCCCTGGCCCGCCAGATCCAGAAGGCCTACACCGCCACCGGCGCCCGCGCCTTCGACAAGGACTTTATGGAGAACGTCTACGAGCGGGAGTTCCAGGTGATCAGCCTGCCCTATGAAAGCCGCCCCACCGCCTTCCAGAAATCGGAGAGCGTGGGCCGCCACACGAACGGCGCCCGCATCGGCTTTGACGCCGGCGGCTCCGACCGCAAGGTGAGCGCCGTCATCGACGGCGAGACCATCTACAGCGAAGAGGTGGTCTGGTATCCCAAGGTCAACCCCAACCCCGACTATCACTATCTGGGCATCCTGGCCGCCTGCGCCACCGCCGCCGCCAAGATCATGGAAAAAGGCC
The DNA here is from genome assembly GCA_019119025.1 of Candidatus Allofournierella excrementigallinarum. GTDB lineage: Bacteria > Bacillota > Clostridia > Oscillospirales > Ruminococcaceae > Allofournierella_A > Allofournierella_A excrementigallinarum. Next base: position 11,107 of record DWXV01000005.1, read on the forward strand.
GCAAGGTGGACGGCATCGGCGTTTCCTCCGCCGGCGTCTACATCGACAACAAGTGCATGGTGGCCAGCCTGTTCCTCAAGGTGAACAAGTCCGACTTCGAAAAGAAGGTCAAGAACATCTACACCCGCGTGGCCGAGGACCTCTCCCGCATGCTGGGCTACGAGATCCCCGTGGTGGTGGCCAACGACGGCGACGTGTCTGCGCTGGCGGGCGCCATGGGCCTGGGCGAAAACGGCATCATGGGCATCGCCATGGGCACCAGCGAGGCCGTGGGCTATGTGGACGGCGAGGGCAACATCTGCGGCTGGCTGAACGAGCTGGCCTTCGCCCCCGTGGACGGCCAGCCCGGCGCCATGGAGGACGAGTGGAGCGGCGACATCGGCTGCGGCGTGAAGTACTTCAGCCAGGACGGCGTGAACAAGCTGGCCCCCCGCGCCGGCATCGAGCTGGACGAGACCGAACCCCCCGCAAAGCGCCTGAAGGCGGTGCAGGAGCTGATGGCCGCGGACGACGGCCGCGCCGCCGCGGTCTACCGCAGCATCGGCGTGTATCTGGGCCACACCATGGGCCTCTACGCCCAGTTCTACGACATCCATCACGTGCAGATGATGGGCCGCGTGATGAGCGGCAAGGGCGGCGACATCATCCTGGCCGAGGCGGCCCGTGTGATGGACGAGGAGTACCCCGACGTGGCCTTCCGCCCCGAAGCCCCCGACGAGATGACCCGCCGCGTGGGCCAGAGCGCCGCCGCCGCCAGCCTGCCGGAAGTGAAATAAGCCCCTGTTTTGCACAGAAAAGCCCCGGGCCCTGCGGCCCGGGGCTTTTCTGCCTCCGAGAAAATACAAATTGTAAATATAATTATTACTTATTCTTTCTGTAAAAATCAATGAGCGCCTGGGTGCCCTCGTTTTCACCGCCGGCGGCGGCGAACTCCTCATACACCTTGAGCACGCTCTCCACCATGGGCAGGCTCTCGCCCCGGGCGGAAGCCTCTTCGCAGATGATCTTCATGTCCTTGATGAAGTGCTTCACAAAAAAGCCGGGGGCGAAGTCGCCCGCCAAAGCGCGGGGGGCCATGTTGGCGATCTGCCAGCTGCCCGCCGCGCCGCCGCCGATGGCCGCCAGCATCTTCTCAGGGTCCAGGCCGGCCTTCTCGGCGTAGTGGATGGCCTCGGTGTAGGCGGCGGTGGCGCCCGCCACGGCGATCTGGTTGGCGGCCTTGGTGTGCTGGCCGAAACCCGCGGGGCCCATCAGCAGCACGCTCTTGCCCATGGCGCTGAAGAACGGCAGGGCCTTCTCAAAGGCGTCCTCGTCGCCGCCCACCATGATGGACAGGGTGGCCTCCCGCGCGCCCTTGTCGCCGCCGGAGACCGGCGCGTCCAGCACGGCGATGCCCTTCTCTTTGCCCAGGGCATAGAGCTTTTGGGCCAGGGTGGGGCTGGAGGTGGTCATGTCCACCGCCACGGCGCCGGGGCGGGCGGAGTCGAGGATGCCGCCCTTGCTGCAGAATACCTCTTCCACGTCGGCGGGGTAACCCACCATCACGAACACGAAGTCCGCGTCCGCCACCGCCTCGGCGATGGTGCGGCAGGGGATGAAGCCGAACTCGGGCGCCTTGGCGGCCACCTTCTCGTAGTGGCGGCCGTAGGCCTTCACTTCCCAGCCGGCCTTCACCAGATGCCCGGCCTGGGACGCGCCCATCACGCCGGCGCCGATCCATGCGACTTTCTGCTTTTCCATCTTCAACACTCCTTATCTCATCCGGGGATGCCGGAATTTTATGGGCAAGATCTTACGCCTGCCGCACCGCGTCGGCGCGGGTGACCACACGCACCCAGCGCCCGCTGCAAAGGCGGATGAAACCCAAGATGCTCTTGACGATGTTGTCGCACCGCAAACAGAAGAACACCACCGGCGCGGACCAGTGGAACACAAAGCCGCCCAAAAGGCCCAGGGGGATGGCCAGCATCCAGAGCAGGCCGCTGTCCAGAATGAGGTTGGTGCGCACGTCGCCGCCGCCCCGCAGCACCCCCACCACCATCACGGTGCCCACCGCCTGGAAGGGCTGGATGGCCGCCAGAATGGTCATCAGGATGAGGGCAGTGTCGTGGGCCTGCCGGCTCACGTTGTAAAGGCTCATGACGGGGCGCTGCCCCGCCAGCAGCAGCGCCGAGGCGGCAAGGCTGAGCACAACGCTCACCGCCACCGTGCTGTTGGCGGCCCGGCGGGCGTCCGCCAGGCGCCCTTCGCCGATGGTCTTTCCCACCACCACGGCGGTGGCGTTGGCCATGCCGAAGATGAACACGCTCACCAGGTTGTTCACCACGTTCACGATGCTCACCGCGCTGGTGAAGCTGGGGCCCATATGGCCGATGGTCAGGTTGGTCACCGCCGTGCCCAGCGCCCACAGCAGCTCGTTGCTCACCACCGGCACGCTGTTGCGCACATAGTCGCCGAACAGCCCGCTGCGAAAGCGCAGCAGCCATCTTGGGGTGAAGCGAACCGTGCGCTCGACGAAGCACATGTACGCCAGCACAGCCCCGCACTCGAACAGGCGGGCCATGATGGTGCCCAGGGCCGCGCCCCGCACCCCCAGCTCCGGCGCGCCCAGCTTGCCGAAGATGAAGCAGTAGTTAAAGAACACGTTCACGAAAAAGCTGCTGGAATAGACGGCGATGCTCACCTTCACCTGCTCCACCGCCCGCAGGCACATGATGTAGCAGTTGGAGAAGCTGTAGAAAATGAAACTCAACGACAGCCATTCCAGGTAGGCGGCCCCCTCCCGGATCACGCCGGCGTCGGCGGCGAAGATGTGCATGATCTGCACCGGGAACAGCCGCCCCAGCACGGTGAACAGCGCCGCCGCGCCCAGGGCAAAGCGCAGGCTGAGGGCGAAGACCTGCCGGATGCGCGGCATGTCCCGCCTGCCCCAGTACTGGGCGATGAGCACCGCCGCGCCGCTGGCAAGGCCGAAACCGGTGACGTTGAGAAGGATGAACAGCTGGCCGCCCAGGTTGGCGGCGGCGATGGCCGTGTCGCCCAGCTGGCCCAGCATGATGATGTCCATCATATTTACGCCCAGGCTGATGACGTTCTGGATGGCGATGGGCAGGGTGATGGCCAGCACCCGCCGGTAAAAACCCCAGTCGGTGAAAAACCGGGCTTGCAGTGTTTGCAGCATAAAAACCCCTCACAGATCTGTTGCTGGTTTCCAGTATAACACGGCGGGGCCGCCTTGAACAGCCCCCGGCGCAAGGTGTATTTTTTGTAAAAAAGTTTGCACAATCAGCCGGAATGCGGTATACTAATGGAAGAATATGCAATTTCCGCCCCCGCAGGGAAAAAGGAGGCAGGGCATGGGATACACGCCGCTGGAACTGGAGCGCCCGCTGGCCATCGACCGCATCTATTCGGTGCATTACTTTGAGTATGGGCCGGATTACGCCTTTGTGGGTGAAAGCCATGATTTCTGGGAGCTGGTCTACGCCGACAAGGGCGAGGTGTATGTCACCGCCGGCGACGAGGAGAAGCTGCTGAAAAAGGGGCAGATGATCTTCCATCAGCCGGGCGAATTCCACAACGTGCGGGCCACCGGCGACGGCGCGCCCAACATCGTCATCATCTCCTTTGAGTGCGGCGGCCCCGCCATGGACTTTTTCCGCCGCCGGGTGGTGAACGTGAGCGACAACGAGCGGGTGCTGCTGGCCCGCATTGTGGAGATGGCCGGCGCGGCCTTCTCCACCCCGCTGGACGACCCCCTCACCCCTCACCTTGTCCGGCGGGAGGGCGCGCCCTTCGGCTGCGAGCAGATCATCGGCGTGTCGCTGGAGTACATGCTGCTGTGCCTTGTGCGCCGGGGGGACGAGACCCCCCAAAGCCGCCCCACCAGCCTCATCCGCGAGCGCAGCCAGAACGAGTTTCTGGCCCGGGTGCAGCAGTATCTGGAAGCCAACATCCAGCGCCGCCTGACCTTAAGCGACATCTGCCGCGACAACCTGGTGGGCCGCAGCTATCTGCAGAAGGTCTTCCGGGAAAAGACAGGCGGCGGCGCCATGGAGTACTTTGGCAACCTGAAGATCCAGAAGGCCAAGGAGATGATCCGCCAGGGCAGCCACAACTTCACCGAGATCGCCGCCCTTTTGGGCTACAATTCCATCCACTATTTCTCCCGCCACTTCAAAAAAGTCACCGGCATGACCCCCTCGGAGTACGCCAGCAGCGTAAAGGTGCTGGCCCGCCGGGGCAGAGGTGAGGAATGAATCCCGCCGGGAAGGCGGAAGGGAAAGCCGGCGTGCTGCGCCGGTTTTCTGCGCTCTGGCTCGTGCTGCCCGCGGCGGGCGTGCTGGCCGTGGTCAGCCGCAGCTCCCCCTTCTATGCCGTGAACAACTGGTCGGACGCTCAGTGCTTTTTCCTGATGGGCAAGGCCATGGCCCAGGGGCGGATGCTCTATGTGGACGCGGTGGACCAGAAGGGCCCGCTGCTGTTTTTGCTGCACTGCATCGCCAACTGGGTCGAGGCGGACGGTTTTCTGGGCGTCTGGCTCATCGAGATCGCCGCGGCGGCGCTGTTTTTGTATTTTGCCCGGCGGCTGTTCCTTCTGTGCGGCGCGGGCCGGGCGGCCGCGCTGGCCCCCGCGCTGGTGCTGGCGGTGAGCTATTCCACCATCGCCTTCCAAAAAGGGGACAGCGCCGAGGAGCTTTGCCTGCCCCTTTTGCTGGGCGGGATGGTGCTGGGGCTGGAAACGCTGCGCCTGCGCCGCCCGCTTACCCTCCGGCTGGGCCTCGCCTTGGGCCTTCTATGCGGCGGGGCGTTCTGGATCAAGTATAACCTCTGCGCCCCCTTCGCGGCGGTGGCCGCGGTGCTGCTGGCCTGGGGCCTTGCCCGCCGGGACTGGAAGGGCCTTTGCCGCGCTTTTGCCGGCGGCGTGCTGGGCCTTGCGGCCATGAGCCTGCCCTGGCTTTTCTACTTTTGGGCGAACGGCGCGCTGGGCGAGATGTGGTACAACTATTTTTACTGCAACCTCTTCCTTTACTCCGACGCGGCCCAGCCCAGCCCGGCCCAGATGCTGGCCAGCATGTGGCGCAACACCTGTTCCGACCTGCGCCTCAACTGGGTGTTCGGCGTGTTCGTGGTGCTGGGCCTGCTCTGGTCCACCTTCGGCCCCGGAGCCCGGGGCGAAAAGCGGGACGCGGCCTTCTGGCTGCAGCGCCTGCTTGTGCCGCTGAGCTTTCTGGCGGTGACGGCGGCCATCTACGGCACGCCCAACAGCGTCCCCATCTACTACGCCCTGGCGCTGGTGCTGTTCGTGCCCTTCGGCTTTGTGCCGCTGCTGGCGGCGGCGCGGGCCGTGGGGGACAAGCTGGCGGGCGCCGGGCGCGCCGGCCGCTGGCTGTGGGCGGCCCTGGCCGCCGCGGCGCTGGCCGCCGGCGTGGGCTTTGCCTGGTGGCACACCCCCAACCGCCAGGCCTTTGGCCAAAGGCGGGAGGATGCGGTGCAGTACCAGTTTGCCCAGGTGATGCGCAGCGTGCCGGACGCAAGCTACGAGATGTGGGGCGTGCTGGACCGGGGCTTCGGCATGGCTGCGGACCTTTTGCAGGCCAGCCCCTACATCGGCAGCTTCAACCTGCCGGTGGAGCAGATCCAGCAGGAATTTTACGGCGAGCCCGCCTTTGACACCGAGTTCATCGTCTGCGGCAGCTATGAGGACGAATACGAGGCCAGCCTGGCCCGGTGGGAGCCGCTGCTGGAACAGCACGGCTATGCGCGGGTGGGCGAAGGGCAGGAGCGCCAGCTCAACCGGACGACCTACTATACCGTGCGCTATCTGCTGTATCAGCGGCAGGAATAAAAAGCAAACAGGGCGGCCCGCCGGATGTATCTCCGGCGGGCCGCCCTTTACGTTCGCAAAGCGCGGGTCACAGGGCGGTTTCGGCTGCGGCCAGTTTTGCCGTGTCCTCCACCACCACGGTGAAGCTGAAGGGGTTCACCTCGGTCACCTTGCCCAGGGCCCGGGTGGCCAGAAGCCGGGGGGTGCGGTTGACCACGATCTCGGCGGTCTCGGCGGGGCCGGTGCGGCGGTACTGCAAAAGGCCGCCGTCCGCCCGCGTCACCCGGAAATCCCCCTCCCAGAAGGCGTCGCACTCCCTGCGCAGCTTCGCCAGCTGGCGCAGCAGGGGCTTTATCCGGTTCTCGGTGGAGTCCCAGTCGTAGTAGGCCCGGTTGAAGGGGTCCCGGTAGCCCTGCATGCCCACCTCGTCGCCGTAGTAGATGCAGGGCACGCCCGGCAGGGTGAACAGCATGGCGTAGGCCAGCCGCACCAGCCGGATGCCGTGGTCGTACCTGGGCCGGGGCAGCCGCCGCCCGCTCTGCCAGTAGCGGTCCCGCCCTTCGGCGGGCTCGTCTTCCAGCGCGGTGAGGATGCGCTCGGTGTCGTGGGTGCCCAGGTGGTTCATCAGCGCGTGCAGCGCCGGGGCGGGGTAGTGCTCGCAGATGGCGGCCAGCTGCTCGGCGCAGGAGAGGGCGCTGCCGCCCCGCAGAAAGCCCAGGATGGCATTGCGGAAGGGGTAGTTCATCACTCCGTCCAGCCCCTTGCCCAAAAGGTAGGTGCGGCGCACGCCGTAGGCCTCTTTGGTGGTGGCGTCCTCCCACACCTCGCCCAGCAGGTAGCAGTCCGGCCCATGGGCCTTCACCGCCCTGCGGATCTCCTCGATGAAATCGTCGGGCAGTTCGTCCGCCACGTCCAGCCGGAAGCCGCTGGCCCCGCGGGAAAGCCAGGTGTCGATCACGCCGCCCCTGCCGCAGATGAACTGCCGGTAGGCGGGGTCGTCCTCCCGCACTTCGGGCAGGGTGTCGAAGCCCCACCAGCTGCGGTAGCCGCAGGGGTATTTTTGGTCGAAGTCGTACCAGCTGCGGTAGGGGCTGTTCGGGTCGTGGTAGGCCCCGCCCTGGCCGTAGCGGCCCTCCCGGTTGAAATAGCGGCTGTCCGACCCGGTGTGGCTGAACACGCCGTCCAGAATGATGCGGATGCCCCGCTTTCTGGCCTCCCGGCACAGGCGGGCAAACTCCTCATTGGTACCCAGCAGAGGGTCGGCGTTTAGATAGTCGGCGGTGTTGTAGCGGTGGTTCGCATGGGCCTCGAAGATGGGGTTGAGGTAGACCCAGGTGACCCCCAGCTGCTGCAGGTAGCCAAGCTTTTTGCGGATGCCCTCAAAGTCGCCGCCGAAGTAGTCCAGGTTCAGCTGGCCGCCCTGCTCGTTGGGCCAGAAGTAGGGCTCGCCCTGCTTGTTGGCCCGGTAGACCCGGTCGGCAAAGGGCATCACCGGGTGGGGCCTGCCCTCGAAAAAGCGGTCGGGGAAAATTTGATACATCACCCCGCCCCGCAGGGCCTTCGGGGTGGAAAAGCCCGCCTCATAAACGGTGAGCTGCCAGCAGGCGCCCGCCGTCCAGCTGAGCACCGCCTCGCCCAGCTCGCCCCGGTAGAGCTTGCGGAAGTCGGAATAGAGGTCGAAGTAATAGAAATAAAGCCCCGTTTCGTCCAGCGTCAGGTCCAGGCGGAAGTGGTTCACCCCTTCCACGCAGCCCTTGAAACCCATGCGGTATTCCACGGGGGCGCCGCCGTCCTTGGCAAGCACCAGCCGCGGCTCCACAAAGCCGTAGTGTTCGGGGATGGTCAGCGCCAGGCGCAGCGGTTCGCCCGCCCTCACCGCCCCGCGGGGGGTCTTGTAGGCGCTGTCAAGGCTGTTGAACAGATGGTCCAAGCAAGATCGCTCCTCTGGCAAGAGAAATTGGCGGCAGGTCCAGGCCGCGCTTCAAAAAATGCCCCCGGGCGCAATGGGCCGGGGGCGCGGGATTCATTTCACCGGGCTGGCGCCCCAGATGTTGTTGGCGTAATCGGTGACCGACCGGTCGGCGCTGAACACGCCGCTGCCCGCGATGTTGGCAAGGCTCATCTGGTTCCAGCGGGTGCGGTCGGCGTAGAGCTTCGCAAGGTCTGTGTGAGCGCGGCGGTAATCGGCAAAGTCCGCCAGCACCATGTAGGGGTCCACATTGCGCAGGTTGTTCACGATCTCGTGGAAGTCCTCGCCGTTCCAGCCCTTCTCCAGGAAGTTCAGCACTTCCAGGGTGACCTCGTCCCGGTTGGCGAACATGCTGGGATGATAGCCCATGGCCTTGAGGGCGTTCACTTCCTCGGTGCGCATGCCGAAGATGACCTCGTTGTCCATGCCGGCGGCGTCGGCGATCTCCACGTTGGCGCCGTCCAGGGTGCCCAGGGTGATGGCGCCGTTCAGCATGAACTTCATGTTGCCGGTGCCGGAAGCCTCGGTGCCCGCAAGGCTGATCTGCTCGCTCACCTCGCTGGCGGGCATCAGCCGCTCGCTGGTGGTGACGTTGTAGTCCTCCAGATAGACCACCTTCAGGATGTCCCGCACGGCGGGGTCGGCGTCGATGTATTCGCCCAGCTTGCAGATCAGGCGGATCATCTGTTTGGCCATGTAATAGCCGGGGGCCGCCTTGGCGCCGAAGATGTAGGTCTTGGGGGTCACGTCGGCATTGGGATTGGCTTTCAGGTACAGGTACTGGGCGGCGATGTTCAGCGCGTTCAGGTGCTGGCGCTTGTACTCGTGCATCCGCTTGACCTGGCAGTCGAAGATGGAGCCCGGGTCGATGACCTGGCCGGTGGCCTTTTTCAGATGGGCGGCAAATTCCGCCTTGTTGGCCTTCTTCACCTCGTCCAGGGCGGCCAGCACCTTCCTGTCGTTCTTGAAGGCGGCCAGGCGGCTCAGCTGGGAAGCGTCGTGCTTGAAGCCGGGGCCGATCACGTCGCACAGCAGTTTGGTCAGCGCCGGGTTGCCCGCCAGCAGCCAGCGGCGGTAAGCGATGCCGTTGGTGACGTTCTTGAAGGCCTGGGGCTTGTAGAGGTAGTAGTCGTGGAAGACGCTGTCCTTGATGATCTCGCTGTGCAGCTTGGACACGCCGTTGATGGAGTGGCACACATAGCAGCAGATGTTGGCCATGCGCACCTGGCCGTCGCCCAGGATGGCCATGTAGTCGATCTTGCCCGTATCGCCGGGGAAGGCTTTTTCAAAGTCGGCCCGGCAGCGGCGGTCCATCTCCTGCACGATGGTAAAGATGCGGGGCAGGGTGGTGCGGAAGATGTCGATGTTCCACTTCTCCAGCGCCTCGCTCATCACGGTGTGGTTGGTGTAGGCGAAGGTGCGCCGGCAGATGTCGAAGGCTTTGTCCCAGCCGTAGCCGCACTCGTCCAGCAAAATGCGCATCAGCTCGGGGATGGCCAGGGTGGGATGGGTGTCGTTCAGCTGGATGGCCGCCTTCTCGGGCAGGGTGTCCAGGCTGCCGAACTGGGCCAGGTGGTTCTGGCAGATGTCGCCGATGGAGGCGGCGGACAAAAAGTACTGCTGGCGCAGGCGCAGGATCTTGCCCTCCATGTGGTTGTCGTTGGGGTAGAGGATCTTGCTGATGAGCTCCGCCGAGGCGTTCTGGCGGATGGCGTTGCCGTACTCGCCGGCGTTGAAGCTCTTCATGTCAAAATCGGGGGCCTTGGCCTGCCACAGCCGCAGCTTGGCGACGCCCCGCCCGTCGTAGCCCTGCACGTACATGTCGCTGGGCACGGCGATGACGCTGGAGTAGTTTTTGTGGATGACATGGTGGAAGCTGCCCTGCCAGCTCTCTTCGACCTCGCCGTCGAACTTGACCTCGATGCTCTGGTCGGGATGGCTCTTCAGCCACACCTGGCCGCCGGGCAGCCAGTTGTCGGCCTTCTCCTGCTGCCAGCCGTCCACGATCTTCTGCTTGAAGATGCCGTATTCGTACAGAATGGAGTAGCCGGTGCCGGCGATGCCGGTGGTGGCCATGCCGTCCAGATAGCAGGCGGCCAGGCGGCCCAGGCCGCCGTTGCCCAGCCCCGCGTCCGGCTCTTCGTCGTAGATGCTTTCCAGCTTGATGTCGGCGTCCGCCAGAACGGCCTCGGCCACGTCCGCCAGCCCCAGGCTGAACAGGCTGTTTTTCAGGCTGCGGCCCATCAAAAACTCCATGCACAGGTAGTACACCTGCTTTGCGCCGGTGCCGTAGGCGCGGCTGATGAACTTCTTGTGGCCGTCACTCATCATGCGCCGGGCGATGAGCGCCAGCACACGATAGATCTGCTGGTTGCTGGCCACGTCCAGCGTGGTGCCGTATTCGCTGGCCAGCCGGTCTTTCAGCAGCTTGTCAAATTCCCGTTTCGTATACTTTGCCAAATGTATCTCCCCTTGTTTTGTATTGGACAAAAAAGCGCGGCCGCCGGGAAAGGGCGGCGCAGGCCTTGAGAAAAGCGGTCCATATGCTTTTCTATTGTACCAAGTTTTGCCGGCTGTTTCAAGAAAAAATCCGTTCCCGGGAACCGAAATCCGCCACCGCGGGGCCAAAAGGGGGCGGAAATTCAAAAAATGGGCTTTTCTGCGCCGGTGAAATATATTATAATAGCGTATAAAAGAGAACCGGGCGCGCCCCGGCTTTGCATACAAGAAGATTCGATTGCGAGGGAAGACCATGCCTGCGAACAAAGTGAAGCTGACGGTGTGCGGGTCCAATTATGTGATCTCCACCACCGATCCTGAGGAATATGTGCAGTCCCTGGCCGAGCGGCTGGACAGGGATATGAACGAACTGATGAACCAGAGCCCCTCGGCCAGCGTGGCCGCCAGCGCCGTGGTGGTGGCCCTGGGCTATCTGGACGAACTGCAGAAGAACGCCTCCAGCGCCGACAACATGCGCAGCCAGATCAAGGACTATCTGGAGGACGCCGCCAAGGCGAAACTGGCCGCCGAGCAGGCCCGCCGCGAGGTGGAGCGGCTGCAAAGGGAAGTGCAGCGCCTGCGGGAGAGCCGCCTGTGACCGGCCAGCCGGGCCCCGCCCGGGCCGCGCGCCTGGCAGAGAAGAACGGCCTTCGCCGCCCGGTGGAGGTGCTGGCCCCGGCGGGGGACGGCGAAGCTTTGCGGGCCGCCGTCTTTGCCGGGGCGGATGCGGTGTATCTGGGCCTTCGGCAGTTCAGCGCCCGGCGCACCGCCGGCAATTTTGATGAGCAGCAGCTGAAAGAGGCGGTGGCCTTTTGCCACGCGCGGGACGTGCGCGTCCACGCGGCGGTGAATACCACCGCCTTTTCCGGCGAACTGGGCCTGCTGGCAAACACCATCCGCATGGCCGCCGGGGCCGGGGTGGACGCGCTGATCGTGCAGGATCTGGCCGCCGCCGCCCTGGCGCGGCAGATGGCCCCCGGTCTTGCCCTCCACGGCTCCACCCAGCTCACCGTCCACACCCTGTCCGGGGTGCGCCAGCTGGCGGAAATGGGCTTCGAGCGGGCCATCCTGGCCCGGGAGCTGAGCCTTGCCGAGATCGCCGCCATCACAAAGGAAAGCCCCATCGAGACCGAGGTGTTCGTCCATGGGGCGCTGTGCATGTCCGTTTCCGGCCAGTGCTACATGAGCGCCTTTTTGGGCGGGCGCAGCGGCAACCGGGGCGAGTGCGCCGGGCCCTGCCGCCTGCCCTTCGCGGCGGACGGCTCCGGCGCGGCCCATCTGTCTTTGAAAGACCTGTGCGCCGTGGGCAGCCTGCCCGCCCTGGCCCGGGCCGGGGTGGCCAGCGTCAAGATCGAGGGGCGGCTGCGGGGGCCGGAGTATGTGGCCGCCGCGGTGAACGCCTGCCGCAAGAGCCTTGCGGGAGAAGCCTTTGACAAACAGCAGCTGCAGGACGTATTCTCCCGCTCCGGCTTCACCAACGGCTACATCGAGGGCAGGATAAGCGGCGATATGTTCGGCGTGCGCACCCCCGGGGACGCCGCCGCCAGCAGGGCGGCCATGCCCGCCATCCGGGAGCTTTACCGCCGGGAGGCGCCGCGGGTGCCGGTGGCCTTCACGGTGACCGCGGCCGAAAGCGGCTGCACCCTCGCCGCCGCCGACGGCGCGGGCCGCCGGGCCGAAGCGCCCCTGGCCGGCGTGATGGAACCCGCCCGGGCAAGCCAGCGCCCCGCCATCGAAAAGGCGCTGGCGAGGACCGGCGGCACCCCTTTTTATGCAGGGCGCGTGGAATTTGACGGCGAGCCGGGCTACCTGCCCGCCTCCGCCTGGAACGACGCCCGCCGCGCCGTGCTGGAGCGGCTTCTGGCCCTGCGCAGCGCGCCGAAAGCCTGGAGCTGCGCCCCCGCCCGCCTGCCCGAAGCGCGGCGGCACGCCTTGGGCGCGAGACAGCTCTGGGCCCGCTTTGAAGGGCCGGAGCAGCTGCCCGAGCCCCTGCCCAGAGACCTTGCGGGGCTCATCCTGCCCCTTTTGCGCTGGCGCCAGGCGCCGGAAGCCTTGCGGGCCAAAACCGTGCTGGAAGCGCCCCGGGTGATGTTCGGCGGCATGGAGGCCGCCGCCGCCAAGGCCCTGGCCGAAGCGAAGGGCGCGGGCTTTGCCGGCGTGATGGTCCACAACATCGGCCATCTGCCGCTGGCCAGGGGCTGGACCCTTTACGGCGGCTTCGGCCTCAACGTGGCCAACCCCCTCTCCGCCTTGTGCTGGAAGGACCTGGGCCTCTCAGCCCTCACCGTCTCCCCCGAGACGCCCTTCGCCGAGATGGAGGCCATCGACCCCGGCGTGCCCACCTGGGCCATCGTGTACGGCCACCTGCCGCTGATGATCACCCGGGCCTGCCCGCTGCAAAACGTCACCGACTGCGCCCATTGCAACAGGCAGGGCCTGCTCACCGACCGCAAGCGCCGGCGTTTCCCGGTGCGCTGCGGCGGCGGGGTGCGGCAGATCTACAACCCCGTGCCCCTTTACATGGGGGATAAGCTGGAAAAGCTCCCGGCGGACGCCGGCCTTGCCTGGTTCACCCTGGAAACGCCCGCCGAGGCGGCCCGGGTGCTGGAAGCACTGCAAAAGGGAGCGGCCTGGCCGGGCGAATTCACCCGCGGGCTCTACTTCAAGACCCCCAGCGCCCCCGGGGCGGGAAAGGACGAAACGAGATGAACGTGAACTACACCCTGACCCTGCCGGGGGCGAAAGCCCCGGAATACGCCACGGCAGGCTCCGCGGCGGCGGACCTTTTCGCTGTGCTGGACGCGCCCCTCACCGTGCCCCCCATGGGCCGGGCGCTGGTGCCCACCGGGGTGGCCGTCCAGCTGCCGGGGCCGGAGTATGTGGCGCTGGTGTGCGCCCGCAGCGGCCTTGCCGTCAAGCGGGGGCTGACCCTCTCCAACGGGGTGGGGGTCATCGACTCGGATTACCGCGGCGCCATCCAGGTGGGGCTGGTGAACCTCTCCGACGCACCCTGCACCATCCAGCCCGGCGAGCGGGTGGCCCAGCTGATGGTGATGCCCGTGGCCCGCTGCGCCTTCACCTTCGCGGAACAACTGGACTCCACTGAGCGGGGCGAGGGGGGCTTCGGCTCCACCGGCCGCCTGTGACAAAAGAAAGGAAGATACGCCCGTGAAACGCACATTGCTGCTCTGCTTTTTCATCCTCTCCGGCATCCTGCTGGGGGCCATGATCGCCAGCCTCGCCGCCGGCACGCCCGGCCTTTCCTGGCTGGCCTTCTCCCAGAGCATCGGCTTCCACCCGGTGCTGGATTTGTCCGTCGTCAAGCTGGACCTCAACTTCACCATGGGCATCAGCGTGGCCCAGATCATCACCATCAGCCTGGCCATTTTTGCCTACACCCGCACCCGCATCTGAAATAAACCGAAGGAGCGTTTCGTTATGTCATTGATCCTTGCTTCCACCAGCCCCCGGCGCAAAGAACTCTTGAGCCTCATCACCACCGATTTCAAGGTGGTGGCCAGCGACTTTGACGAGAGCGCCCTCACCGCCGCCGACCCCCGCCAGACCGCCGAGAACCTGGCCTTCGGCAAGTGCATGGTGGTGGCCCGGGAATACCCGGAAGACACCGTCATCGGCTGCGACACCGTGGTGGACTGCGGCGGCAGGGTGTTCGGCAAGCCCAGGGACAAAGAGGACGCCCGCCGCATGCTCAAAGCCCTTTCCGGGGCGGACCACTACGTCCACACCGGCGTGTGCGTGTGGCACGAAGGGGAGAGCCACACCTTCACCGCCACCACCCGGGTGCGCTTTTTTGCGCTTTCCGACGAGCAGATCGAGGCCTACATCTCCACCGGCGAGCCTTACGACAAGGCCGGCGGCTACGGCATCCAGGGGGCCGCGGCCCTCTTCTGCGAGGAGATCGAGGGCTGCTACTACAATATCATGGGGCTTCCTGTCTCCCGTCTGGCGCGTCTGTTGCAAAAATTTTGAACAAAATGCGAAACTTCGCCCGGCCGCTTGAGAAACACAGGGCGTGCGGTTATAATATAAAAGTAAAAATCTGCGGGATCGCATCATATACGTTCATAGAGAGTGTGTAAAGGAGAGTAATTCAACATGTTCAGCAAAGACATCGGCATCGACCTCGGCACCGCCAATACCCTTGTCTACCTGCGGGGCAAGGGCATCATCATGCGCGAGCCCAGCGTGGTGGCCGTGGATATCAAAAACGACGAGGTGCGCAGCGTTGGCCACGAGGCCAAGGCGGTCATCGGCCGCACCCCCGGCAGCATCGTGGCGGTGCGTCCCTTGAAGGACGGCGTCATCGCCGACTTCGACATCACCGCCACCATGCTCAGCCGCTTCATCAAGAAGGTGTGCGGCAACAGCATGTTCTTCCGCCCCCGGGTGGTCATCTGCATCCCCTCCGGCGTGACCGAGGTGGAGCGCCGCGCCGTGAAGGAGGCCAGCCTGAAGGCCGGCGCCCGTCAGGTGCGGGTCATCGAAGAGCCCATGGCCGCGGCCATCGGCGCGGGCCTGCCCATCAGCGAGCCCTCCGGCAGCATGGTGGTGGACATTGGCGGCGGCACCAGCGAGGTGGCGGTCATCAGCCTGGGCGGCATCGTGGCCTCCCGCAGCGTGCGGGTGGGCGGCGACGAGTTCGACCAGAGCATCATCGCCTACATCAAGCGCAAGTACAACCTGCTCATCGGTGAGCGCACCGCCGAGCAGATCAAGATCGAGATCGGCTCCGCCTTCGAGCTGGACCAGGAGACCAGCATGGACATCAAGGGCCGCAACCTGGTGGACGGCCTGCCCAAGAACATCACCGTGCACTCCGAAGAGGTGCGGGAGGCCCTGGAAGAAAGCCTGCAGAAGATCACCGACGCCATCAAGGAGACCCTGGAGCGCACCCCGCCGGAGCTCGCGGCGGACATCATCGACCACGGCATCATGCTCACCGGCGGCGGCGCGCTGCTGCGCGGGCTGGACCAGCTGATCAACCGGGAGACCGGCATCGACGTGCATGTGGCCGAAAACCCCCTGGACTGCGTGGCCGTGGGCGCCGGCGCGGTGCTGGACCATCTGGACATCCTCAGCGACGTGCTGGAAGAGGATTCCAGCCATTTCTGAGCGCCGCGCAAAAAAGAGGCGCGGGCGGAAAAACTGTGCGCGGGCGGCGTTCTTTCGCCGCCCGCTTTTGAATTGAAGGCCCCGGCACGGACGGGGCGCAAGGAGTTTTGCCCATGCGCGACTTTTTCCACACCAAAAAATTCAAGATCCTGCTGGCCGTGGCGGTGGTGCTGGCGGGCATGATGGCCTGGGCCGGCGCCAACGGCCGGCTGACCAACGCCCCCCAGGAGATCTTGGGCGCGCTGCTCACCCCCTTCCAGAAGGCGGGCCAGCTGCTGGGCGGCGGGGTGGACGGCCTTTTGGACAAATACGTGCGCATCGACCAGATCATCGCCGAGAACGAGGCCCTGCAGCAGGAGAACCAGGAGCTGCGGGACCAGCTGGTGGACTATGACGAGCTGGCGGCGGAAAACAGGGCCTTCCGGGACCTGCTCAACATCCGGGAGGAAAACCCCGAGTTCCAGTACGCCTCGGCCTTCGTCATCAGCCGCGACCCGCTGGACCGCTTCGGCGGCTTCACCATCGACCAGGGCACCCTGAACGGGGTGGAAAAGGGCGACGTGGTGGTCAGCGACAAGGGCTATCTTGTGGGACGCGTGCTGGAGGCAGACCTTTCCAGCAGCAAGGTGATGACCATCCTGCAGCCCGGCTCCTATGTGGCCTGCCTTGTGAGCCGCACCCGCGACAGCGGCAACCTGAACGGCTCGGCGGACTACGCCGCCGACGGCATGTGCGTGCTGGAAAACCTCCCCCGCGACACCCTGGCCATGGTGGGCGACGAGATCATCACCACCGGCCTCGGGGGCGAGTTCCCCGCCAACATCCGGGTGGGCGCCATTCTGGAGCTGTTGCCCGAGGAGAGCGGCACCTCCACCATCGCGGTGGTGGAGCCGGGGGCGGACATCAACAAGCTGACCCATGTGTTCATCGTCACCGATGATTCTTCCGAGGGGTAAGGAGGACGCGCCATGACCTCACGCAGCAAGCGCAATCTGATGCTGGCCGGCAAGTGGGCCAGCTACTTTGTGCTGCTTATGCTGGCCGCCACCCTTCAGACCACCCCGGGCTTTCTGGTGCTGGGCGAGATACGCCCGGTGTTCATCCTGCCGCTGTGCCTTGCGGTGGCGGTGTGCGAGGGCGAGTATCCCGGCGCCTTCTTCGGCGCGGCGGGCGGCCTTCTGTGGGACTTCACCGCAGGCCGCCCCGGCGGCCTGCTGGGCCTGGGCATGCTCTGCGTGTGCTTCGGCGCCGCCATTCTGGTGAGCCTCTATCTGCGGCTCAACTCCATGAACTTCGTGCTGGTGAGCGGCGTTTGCGCCGTGCTGGTCACCGGCGTGGACTTTCTGTTCTTCTATGCCATGCCCGGCTACGCCGGGGCGGCGGCCCGCTATTTTGAGGTGGTGCTGCCCATCGCGGTGTTCACCGCCGCCCTTTCCCCCGCCAGCCTCTGGGCCGCCCGCCGGGTGAACCGGCGCTTTGCCCTGCCCGACTGACCCGCTTTTTTTTCCATTCCCCTGCCGCAAAGGAGGCAACTGCCCATGGATCGAAAAAGCCTTGCCCGCCGCCTTGGCGCGCTGATCGCCGCCACCGCCGTGGTGATGGGCGTCTTCATCCTGCGCCTGGTGCAGTTCCAGCTGGTGCAGGGGGAGGAGCTGCTGGAAAAGGCCCAGCAGGTGAGCAATTACCTGTTCAGCATCCCTGCCGCCCGGGGCGAGATCGTGGACGAATACGGCCGGGCCATGGCCTCCAACGTCTCGGGCTACAACCTGGTCATCAACAAGCTGATGCTCACCGGCGATCTGAACGAGACCCTGGTGGAGCTGGTGGAGATCCTGCAGGCCGGCGGCGACGAGTGGAACGACACCATGCCCATCAGCGCGCCGGAAAACGGCCATTATGAATTCACCGCCGGCGAGGACGACTCCCGCGCCCAGAGCCGGCTGGACGCCCTGAAAGAGAACCTGGTCAAACAGCCCTACGCCACCGCCGGCCAGGTGATGGCCGCCGTGGTGGAGCGCTATGAGCTGGAGGACTATTCCCCCGGGTGGCAGCGCATCCTGGGCGGCATCCGCTACCAGATGGAGCTGGAGGAGTTCAGCGACAACAACAACTTCACCCTCGCCGAGGACGTGAGCAGCCGCACGGTGGCCACCGTCAAGGAGCGGGGCCTCACCAGCGAGGGCGCGGACATCACCGAGACCAGCTACCGCGTCTATGCCGACGGCACCCTGGCCCCCCATCTTCTGGGCTACGTGGGCCCCATCTACGCCGAGGACTGGAAGGTCACCGACGAAGAGGGCAACGTCAGCTATCCCCTGAAGGAAAAGGGCTACGCCATGAACGATACCATCGGCCAGGCGGGCCTGGAGCAGGTGGGCGAGGACAAGCTGCGGGGCGAGGACGGCATCAAGCAGGTCACCCGCGACAAGGACGGCGTCATCATCTCCACCGAGGTCATCCAGGACCCCCAGCCGGGCCTGACCATGGTGACCACCATCAACGCCGACCTGCAGAAAAAAGTCTATGAGGCGCTGGAAAACCAGATCCTCAACCTGCAGGCCACCGCCGAGCAGTACAAGGGCAAGGAGGCCAGCGCCGGGGCGGTGGTGGTCATCGACGTCAAGACCGGCGGCATCCTGGCCTGCGTCAACTACCCCGGCTACGACCTTAACCTGCGCAGCACCAACGCCGCCCAGTACGCCAGCGACCCCAACACCCCCCTGGTGGACCGGGCGCTGCGGGGCCTGTATTCGCCGGGCTCCACCTTCAAGCCAGCGGTGGCGCTGGAGGGGCTGCTCTCGGGCCTCATCACCCCCACCGACACCCCCATCCGCTGCGGCGGCGCTCAGTCCAGCTACAACTACTACGTCACCAGCGGCGGGCCCCGGTGCGAGGGCATCGGCCACGTGGGCGGCGCCAGCCTTGACCTTTACGACGCCCTGGGCTACAGCTGCAACACCTATTTCTACGACCTGGGCCGCCGGGAAGGGGCCGAGAACTTCAACGAGATGGCCCGCACGCTGGGCCTTGCCACCGAGACGGGGGTGGAGCTGTCGGAATACACCGGCCGCACCACCGACCCGGACGACGACAACTTCACCCTGGGCCTTGAGCTGATGGCGGCCATCGGCCAGGGCAACACCGCCGTGACCCCGGTGCAGCTGGCCACCTACGCCGCCACCATCGCCAACGGCGGCACCCGCTACCGCACCCACTTCATCTCCAGCTACCGCGATTCCAACACCGGCGAGGTGGTGGAGAGCTTCGAGCCGGAGGTGGTGGCCCAGGTGGAGGACAACATCGGCGCCTTTGACGCGGTGGAAGAGGGCATGATCCGGGCCGCCAGGAGCAGCAGCGCTTTGCGGGACTACCCCATGACCATCGCCGTCAAGACCGGCAGCCCCCAGCGCGCCGAGTACTACGACAAGGAAAAGGGCCTGACCTACCTGAACAGCGCGGTCATCGCCTACGGCCCGGTGGAGGACCCCCAGATCGCCATCGGCGCCATCATGGAGTACGGCGGCGGCGGCTCCAACCTGCTGCCGGTGGTGCGGGACATTTTCAACGCCTACTTCATCGAAAAGACCGGCGACCTGCAAAGCGCCGAGGCGGGCCAGCTTCTGCCCTGAAAATGGCGCAAACACGCCATTTCCCGGATTTTTTTGTCCCTTCTTCACAAAACATCTCTTGCGCTCAGGGGTAGTTTGTGCTACTATGATAATAAGAGCGTGCTGTTCCCGCCAGCCGGGGCGATATGCAGCTGGCAGAAACCGACTGGCAGGGAGGCGTGGGCTTGAGCGCAAAGATCGTTATGGTGGCTTCCGGAAAGGGAGGCACCGGGAAAAGCACCCTTTCGGTGCTGCTGGGCGGGCGCCTGGCCGCCGCAGGGACCAAAGTGCTGCTCATTGAGCTGGATTCCGGCCTGCGCAGCGTGGACATCATTTCCGGCGTCTATGGAAAAACGGTCTACGACATCGCCGACGTCCTCAGCGGCCGGTGCGAAGGCGCAAAAGCCGTTGTGGCAAGTCCGCTCTATCCGGGCCTGTCGGTGATCTCTGCGCCCTATGAGTGGGGCGGCACGGTGCAGCCGGCGGCGCTCAAAAAACTGCTGGACAAACTCGCGCCCGTTTTCGACTGGGTGCTGGTGGACACCGCCGCCGGCCTGGGCGCGCCCTTCAAGGCGGCCCTTTCGGTGAGCGAAACGGTGCTGCTGGTGCTCACGCCGGACCCTGTCACCCTGCGGGACGGGCACATCGCGGCGGAGGAAGCCTTTGCCGCGGGGGCCAGACAGGTGCGCCTGGTGCTGAACCGGGTGGGGCCCGCCAGCTTTGGCGGTGCGGTGCGGGACCTGGACGAGTGCATCGACACGGTGGCTGCCCAGCTGATCGCCGTGGTGCCCGAGAGCAGCCAGCTGCAGCTGTGCGCCGCCAGGGGGCAGGCGCTGCCCGCCGACACACTGGCTTTCCGCGCGGTAGACAACCTTGCCCGCCGTCTTCTGGGCCAGCGGGTGCCGCTTGCCGTGTGGGGCTGACAAGGCCGCCGCAGCCGGCTTCTCAATTATATCTGCACTATGAGCAGCGTATATAAAACGTTGGGAAACAGAGCAGGGGGGGAGGAAACATCATGAACATCGCGTTGATCGCGCACGACACAAAAAAAGAACTGATGGTCCAGTTCTGCATCGCATACTGCGGCATCCTCAGCCAGCACACGCTGGTGGCCACCGGCACCACCGGCAAGGTGGTCAGCGAGGCCACCGGCCTGCCCATCCAGTGTTTTTTGGCGGGCGTTCAGGGCGGCGACCAGCAGATCGCGGCGCGCATCGCCTGCAACGAGATCGACCTGCTGCTCTTTTTCCGGGACCCCATCAGCGCCAAACCTCACGAGCCCAACGAGATGAACCTGCTGCGCCTGTGTGACGTGCGCAACATCCCGCTGGCCACCAACATCGCCACCGCCGAGGTGCTCATCCACGGCCTGGAGCGGGGCGACCTGGAGTGGCGCAGCATCGTGAACCCCAAGCGCTGAGCCTTCACAAAAACCATAAAAGCGGCCCCCGGCATTGCCGGGGGCCGCTTTCTGTCTGCGGGGGCGCTTCGATGCGGAGCGGTTTCGGGCAGGCGGCTGGCTTCAGTCGTGGAGGGGCTCGGCCTCCCAATTGCGGATGGCGCCGCTGTAGCCGTCGATCTCGAACTCATACTCCATGCCGCCGTAAACGATCTTGCCCTCGTATTCCACGCGGCCGTCGTCCCGGTCGGTCTCAAACTCCCGGATGTCCGAGGCGGAGGCGCCGGGCACCTGGGCCAGGGCCAGGGCTTTCGCGTCCTCGGCGCTCAGGGTGCCGGAGGCGGCGGGCGGGGCGTAGTCCTCGGCGTCGTAGTCGTAGCTGACTACCTCGCCGGTGGCCGCGTCGATCTCGTAGTCGTACTCCTTGTAATCGGCGGTGTAGAACTCCACGTCGTAGACAAGGCGGCCGTCGTCCCGGTCCAGTTCGGCTTTGATGAAGGTCACGCTGTCGGAGGAAAGGCCCGCGTGGGCCAGGGCTTTGGCCTTGGCGTCCTCGGCGGAAAGGGTGGAGCCGTCGTTCACGATGGCCGCCGGGCTCTGGGCAGCGGTGGGGGGCGCGTAGTGCTCCACGTCGTAGTCAAAGCTCACCACCTCGCCGGTGGCCGCGTCGATCTCGTAGTCGTATTCCTTGTAATCGGCGGTGTAGAACTCCACGTCGTAGACGAGGCGGCCGTCGTCCCGGTCCAGCTCGGCCTTGATGAAGGTCACGTCGGTCTCGGCAAGGCCCGCGTGGGCCAGGGCCTTGGCCTTGGCGTCCCCGGCGGTGATGGAGCCTTCGGCGGGGGAGGAAGCGCTCTGGGCCAGGGGCGCGCTCTCGGTCTGGAGGACCACGCCGGACAAAGCGTCCACCTGGCTCTCGTAGCGGCTGTCGCCGGAGGTGAAGGACACCAGATAGTACTCCGTGCCGTCCCGGCTGGCCAGTTCGGTGCCAAGGAAGGTCACCGCGTCGGCGGAGAGCCCCGCCCCGGTAAGGGCGGCGGTGCGGGCGGCCTCATCGCCGATGTAGGCCAGCTGGCCGTCGTTGGCGCAGGCGGTGAAGAGGGCAACGGTGAGGGCGGCAAGGGCCGCGGCGATCAATTTTTTCATCAGAGGATTCTCCTTCCTGTTTTGTTCTGATGCCAGTATAGGCCCCCAACATGAAGCGAACATGAAATTTTCGAACGATCCTCAAAAATTTTTTCAGGAGAAAAACGCCTCCCCGGCGCCGGGGAGGCGGAACGTCATTGCGCCAGCGGCAGATGCAGGGTGAAAGCGCTGGGCGCGCCCTCGGCGCTCTCCAGCGTCATGCGCCCGCCGTGGAGCTGGGCGATGCGCTGCACCAGCGAGAGGCCCAGGCCCACGCCCTCCTGCTCATCGCTGCGGGCGGCGTCCACCTGATAAAACCGCTGCCAGATCTTCTCCTGCTGGGCGGCGGGGACGCCGGGGCCCTCGTCGGCCACGGTGAGAAGGGCTTCGCCGCCCTCGGCGCGCACCTCCACCGTCACCGTGCCGCCGGGCAGGCCGTACTTGAAGGCGTTGTCCGCAAGGTTCGCCACCAGCCGCCCCAGCAGCGCCTCGTCCCCCTGCACGGTGACCCCCTCTGCCAGCGCGAGGCGCAGCCGCGAAGGGTCGTAGTTCTGTTCTTCCACCGCGTGCCGGGCCAGCTGCCCCAGGTCCAGGGGCGCGGGCCGCAGGGGCTCGGTGCCCTGGTCCAGCCGGGTGAGGGCCAGCAGCTGGCCAATGAGCCCGGCCATCCTGTCCGCCTGGCGCTGGATGGTGTCCAGCGTCTCCCGCCGCTCCTCCTCGGTCTCGTCGTAGGCCCTGCCGTACTCGCAGGCACTCTTGATGACCGCCACCGGCGTGCGCAGCTCGTGGGAGGCGTCGGCGGTGAAGCGGCGCTCTGCCTCAAAGCTGCGCTGCAGCCGCTCCAGCAGGCCGTCGAAGTTTTCCGCCAGTTTTGTCAGTTCCTCGCCGCCGGGCACATGCCCGATGCGCAGCGACAGGTCCTTGCCCTCGCCGATGGAGGCCGCCGCGGCGTTCACCGTGTCCAGCCCCCGCAGCGAGCGGCGCAGGATGAAGTAGCTGCCCAGCGCCCCCGCCAGCACGAAGAGGGGCAGGGCCACCGCCGCGGCCAGCAGTAGGTTGCGGGCGGCGGAGGAGGAATCCGGCACCTCCATCAGCCCCCGCAGCCACACGCCGTTCTCCCAACCGTCGGCCACCCAAAGGTCCAGCAGATACCACTCGCCGCCGGCGGTCTCCACCGTGCGCAGGGCCCCGTTCTCAAAGGCCGCCGTCTCGGAAAAGCCCACCGGCAGCTGCCCCGCCAGCAGCGCCTCTGCCTTGCTGTACACAAGGCAGAAAACGCCCCCGCGGGAGAAGGAAAAGCCCTCGCCGGCGGCAAACTGCCCGCCGGTGAAGGTCACCAGGGCGGCGTTGGCCCGCACCGTGTCCGCCAGCTGCTGGCGGGCGGTGCGCTGCACCACCGAATTGCTCATGCTGAAGGCAAACAGCAGCATCAGCGCAAAGAGCGTCACCACCAGCAGGGTGATGAGCAGGGTGATGCGGGTCTTGACAGAGCGAAGCTTCACGGCGCGCCTCCTTCCTTCGGGGCGCGCAGCACCCAGCCGGAGCCCCGCACCGTGTGCAGAAGGCGCCGGCCTTCGGGCGCGTCCGCGTCGATCTTCTTGCGCAGGCGGCTCATGTAGCCGTCGATGTTGTTGGAGCTGCCCGCCTTTTCATAGTTCCAGATGCGGTCTTCCAGCTGCTCCCGGCTGAGCACCGTGCCCGCGTGACGCACGAGATGCTCCAGAATGGCGTACTCCTTGGGCAGCAGGGGGATGTCCCGCTCGGCACGGGACGCGGTGCGGCCCCGGGTGTCCAGCACCAGATCCCCCACCGTCAAGGTGTCGGTGCGGCTGCCCGCGTGCTTGCGGGTCATGGCCCGGATGCGGGCCAGCAGCTCTTCAAAGGCGAAGGGCTTCACGAGATAATCGTCCGCCCCCAGGTCCAGCCCCTCCACCCGGTCGGCCACCGAGTCCCGGGCGGTGAGGAACAGCACCGGGATGTCACTGCCCTGGGCCCGCAGCTTTGCCAGCAGCTGGTGGCCGTCCATTTTGGGCATCATCACGTCCAGCACGATGCCGTCGTATTCCGCCCCGGCCAGATAGTCCAGGGCCTCTTCGCCGTCAAGGCAGCCGTCCACGCTGTAGCCCGCCTTGGCCAGGGCCTTGACGATGAGCCGGTTCATATCCCGGGTATCCTCCACCACGAGGATGCGCATGAGACCACTCCTTTCCTTGAAAAAAGCGCGCCGGGCGGGCCGGCGAAGGCCCCCGGCGCGCGCGGCAGGTCAAAAGGTGTCCAGCTCGCCCAGGTCGTAGGGGGTGTTCTGGTACACATAATAATTCAGCCAGTTGGTGTAGAGCAAAAAGGCATGGGCCCGCCAGCGGTAGACCGGCTCTTTGGAGGGGTCGTCGCCGGGGTAGTAGTGCCTGGGCGGGGCGATGGGCAGGCCCTTGGCCACGTCCCGGCGGTACTCCGCGTCCAGCGTAAGCCGCTCATACTCCGGGTGGCCGGTGACAAAAATCTGCCGCCCGCTGTCGGTGCTCATCAGGTAGATGCCCGCCTCGTCGCTTTCCGCCAGCACCCGCAGGTCCCTGCAGGCTCTCGCCTGTTCCTCGTCGATGCCGGTGTGGCGGGAGTGGGGCGCCCAGAACTCCTCGTCGAAGCCCCGCACCAGCGGGTTTGAGGGGCGGGTGACCCGGTGGGGGAAGATGCCAAACATCTTTTCGGGCAGGGGGCGCTTGCCGATGCCGAAGTGGTGGTAGAGCGCCGCCTGGGCCCCCCAGCAGACGTGGAGGGTGGAGTAGACATTGGTGCGGGTGAAGTCCATGATCTGGCACAGCTCCGGCCAGTAGTCCACTTCCTCAAAGGGCATCTGCTCCACCGGCGCGCCGGTGATGATCATGCCGTCGAACCGTTCGCCGCGTATCTCGTCAAAGGTCTTGTAAAAAGCCTCCATATGCCCGCCGGGCACGTGGCTGGCGGCGTGGCTGGCGGTGTGCAGCAAGGTCAGCTGCACCTGCAGCGGGCTGTTGGCCAAAAGGCGCGCCAGCTGGGTCTCGGTGGCTATTTTGGTGGGCATCAGGTTCAGCGCCACGATGCGCAGCGGGCGGATGTGCTGGGTGCGAGCACGGCGCTTGTGCATCACGAACACGTTCTCGCTGCCCAGCACCCCGTAGGCGGGCAGTGTTTTGGGGATGATGAGGGGCATGGTTCAAACACTCCCTGCTTGAATGGTTTTTTCGCGCGCTGCGAAACGGTCGTTTGCGGCGGCAACCGCGAACAGGATAGAAAGCACTGCCAGCAGGTAGGTGGGCAGCAGATAGCGGTCCTCGTTGGTGGCGCTGGCGATGAGCACCGAGCCAAGATTGCACAGCACCGGCAGCATCAGCGGCCAGGTGCGCGCCAGACGGCGCAGGCCAAGGGCGGCAAAGCCCATCAGCATAAGATACAAATAAAACAGATGGCTCATGGGCACTTGTGTGCTCCAGCGCCAGACGCTGGTCTGGTTTTCGGCAATGAGGCGCAGGCAGGCGATGGGGTGCTGGAAAAACAGTTCCAGATACAGCGCCACGATGCCCGCCTTGTTTTCCGCAAGGGAAAGGGTGAACAGATTGTTCAGCGGGTCGATGAGGTAGATGTCCTGGTCCAGCAGCGGTGCAAACTTTTCATCGGAGGCAGTAGGGACATAGGTGAGCAGGTCTCGGTGCCACCAGATCCGCTTGGTGGAGTTGTAGTGGTCGATGTCAAACTCGTCGATGGCTTTTACAGCGCAGTCCACGGCCATCAGCTCCCGGGTGCGCGCTTCCTGCTCGGGCGTGAGCACGCCGTCGTGCAGCAGGATGGCAATGGCGGTGGCGGGCACCTGCATGGACACGCCGCTGGGCATTTTGACCGCGCCGGCAATGTTGTAGGCACAGAAATTAAAAACCAGCACGGTGGCCAGCGCGGCGGCGACGACGGAAAAGCCCTCCCGCCGGCGGCGGACAAAGCCCAGCACCGCCAGCCAGACAAGGCACACCAGCACAAAGGCGTAGCCGTTGTAGCGCAGCAGGCCGCAGCCGGCCAGTGTCACTCCGAAGGCCAGCCGGTGATACCATCTCCAGGCCAGGTCGTTTGCGATGAAGCGGGCCATGAAATAGAGCGCAAGGCCCATGCACAGGCCGTAGGGCGGGTCTTTGGTACCGATTTGAAACATTGCCAGCGTGGTGGAATTGAGCATGAAGGCCAGCAGCCCCGCGCTCACCGCAAAAGGCGGCAGACCCCGGCGCCAGAGCCAGGCGGCAAACAGGCAGGTGAGGGCTGCCAGCGCCAGGAACTGGCCGGTGACCAGCGCGTCGTGGTTGCCCCGGAACAGCCAGATGATGAAGGTGTGGGCCAGGGTGTGCACATCGTTCAGCGGAACCGTGCCCTGCACCTGGCCCAGCTGATTGGCATAGTCCAATGTGCCGTTTTCCACCAAGCGGTTCTGCCAGGCGGGATAAAGGACCAGGAGACTTGCCGCGAAAAAGGCCAGGCGGGGAAAGGGCCGCGCGGGAGCAGCCGCCTTTTCGCACAGGGCACACAGCCGCCCGGCAGCAAAGCAGAGCAAGGGCGCGGCGATGCAGGCCAGCGCCGCAGCCCGCACCGCGCCTTCCAGCGCCAGCGGCGCCAGCGGGCCGGCGCTTTTGCCGGTGCGCAGCAGCATCTGCGGCACCACAGACCCAAAGCCCAGCGCAGCGCCCAGCCCGGCAGTGATCAGCAGGGTGCTTTTCTTGGGCGGGGCAAGGCGGCGGCGCGCCTGGGATATCAGCACCCAGGCCAGCAGGCACAGAGCAAGAAAGAGCAAGAGGCTGCCGCCGTGCAGCCAGCGGGGAAGGACCCTTTGATAGAGCAATACGGCCAGTATGCCCAGCCCAAGCTGTGTCCAGGGCTCCCGCCAGAGAGCGGCTGCCCGCTGCCCGGCGCTCATCCTTCCGTCACCGCGTCCAGCGCCTGGGCGATGTCGGCGATGAGGTCGCGGCTGTCCTCCAGGCCGCAGCTGAAGCGCACGAGGTCCGGGCTCACGCCGGCGGCGGCCAGCTCCTCGTCGTTCATCTGGCGGTGGGTGGCGCTGGCGGGATGCAAACAGCAGGTGCGGGCGTCGGCCACATGGGTCTCGATGGCCGCCAGCTTCAGATGCTTCATGAAGGCCTCGGCGGCCTTACGCCCGCCCTTCACGCCGAAGCTTACCACGCCGCAGCCGCCATTCGGCAGATACTTCCGGGCCAGGGCGTAGTGCTTGTCGCCGGGCAGGCCGGAGTAGCTCACCCAGGCCACCTTCGGGTGGCCGTGCAAAAACTCCGCCACGGCCTGGGCGTTCTCACAGTGGCGCTTCATGCGCACATGCAGGCTCTCCAGGCCCAGGTTCAAAAGATAGGCGTTCTGGGGGCTCTGGATGCTGCCGAAGTCCCGCATCAGCTGGGCGGTGGCCTTGGTGATGTAGGCGCCCTCCAGACCGAAGCGCTCGGTGTACACCACGCCGTGGTAACTCTCGTCGGGGGTGCAAAGGCCCGGGAACTTGTCGGGGTAACGGGTCCAGTCAAAGCGGCCGCTGTCCACGATGGCGCCGCCCACGGCGGAGCCGTGGCCGTCCATGTACTTGGTGGTGGAGTGGGTCACGATGTCCGCGCCCCACTCGAAGGGCCGGCAGTTCACCGGGGTGGCGAAGGTGTTGTCGATGATAAGGGG
>DWXV01000086.1 GCA_019119025.1 Candidatus Allofournierella excrementigallinarum
GCGTCAAAGCGCCTTGACAACCACCAAGGGTGCCTGCGGCGCTTTTCCTTGCGCTGCCATCAAAATCGCCACTTTTCCTGGTGCGGAGCAGTTTTGCCCCAGGATTTTGGATGAAGAAAGCACAAAGAGCAGCCCCGCAAGCCTTGGTGGCTTGGGGGCTGCTCTGCGTGTTTTATGCGCCAAAATCCCCAGGCAAAACCGTCGTTTTCTTATGCCACCCCGGCTTTGGCGGGGAGCGCTTTTTCTGTGTTTCTTATCGTTTTGCGCCCAGGAAGAAGAGCGCCACGGTGCCGGGGCCCGAATGGGCGCCGATGACCGGGCCGATGGTGCCGATGTGCACTTCCTTCGCGCCCAGTTCCTTGCAGCGGTCGGCCACATACTGGCAGTCCTCGGGGCAGTCGCCGTGGCTGACGAACACCACCTGCTCGGCGGGGGGCACGTCGCTGGAAGCGAAGTGCTTCACCAGGCCGTCCAGGCTGGCGCGGCGGCCGCGCACCTTTTCCATGGCGATGAGGTGGCCCTCGTCGTCCACATGCAGCACCGGCTTGATGCCCAGCAGGGTGCCCACCACAGCGGCGCCGCCGCCCAGGCGGCCGCCGCGCTTTAAGAACATCAGGTCGTCCACCGTGAACCAGGCGCACACCCGCATCTTGTTGGCCTCGAACCAGCCGGCCACTTCCTCGAGGCTCTTGCCCTCGTTCTTCAGGGCGGCGGCGTAGTAGACCGCCAGGCCCTCGCCCATGCTGGCCTGCAGGGTGTCGATCACCCGCACGGTGCGCTCAGGATACTTTTCCGCCAGCTCCTCCGCCGCCAGGCAGGCGGATTGATAGGTGCCGGACAGGCCGCTGGAAAAGGCCAGGTACAGGATGTCCTTGCCCGCTTCCAGCACGGGGGAGAAAGCCTCCTCAAAGGCGGCCTGGTTGATCTGGCTGGTGGTGCTCATGCCGCCGGCGCGCAGGGCGTCGTAAAAGGCATGGGGGTCCAGCTCCCGGTTGTCGGGGTAGTTGCGGTACTCCTTGCCGTCAAGGGAAAAAAGCATGGGCAGCACTTCCACGCCCAGCTGCCGGACGAGCTCCGCCGTCAGGTCGGCGGTGGACTCGGTGAACAATACGTATTCGGCCATCGTTTTCACACACTCCTCTTCTTGTGGCTTATGGGGAAATTGTACCACATGCGGGCCTGTTTTGAAAAGGCCCGCCGTTGTTTTTTTAACGGGCCGCCGCGGCAAAAAACCGCCCCCTGCCGGAGCGGGGGAGGCGGGGCTCCCGCGACGCGCCGGCGTTGGGGCGGCTGGTTTCATTTCGGCGTCAGTTTGTCGCGGCGGCGGTGCAGCCAGTCCACGATGCGCTGCTCGCCCCGGATGCACGCAAGGCCCAGCGTGCCGGTGACCGCCCCCAGCACCAGGGGCAGCACGATGTTGCCCTCGAAGAGGCTGTCGCCCGCCACGGTGCTGGCCAGCAGGGCGGGGAAGCGGGCCAGGGTGCAGATGAACAGGAACTGCCGGGGCTTCAGGGGCAGGAAGGGCCCGATGTAGGTGAGCAGGTCCTTGGGCATGCCGGGCAGGAAAAAGAGTAAGTACAACGCGCTGCGGACCCGCTTTTCATCCTGCAAAAAACGGTATTTGTGCAGCACCGCCGGGTCCACCGCTTTGGCCCCCAGGGCCCGCACGAAATAGTAGATCAGGGTGCTGCCGATGAGGATGCCCACAAGGCAGAGCAAAAGCCCGCCCACCGGGCCGTAGAGCGCGCCGGCCATGATCTGCACCGGCTCGCCGGGCACAACGGCCACCACGATCTGAAACACCTCCAGCCCCAGGAACACCAGCATGCCCCACACGCCGTGGGAGCGCACCCACTCCACAAATTCGTCCCGGGCGTTCTGGCTGGTGATGAGGGCCCAGATCTCGTGGCGGAAGGCCACCGCCGCCGCGGCGCACCCGGCGCACAGCAGCGCCAGCACCGCCGCCGAGGCAAGCTGTTTTTTGCTTTTGTTCATAGGCTCCTCCCAAAGAGTGCGGCCCGGCGCCCCAAAGGCGCCGGGCCGGCGGATGCGGTCAGCCGGCACTGCCGGAGGTGACGGCGCTGTTGCCCATGCCCTCGCTGGCGGCAAGGCTGCCGCTGCCGGACGTGCCGGCCTCCATGCTGCCGGACATGCCGCCTTCCATGGACGAGCCGCCCGAGGCGCTGCTGCTCGCGGAAGGGGTGGGGGTGGGCTTTGTGCTGGAGGCGGGCTTGTCGCCGCCCCAGCAGCCGGCGAGGCTCAGCGTCAGGGCCAGAGCCGCCGCCACGGTCACGATGCGTTTCATAAACGATGCTCCTTTGCAGAACGATGTGTGGTATAAAACCACCCGTAGTGTTCCACAAAAGATGCGCGGCTATGCGCCGCCCGGGCTCATTCCAGCTGGCCGGCCAGGGTCATCACCGCGGCGAGGCCCGCCACCGGGGCGGTCTCGCAGCGCAGGATGCGCCTGCCCAGGCCCACCGGCACCGCGCCGGCGGCGGTGAGGGCCGCCGCCTCCTCGGGGGAAAAGCCCCCTTCGGCCCCGGTGATGAGGGCGATGCGCTTTTGATCCTTCACCAGCGTGCGCAGGCTCTCGCCGCCGCCCTCGTAGAAAAAGAGCACCAGGTCGAACTGGTCAAAGCGGGCGGGCAGGTCCTTGATTTCCAGGGGCAGCTCCACCGCGGGCACGAGGCCCCGGCCCGCCTGTTTCGCCGCCTCGGCGGCGATGCGGGCGTAGCGGGCGTTCTTCTGCTCCTCTTTTTTGGGGGCGGCCACGCAGAAGCGGCTGAAGAAGGGCACAACGCGCACCGCGCCCAGCTCCACCGCCTTCTGGACGATGAACTCCAGCTTATCCTGCTTGGGATAGCCGGCGAAGAGGGTCACCTCCACCGAGGGCTCGGCGGAGGTGGGGCGCTTTTCCAGCAGCCGCAGCTCCACTCGGTCGGGGGCCACGGAGGTGACGGCGGCGGTGTAGTCAAAGCCCGCCCCGTCGCACAAAATGACCGCGTCGCCGGGTTTTGCCCGCATCACCCGGCCCAGGTGACGGGCGTTTTGGCCGGTGAGGGCGGCGGTGGTTTCGGTGAATTCCGAAGCGAAATAGCGGTGGGGCATCTCTCACACCTCACCCCTGCAGAGGATGGCCGCCCAGCCGCCCTGACGGCGCACCTCGGCCACCTTGAGGCCCGCGGCGGCAAGGCCGGCGCACACTTCCTCTTCCCGGGCGTCGATGATGCCGCTGGCGATAAAGACGCCGCCTTCCGCCAGCAGGCCGGGCACGCAGGGGGCCAGATGCAGGATGGCGTTGGCCACGATGTTGGCGGTGATGATGTCGTACTTGCCGGCGGCCTTGTCGGACAGGTCCCCCACCAGCACCTTCAGCCGGCCTTCCACGCCGTTCAGCCGGGCGTTTTCGCCGGCGGTGCGCACGCACATGGGGTCGATGTCCACCCCTTCGGCCTCGGCCGCCCCCAGCTTGAGGGCCGCGATGGCCAAAATGCCGCTGCCGGTGCCGATGTCCAGCACCCGCTCGCCGCCCTTCACCAGCTCGTCCAGCGCGGCAAGGCACAGGGCGGTGGTCTCGTGGGTGCCGGTGCCGAAGGCCATGCCGGGGTCCAGCCGGATGACCGTGCGGTCGGTGGGGTAGTCCTCCCAGCTGGGCACGACGGCCAGCCGCCTGCCGATGGGCAGGGCGTGGTAATAGGCCTTCCAGGCGGTCTCCCAGTCCTGCTGCTCCACGCCGTCCGCCGCCAGCGAGTAGTCCAGCTCGGCCCCCTCCAGCCGGCCCCGCAGAAGGTCCAGCACCTCGGCGGGGTTCTCGTCGGGGGAGAGATACAGGTGCACCGTCACATGGGTGCGGTCCTTGTCCAGCAGGTCCTGCTCGATGAGGTCCACGTGGGCGATGCGCTCCACCTGTTCTTCCAGGTCGGAATAGTCCTCGATGTAGATGCCGCCGCCGGACACGCCGGTGGCGATGGCTTCGGCGGTGTCCGCCTGGGGTTTGGGAACGGTGATCTTGATGTCGGTCCACTGCATAAAGGGGCCCTCCTTGGGGTGGTTTCGTCTCTAATGTACTATTATAGCACCCCTGGCGGCGTTTTTGTGAAAAAAGAAAGAACAAACGCCCCTTTGTTCCATAGAACGAGGGGCAGGGCCGGGAGTTTTCAACAAAAAGCGGGCCCCGCGGGGGCGGCAGGGGGCGGCGGGCTTTCAGCCGGTGGATGGTGAGCAGGTCGGTGAGGGTCTGGGTGGGATGCTGGTGGCCGCCGGCGTTGATTGGCGGGCAGCCCACCCTGGAAGCGGCCACGGCGGGGGCAGCATCCACTGCATCACCCAGCAGCAGGTGAAATGAGCCTTTCGGGCAGCGGCGCGGGCGCTCTCCTTTTTTTGCAAAAAGGGATTGACAAATCCCCGCCGGTGGAGTATCATCAGGTAGAAGTTAGTAATAGCTAACGCTCCGCCGGGCCGGCTCTGCCGGCTTTTTTGCGGCGGCGGGATTAGTTTTATCTAACCACCGG
This sequence comes from Candidatus Allofournierella excrementigallinarum, assembly GCA_019119025.1. Taxonomy (GTDB): domain Bacteria; phylum Bacillota; class Clostridia; order Oscillospirales; family Ruminococcaceae; genus Allofournierella_A; species Allofournierella_A excrementigallinarum. Next base: position 4,515 of record DWXV01000086.1, read on the forward strand.
TGCCGCCGCACCGTGTTCCGCTGAAAGCAGGTGAAACAAATGACCTTGAACAACGCCGACGCCGGCCGGGAATACATCATCCGGGCCATCGACACCGACGACGAGGAGATGGACGCTTTTCTGTTCAGCCTCGGGTGCTTTTCCGGCGAGCCCATCACCGTGGTCTCCCGCCTGAAGGGCGGCTGCGTGGTGGCCATCAAGGACGGCCGCTACACTATCGACGACCAGCTGGCCGGGGCCATCCGCGTCTGACGCGCCTGGCCGCCCCCGCATGTTACAGACCGCCGCGCCCCGTGGTTAGTTAAGGCTAACCATTCGGCGTTTGCGATAGAACGCCCCTTTGCGGGGCAGTGAGCAAAACAGGAGGAACCGCTTATGAGAATCGCTCTGACCGGAAACCCCAACTCCGGCAAGACCACCATGTACAACGCCCTCACCGGGCGCAGCGAGAAGGTGGGCAACTGGGCCGGCGTTACCGTGGAAAAGAAGGAACACCCCATCAGGAAGAGCTTTTGCCCCGCCGGGGAGGAGCTGGTGGCCGTGGACCTGCCCGGCGCCTACTCCATGTCGCCCTTCACCTCGGAGGAGAGCATCACCAGCAGCTATGTGCGCCATGAGCACCCGGACGCCATCATCAACATCGTGGACGCCACCAACCTCTCCCGCAGCCTGTTCTTCACCACCCAGCTGCTGGAGCTGGGGGTGCCGGTGGTGGTGGCGCTGAACAAAAACGACGCCAGCGAGAAAAAGGGCATCACCATCGACGACGACGCCCTCTCGGCGGCCCTGGGCTGCCCGGTCATCCCCACCGTCTCCACCGCGGGCGCCGGCCTGCGGGAGGCGGTGGCCGCCGCGGCGGGCCTCTACGGCAAAGGCCAGAAGGCTCCCTACGTGCAGGGCGAGGTGGACCTGACCGATAAAAAGGCGGTGGAAGAGGCCGACCGCCGGCGCTTCGCCTTTGTGAACCAGCTGGTGAGCAGGGTGGAAAAGCGCCAGGTGCTCACCCGGGAAAAGGGCCGGGGCGACGCCATCGACGCGGTGCTGACCAACCGCTGGGCGGGTATCCCCATCTTCGCGCTGGTGATGTTCCTGGTGTTCCAGATCAGCCAGGTGTGGGTGGGCCCCTTCATCGCCGACGCGCTGGTGGCGCAGATCGAGACCTTCCAGGGCTTTGTGGCGGACAGCCTGGCCGACGCCAACCCCCTGCTCACCGCCCTGCTGGCGGACGGCATCATCGGCGGCGTGGGCGCTGTGGTGGGCTTCCTGCCCCTGGTGATGGTGATGTACTTCCTCATCGCCTTGCTGGAGGACTGCGGCTATATGTCCCGCGTGGCGGTGGTGCTGGACCCCATCTTCAAAAAAGTGGGCCTTTCCGGCAAGTCGGTCATCCCCTTCGTCATCGGCACCGGCTGCGCCATCCCCGGCGTGATGGCCAGCCGCACCATCCGCAACGAGCGGGAGCGCCGCGCCACCGCCATGCTCACCCCCTTCATGCCCTGCGGCGCGAAGATCCCGGTCATCAGCCTGTTCGCCGGCGCTTTCTTTGCGGACGCGGGCTGGGTGAGCTTTGTGATGTACTTCACCGGCATTGTGCTCATCTTCCTTGGCGCGCTGCTGGTGAACCGCATCGCCGGCTACAAGAACCGCAAGAGCTTTTTCATCATCGAGCTGCCCGAGTATAAAGTGCCCTCCCTGTGGTTCGCCTTCAAGGCCATGTGCAGCCGCGGCTGGGCCTACATCGTGAAGGCCGCCACCATCATCCTGCTGTGCAACACCGCCGTGCAGATCATGCAGACCTTCGCCTGGAACTTCACGGTGGCCGAGGCGGCGGACCAGTCCATCCTGGCCTCCATCGCCGCCCCCTTCGCCGTTCTGCTGGTGCCCGTGGTGGGCGTGCTCAGCTGGCAGCTGGCGGCCGCCGCCGTCACCGGCTTCATCGCCAAGGAGAACGTGGTGGGCACCCTGGCCGTCTGCTTTGTGGGCCTTGAGAACTTCATCGACACCGACGAACTGGCCATGCTGGAGGGCTCCGGCGCCGAGGTGGCGGGCATCATCGCCATCACCAAGGTGGCGGCCCTGGCCTACCTGATGTTCAACCTGTACACCCCGCCCTGCTTTGCCGCCATCGGCGCGATGAACAGCGAAATGAAAAGCGCAAAGTGGCTGTGGGCCGGCATCGGCCTGCAGCTGGGCACCGGGTATTCGGTGGGCGTGCTGGTCTACCAGTTCGGCACCCTTTTCACCACCGGGTCCTTCGGCCCGGGCGCGGCGCCCGGCCTTGCCGCCGTGGCCGCCTTTGCCGCCCTCCTCGCCTGGCTGTGCCTGCGGAGCGGCCGCTCGCTGGCCAAGGAGTACTCCCTCAAGGGGGTGAGCGCCGCATGATGGCCGACCTCATCGCCGGCGGCGTCATCGCCGCCATCGTCCTGGCCGCCGCCTTCTATGTCTACAAGGCGAAAAAGAGCGGCAAAAAGTGCATCGGCTGCCCCGACTCCGGCGGCTGCTCCGGCGGCTGTTCCGGCTGCCGCGGGTGCGGGGCGCAAAAAGAGCGCTGAACGAACCAATTCATCCACGCCCGGCCCGCCGGCGGCAAACACGGCGGGGCCAAAGGGCATTTTCTCTCCAAAGGGCCGTCACGGCCACAAAAAGCGGGAGCGGACTGTTCGTCCGCTCCCGCTTTTTGCCTTTCTGTTACGCCAGCTCCAGATACAGCCCCGCCAGCTTGAGGGTGGCGGAAAGGCCGTCCAGATGGGTGCGCTCCATGCCGTGGGAGGCGTGCACCCCCGGGCCGATGAGGGCGCCCCGGGCGTCCATGCCGGCGCGCCAGGCCACGCCCACGTCGGAGCCGTAGTGGGGGTAGACGTCCACCGCGTAGTCCACGCCGTGTTCCTTCGCCAGCTGCACCAGCCGGCTGACCATGCCGTAGTCGTAGGGGCCGCCGGAATCCTTTGCGCAGATGGACACCTGGTACTCGGTGCAGGCCAGGTCCTCGCCGATGCAGCCCATGTCCACCGCCAGCAGCTCGTCCACCACCGGCAGGGTGGCGCCGCCGTGGCCCACCTCCTCGTGGACGGTGAGGGTGAAGAAGGTGTCGAACCGGGGGCGCTGGCCGGTGGCGTGCATCCGCCACAGAAGGGTCAAAAGGCAGGCGGAGCTTGCCTTGTCGTCCAGAAAGCGGGACTTCACAAAACCGCTTTCGGTCACCACGGTCTTGGGGTCGTAGCAGACGTAGTCGCCGGCGGCGATGCCCAGGGCCTCCACGTCCGCCTTTGTGCGCACCTTCTCGTCGATGCGCACCGCCATGTTCTTTTCGTCCCGGGGGCGGGTGGCCGCGTCGTCCTGCACGTGGGCGGCGGGGGAGAGGCTGAGCACCGTGCCGGTGTAGACCCTGCCGTCCCGGGTGTAGATGCGGCAGTATTCGCCGTCCAGCGTGGGCATCAGCGGGCCGCCCACCTTCGTGACCATCAGCATGCCGTCGGCGGTGACGGAGCGCACCATCAGGCCCAGGGTGTCCACATGGGCGCACAGGCCCACCCTGCGCCCCGCCGTTCGCCCGGGCGCCTTCACCACAAGGTTGCCCTTGCCCGTGAGCCCGGCCTCGAAGCCCAGCCCTTGGGCGATGTCCCTGGCCAGGGCCGTCGCCTTGTGGGTGAAGCCGCTGGGGCTGTCCTGCCCGAGGAGTTTTTGCAGCGTGTCCAGCAGGAAGGCCTGCTGGGCCTGTTCCAGCGTTTTTTCGTCGTTCATCTTCCGTTTCTCCTCCTTTAAAAAGTTCTGGCCCCATCTTACAAAAAATCCCGTCGAAGCGCAAGGGCGGGCGCCGCGTCCGGCAGGGCGGAAAAAGCGCGCCGGGCCGCGCTTTTCCGCCCCGTCAGCCTTGACAAGCCCCGGCGGAAAAGCGTATACTTAATTGTAATTTTTGCGTGCAAAAGGACGTGTTGAGAGCTTGGAACCGCTGATCCTTCAATCCGACTTCGGCTATGCCGACGGCGCGGTGTGCGCCATGTATGGGGTGGCCCAGGGCGTGTGCCCCGAACTGCGGGTGTTCGATCTGACCCACGACATCCCCCAATACGACATCTGGGAGGCCAGCTACCGCCTCATCCAGACGGTGAGCTACTGGCCGGAAAACAGCGTTTTCGTGAGCGTGGTGGACCCGGGCGTGGGCTCCACCCGGCGCAGCATCGCGGTGAAGACCGCCGAGGGCCACTACATCATCACGCCGGACAACGGCACCCTCACCCACATCAAGCGGATGTGCGGCATCGAAGAGGCCCGCGTCATCGACGAAAGCGTGAACCGGCTGGCGGGTTCCGGCGAGAGCTACACCTTCCACGGCCGTGACATCTACGCCTACACCGGCGCGCGGCTGGCTTCGGGCGTCATCACCTTCGAGCAGGTGGGCCCCCAGGTGCCGGTGGGCAGCGTCATCGAGCTGCCGGTCATCGAGGCAAAGTGCGAGGAGGACGTCATCACCGGCACCATCGACGTGCTGGACGTGCGCTTCGGCTCGCTGTGGACCAACATCCCCCGGGAAATGTTCGCAAAACTTGGCGTGAAGCACGGCGGCCGGGTGGAGGTGTCCATCGCCAACGACACCCGCACCCTCTACAAGAACATCATGGCCTATGCCAAGAGCTTTGCCGACGTGAACGTGGGCGAGCCGCTGCTCTATGTCAACAGCCTGGACTGCGTGGCCGTCGCCATCAACCAGGGCAGCTTCTCCAAGGCCTACAACATCGGCACCGGCATCAAATGGCGCATCGCTTTGCGCAAAGCCCCCCGCATCGTCTACGAATAAGGCGGTGCATCCCCTTTGATTCTCCGCGGAAGGGACAGGCCCTTCCGCCGGCGAATAGTTTTGTTTTTATAATGTGAGGAGTGTGCAACATGAAAAATTCTTCCATCAAGACCGTGGTCGCGGTGGGCATCGGCGCCGCCCTGTTCTTTGTGCTGGGCCGCTTCGTGGCCATCCCCAGCGGCATCCCCAACACCAACATCAGCCTGCAGTACGCCATCCTGGGCATGCTGGCCGCCCTGTACGGCCCTGTGGCCGGCGGCCTCATCGGCTTCATCGGCCACACCCTGATCGACCTGTCCTGGGGCGGCAGCCCCTGGTGGAGCTGGGTCATCGCCTCCACCCTGGTGGGCGTGATCGTGGGCCTGGTGGCCAGGAAGCTGGCCCTCAGCGAAGGCGACTTCGGCAAGGGCAAGTTCGTTCTGTTCGCCGTGATCAACGTGGTGGCCAACGCCGTCGCCTGGCTGCTGGTGGCCCCCGGCCTGGATATCCTCATCTACGCCGAGCCTGTTGGCAAGACGTTCTCCCAGGGCGCCTTCGCCGCCATCGCCAACAGCCTGACCGCCGTCATCGTGGGCGGCCTGCTGGTGGCTGCTTTCTGCAAGACCATCGCCAAGAAGGGCTCGCTGGACAAGGAGTAAGTTCCTTTTTCCGGCGCTTCGCCCGTCGGAACGCTTGTGCGGCAAGCCGTTCCGGTGCGTTTTGCATCGGGGGCAGGGCAGCGCCCTGCCCCCGTTTCCTTTGATTTTGAACTGCGAGGAGCGCTGTCTATGGACCCCATCATTTCCTTCCGGGATTTCACCTTCCAGTACCGCGCCCAGGCCCGGCCCACCCTCTATAACATCGACCTGGACATCTATCCCGGCGAAAAGATTTTGATCGCCGGGCCCTCCGGCTCGGGCAAATCCACCCTGGCCAGCTGCATCAACGGGCTCATCCCCTTCAGCTACCCCGGCGAATCCTCCGGCACCTTGACGGTGGACGGCAAGCAGGCCAGGAAGGAGAGCATCTTTGCGCTGTCCAAATCGGTGGGCACGGTGCTGCAGGACCCGGACGGCCAGTTCATCGGCCTGACGGTGGCCGAGGACATCGCCTTCGCGCTGGAAAACGACTGCGTGCCCCAAAAGGAGATGCACGCCGCCGTGGCCCGCGCCGCGGGGCTGGTGGACGTGGACCGTCACCTGGGCCGTGCGCCCCACGAGCTCTCCGGCGGGCAGAAGCAGCGGGTGAGCCTTGCGGGCGTGATGGTGGACGCGGTGAAGATCCTGCTGTTCGACGAGCCGCTGGCAAACCTTGACCCGGCGGCGGGCAAGCAGACCATCGAGCTCATCGACCGCATCCAGAAGGAGACCGGCACCACCGTGCTCATCATCGAGCACCGGCTGGAGGACGTGCTCTGGCGCAGCGTGGACCGCATCGTGCTGATGGACGAGGGCCGCATCGCCGCCGACCTGCGGCCGGACGAATTGCTCTGCTCGCCGCTGCTCACCGAGGCGGGCATCCGGGAGCCCCTCTACCTCACGGCGCTGAAATACGCCGGCGTGGCCCTTTCGCCGGACAAAAAGCCCGCCCACCCCGACACGCTGGAGCTCACCGGGGCCGACAGGGACGCGGTGCGCGCCTGGTACCATGCGGCCCCCGCCGCGGCCCCCGCCCCCCGGCAGCCGGTGCTGCTGGAGGTGAAGGACCTGCGCTTTGGCTACACCAAGGGCCGCGACACCCTGCAAAACATCTCCTTCGCCGTGCGAAAAGGGGAGATGGTGAGCATCGTGGGCCGCAACGGCGCGGGCAAATCCACCCTTTCCAAACTCATCTGCGGGTTTGAGGCCCCCGGCTCCGGCTCCATTTTGCTGGACGGGCGGGACATCACCGGCGACACCATCCGCCAGCGGGCGGGCCGCATCGGCTACGTGATGCAGAACCCCAATCAGATGATCTCCAAGACCATGATCTTCGACGAGGTGGCCCTGGGCCTTGTGCAGAGCGGCCTTGGCCCCGGCGAGGTGCGGGCAAAGGTGGAGGACACCCTGAAGATCTGCGGGCTCTACCCCTTCCGCAACTGGCCGGTGAGCGCCTTGAGCTTCGGCCAGAAAAAGCGGGTGACCATCGCCAGCGTGCTGGCCCTTGGCCCGGACGTCATCATTCTGGACGAGCCCACCGCCGGGCAGGACTTCCGCCACTACACCGAGATCATGGAGTTCCTGCGGGGGCTGAACCGGCAGGGGGTGACGGTGCTGATGATCACCCACGACATGCACCTGATGCTGGAATACACCCCCCGCGCGCTGGTGTTCAGCGACGGGCGGCTCATCGCCGACCGCTCCGCCGCCGGGGTCCTCTGCGACCCGGCGCTCATCGAGCAGGCGGCGCTGAAGGAGACCAGCCTGTTCACCCTGGCGAACCGCTGCGGCATCGCGCCGCCGGAGGCCTTCGTCCAGCGGTTCATCGACTTTGACCGGGAGGTGCGGGAACATGGCTGCTAACACCGTTCTGAATTATCTGCCCCGCAAGAGCTTCGTGCACGCCCTCACCGGCACCACCAAGCTGGCGTTTTTCCTGCTGTTCACCTTCGCCAGCATGATCACCTACGACACCCGGGTGCTCATCGGCCTGATGGCGGTGAGCTTCGCCGCCTTCAAGGCCAGCCGCATCAAGCTGCGGGAAGTGCGCTTCATGCTGGTGTTCATGCTGGTGTTCCTGATTTTGAACAATGTGTTCATCTATCTGTTCAGCCCCGAGCAGGGCGTGGAGATCTACGGCACACGCCACGTCATCGTCACCCTGTTCTGGCGCTACACCATCACCTGGGAGCAGCTGTTCTACACTTTGAACATCTCGCTGAAATACTTCGTGGCGCTGCCGGTGGCCATTCTGTTCATCTCCGCCACCGACCCCAGCGAGTTCGCCGCCAGCCTGAACTCCATCGGCGTTTCCTACCGGGTGGGCTACTCGGTGGCCATCGCCCTGCGCTACATCCCCGACATCCAGCGGGACTACCACAGCATCAGCCAGGCCCAGCAGGCCCGGGGCGTGGAGCTGGGCAGCAAGGAAAAGCTGAGCGCCCGGCTGAAAAACTCGGTGAACATCCTCTTGCCCCTCATCCTCTCCAGCCTGGCCCGCATCGACACCATCAGCAACGCCATGGAACTGCGGGGCTTCGGCAAAAAGAAAAAGCGCACCTGGTACGTCCAGCGGCCCTTCGCCCGGAACGACTGGCTGGTGCTGGCCCTGGGCGCAGCCCTGCTGGCCGCCAGCCTCATCATCACCTTCTGGGACGGCGACCGGTTCTTCAACCCTTTCATCTGACAACCTGCGGCAAAAGCGACAGGCGCCGCGGCCTCAAAAGGGCTGCGGCGCCTGCTTTTTTGCGGAATAGCCGGGCAAATTCACTTAATTTGCTCTCCTCTTTTTGGGCAATGACACAAAACCTGTTCGAGCATTGTGCATTCCTCTTGTGCAATGCTGCAACTGGGTGTATAATTAATATACAATTTTTTGTATATTGAAAAACAGGAGGGACGTGTTCAATGGAGAGCGGCATCAAAAAGACCTCCCATGTTTTGAATCACATCGCCTGTGAACTGCTTGGGATGGATGTGGGCGATCGGATGGAACCGATCTCCAGCATCGCCGCGCGCCTGCACGTTTCCAACGGCACCGTTCAGAACGTGCTGCGCTCTCTGGAGGAACAGAAGGCGCTGCACCTTGTGGCGCGGGGCCATCTGGGCTCGTTCGTTGAACAGATGGACAGCCGGCTCCTTCTGGAATGCGCGGGCATCAGCAGTGTGTTCTGCGCCATGCCCATCCCTTATTCCAAACGATATGAAGGTCTGGCCAGCGGCCTGCGCCGCGAGATCAGCAATCTTGGCCTGAGCAAGACCGGCATCGTGTTCATCTCCGGCTCCCGCTGCCGTATGACGGCGCTGTCGGAGCGCCGGGTGGACGCTGTGGTCATGAGCAGCCTGGCCGCCCGCCATTATATGCAGCAGGGCTGCGCCATCGAGATCCTCCACAAGTTCCCCCGGGGCAGCTACATCAACAACCATTACCTCATCACCCGCAAGGGATTCGACCTGAACACCAGCGACGTGATCCGGGTGGGCGTGGATGAGATGTCCTACGACCAGGCTCTCTGGAACCAGAACTGTTTCGCCGGCAAAAAGACCCAGCCTGTGCCCGTGCATTATCTCCATGTGCTGGAGCACATCAAAATCGGGGTCATCGACGCGGCCGTCTGGAGTTTTGAGGACAGTTACCTGGACGACGAACTGTCTTGCGTGGAGCTGCACGACGAGGCCATGGCGGAGAACACCTCCGCCGTGCTGGTGGCGCGCCGGGACGACGCGGGCATGGTCCGTTTTTTGAGGCGCAACATGAATTTTGACAACATCATCCGGATCCAGCAAGCCGTCATGCAGGGCGACCAGCTGCCGGATTATTGAAAAAAAGAGGGAAGGATATACCATGATCACAAAACAGGTCCCCATCGTGAATCCCACCGGGCTGCACGCCCGGCCGGCCACCGACTTTGTGCACAAGGCAAAGGAGTTCGACTGCCGCATCACCCTGCGCAGGGCAGATCTGCCCGAGGCGCGCGCCGTCAACGGCAAATCCCTTGTCAGTGTGCTGGCGCTGGGCGCCGCCTGCGGCACCGTTCTGGAGCTTACCGCCGAGGGGACCGATGAAGTCCAGGCTGCCTCCGTCCTTGCGGAGCTGCTTGCGGCGAACACCGATGAATGACCGGCAAAACACAGAGGTGATATAGATGCAAATGCAGGGGACCGAGGTATCGCCCGGTGTTGGCATGGGCTCGATCTTTCTCTATGCGCCCCGGACCGTGTGCCTGGAAACAGTGGAGCGCTGCGCGGCAGACTCCGCACAGCAGCTGGAAGCTTATCTGGACGCCCGGCAGCGGGCAGCCGCACAGCTGAGCGCCCTGCGCGATTCGCTGCAGGGGCGGGAGGCCCAGGCAAAGATCTTTGAAGCCCATCTGGAACTTCTGGAAGACGAAGAGATGGAAGGCGAGATCCGCGACCGCATCGAAGACGGGACGCACGCCGCCTGGGCGGTGCAGGAGGTCTTTTCGTTTTATTCCGACCTTCTTGCCCAGACAGAGGATGAACTGATCCGCCAGCGCGCGGCGGACTTGCAGGACGTGAAAGACCGGCTTCTGCGGATCCTGCTGCAGGTGGAACAGCCGGACCTGAGCCACTTCTCTGAACCGGTCATCCTGGCGGCGCGGGAGCTTTCCCCCTCGGACACCGCCTCTCTGGACACCGCCCATGTGGCGGGCATCGCCACCGAGCAGGGCGGCACGACCTCCCACATGGCGGTGCTGGCCCGCAGCCTGGGCATCCCGGCGGTGCTGGGGATCCACGGTCTGACCGAAACGGTGCACCATGGAGAGCCGGCAGTGCTGGATGCGGGCGCATCCCTCCTTCTCACCGGCGCCTTGGAAGAGCTGCGGCCGGACTATGAACGGCGCCGGGCCGCTTTTGAGGTCAAAGCCCGCCAGACCGCCCTCTTTGCGCAGCGTCCGGGCAGCACCGCCGACGGGGTCGCCGTGGCCATCGGCGCCAATCTGGGCTCTGACCGCGCCGAGGACCTGACCGCCGCCCTGAACGCCGAATTTGTCGGCCTGTTCCGCTCGGAGTTCCTTTACATGCAGTCGGACCATCTGCCCACAGAGGAGGAACAGCTGGCGGCCTACCGCCGGGTCCTCACCGCTTTCGTGCCCCGGCCCGTCACCGTGCGCACGCTGGACATCGGCGGCGACAAAGAACTGCCTTATCTTCCCATGGACCGGGAAGAAAACCCCTTCCTCGGCCTGCGGGCGCTGCGCTTGTGCCTGGCCAGGCCGGATCTGTTCCGCACACAGCTGCGGGCGCTGCTTCGCGCCTCCTGTTACGGCTCGCTGAACATCATGTTCCCCATGGTGAGCGGCCTGGAGGAATTCCGCCGGGCCCGCGCCATGCTGGAAGAGGTGCGGGAGGAGCTGCTGCGGGAAGGTTGCGCCGTGGGCGATGTGGGCGTGGGCGTGATGATCGAAACGCCCTCCCTCGCGCTGCTGGCCGACCATGTGGCCGCCGAGGCGGATTTTGCCTCCCTGGGCACCAACGACCTGTGCCAATATCTCACCGCGGCAGACCGGGGCAACCCCGCCGTGACCCAATATTACCAGAGCTTTCATCCGGCGCTGTTCCGCCTTGTGGGGCAGGTGGCCCGCAGCTTCACCCGGGCGGGCAAGCCGCTCAGTGTCTGCGGGGAACTGGCCTCTGATCCTGCCGCCGCGCCGGTCCTCGTGGGGCTCGGGCTGCGCAAGCTCTCCATGAGCAGCGCCTGCGCTCCCGCCGTGAAGGAGGCCCTTGCCGACAAGACCCTGGCCCAGATGGAGGCCCTGGCAGACGCTGTCTGCAACGCTTCCACCGCCGGGCAGGCCCAGGCGCTGGCCCAGGGCTGAACCGGCGCCTCGGCGCTTTACGGGGCGTCCCGCCCGCCTTCTTTTTGATACGCCCAGTTCCGGGGCGAAGTTTTTTTGCGGTGATTTTACATTTTTTTGAATATTGAACGATGCTGCTTTGATGGGAGAGGCTGAAATGTTTTTAAATCGTCTGCGTGAAAACAATCCGGCGCTCATAGACTTCGCGCGCTATGCACTCCGCCGGGGGGAACTGCCGCCCAACACCTACATCCTGGACCGCTGCGCCATCCGCGAAAACGCGCAGGCCATGCTCAATACGGCAAAAGAAAACAATGTGCATCTGTATTTCATGCTCAAGCAGCTGGGGCGCAACCCGCTCATCGGGCAGATGCTGGACGAACTGGGCTTTGACGGCGCGGTGGCCGTGGACGCGGACGAGGCCCTGAGCTATCTGAAAAACGGCGTACATCTGGCCCACGCGGGGCATCTGGTGCAGATCCCCCAAGGGCAGGTGGAAGCCATCGTGGCGGCCCGGCCGGAGGTCATCACCGTATACTCGGTGGAGAAAGCGGCGGCCATCAGCGAGGCCGCCGGAAAACTTGGGTCCTGCCAGCCGGTGATGCTGCGGGTCTACGGGCCGGACAGCCCCTGTTACCCGGGTCAAAGCGGCGGATTCTCGCTGGATGAACTTGACCGGGTGGTGACCGAACTGGAAAAGCTGCCCCATGTGAAGATCGCCGGTGTGACCGCATTCCCCTGTTTTTTATACGACGAGGAACGGACGGCAAACGAGCCGACCCCCTCTGTGAAGGCCGTTCTGGAGGCCAAAGCGCGGCTGGAGAGCCGGGGCTACACCGGCCTGCAGGTGAATCTGCCCAGCGCCACCTGCTGCGCCACCATTCCCCGCATCGCCGCGCTGGGCGGCACCCACGGCGAACCCGGTCACGGCCTGACCGGCACCACACTGCTGCACGCGGCGACGGCGCAGCCTGAACGGGTGGGCTACCTGTATCTCACCGAGGTGTCCCACAATGCCGGCGGAAAAGCCTGCTGCTACGGCGGCGGCTATTACCGGCGCGGCCATCTGAAAAGCGCTCTGTGCGGCGGCAGCGCCGCAGAGGAAAAGCTGCTGGACGTGATGCCGGTGAGTTGCGACAACATCGATTATTACTTTGAGCTTTCAGAGCCCCGGCCGGTGGGCGAGCCGGTGATCCTGTGCTTCCGCACCCAGATCTTCACCACCCGCAGCCGCGTTGCCGTGGTGGACACCGAACTCGGACAGCTGCTGGGGGTCTACACCGCCCTCGGCGAGAAGATCGGTTGAGAGGGGAGTGAGGGAAAATGGCACGATTCGTAGTGATCGTTCTGGACGGTTTCGGCATCGGCGCCATGGAGGACGTGCCCCGGGTGAGGCCCGCCGACGAGGGCGCCAACACCTGCCGGCGCATCCTGACCGCTTTTCCCGATCTGCATCTGCCGGTCCTGGAGCGCCTTGGCCTGATGAACGCCGCCGGGTTTGAGACCGCCTCCATGCATCCCGCCCGCGGGGCGCTCTACGGCCGCAGCGAACTGATGCATTTCTGGGCCGACACCTTTTTCGGGCATCAGGAGATCATGGGCACAAAGCCCACGATGCCCAAAGGGCACCCCTTCCAGCAGGTGCGCGCGCAGGTCGCCCAGGCGCTGGAAGCGGAGGGCTTTCAGGTGCGCACAGTGACCACGGAGAACGGCGGCATCCTGGTGGTGAACGAGGCGGCCACCGTGGGCGACAACATCGAGTGCGACCCGCAGCAGGCCATCAATGTGACGGCGGCCATCGACGACATTTCTTTTGAAGAAGAGCTTCGGATCGGCCGCATCGTCCGGCGTTTTTGCACCACCCCCCGGGTGATCGTCTTCGGGGGACGGGGCGTGCATCTTCCCCAGCTGCTGGGGGCGATCCAGACGCCCAACGGTCTCGCGGGGGTGAACGCCCCCCTTTCCGGGGTGTACAAAGAGGATTACCACTGCATGCACCTGGGATACGGCATCGACCCGGAAGTGCAGCTGCCGGCGCTGCTTTATCCCAAAAACATCCCCGTGGTGCTGTTGGGCAAAGTGGCCGACATCGTGGCCAACCCTCAGGGCGAGAGCTACTCCATCGTGGAGACCGAACAGGTGCTGCAAAAGACCACAGAGTGCATCGACCGTTATCCCACCGGCTTTTTCTGCGCCAACGTGCAGGAGACCGACCTGTGCGGCCACCGGGAGGATGCCGCGGCCTACGCCCGCATCCTGGAGCGGGCGGACCGGGGCATCGGGGCTCTGCTGGAGCATCTGTCCGAAGAGGACATCCTCGTCGTGATGGCAGATCACGGCAACGACCCCGGCATCGGCCATCCCCATCACACCCGCGAACGGGTGCCGCTGCTGATCCGCACCGGTTCCGGCCTTGCGGGCGACATCGGCACAAGGCACACCCTTTCGGATGTGGGCGCCACCGCCGCGGACTTTTTCGGCGTGACGGGGTTGGAAAACGGCAAAAGTTTTTTGGGCCTGATCAGGCAGGCCGGACAGGAGGGCTGAACGCCATGCAACAGAGACTGCGCCTGCTGCTGGATCAGCAGGTGATCGACCAGCGGGTCTACGATTTTTCTCTCCGCACCGTGGAGCTGATGCGGGAAAAGGGCTTCTCCGACCCGGAGATGGAAACCTTCATCACGCATTTGTGCGTGTCTGCCATGCGCATCTGCCGGAATGAGCCGATGCAGTGCGACGCGCAGCACATGCGCGAGGAACTTCAGGAAGACGCCGGTGACGAGATCTTCTCCCAGAGCCTTGCGCTCTGGCAGCAGATCGAGGCGTTGGGGGATATTCACTACTGCCCGGAGGAGCAGATCTTTGTGCTGCTCCATCTGTGCACGATGCTTGGCAAAAAAGCCAACGACTGAAACGAAAGGAAGGTAATGAACTATGATCCGGATCGTTGTGGGAGGCCAGCTGGCCAAGGATGAGATCGTCGCGGCGGTGCAGAAATGCGGGGGCGATCAGGTGCAGGTGACCAAAAAAGGCGACATGCAGGCCGCCATGGACATCAAGTCGGGAGCGGCCGACTTCTACCTCGGCTCCTGCCAGACGGGCGGCGGCGGCTCTCTTGCCATGGCCATTGCCCTGTGCGGTTACAACGACTGCCTGACCGTGGCCTCCTCCGGCCATGTGATGTCGGACGCGGAGATCGCAGACGCGGTGCGCAGCGGCAAGCGGTGTTTCGGGTTCGTGGTGGAAAGCGTGGACAGCGTGGTGCCTGTTCTGGTGCGCGCCATGCTGGAGAAGAAGAACGGCACGGAGGGCTGAGCCATGGTAAAGACCTACCCTCTGGAGAGCATCAGCCTGGAACAGGCGATGGAAAAGCAGTTCCGCCTGGTTGACACCGCCTGCCGGTTCTTCACCGGCACCGAGATCCTCAGCCTGGGAGATCTGGGCGTGGCGCCGGGACTGAACAAGCCCCACACCACCCTCAAGGTGGAGCAGACGCTCTCGGCCTTTTTCGGCACGGAAAAAACCGTGCTCGTGCGGGGCGCCGGCACCGGCGCCATCCGGTTTGCGCTGCAGGTGGCCTGTGTGCCCGGCCAGCAGGTGCTGGTGCACGACGCGCCGCTGTATCCCACCACGGAATCCACCTTCCGCATGATGGGCCTGCAGGAGGTCCGGGCGGACTTCAACGACACCGACGCGCTGGAAAAAGTCCTGACCGAACACCCCCAGGTCCAGACAGCGCTGGTGCAGCTGGCCAGACAGAAAATCGACGACCGCTATGATTTCACCCAGGTGGTCGCCCGCCTCAAGGAGCACGGCCTCACCGTCATCACCGATGACAATTACGCCGTGATGAAACTGCCCCGCATCGGCTGTGAGGCAGGCTCGGACGTTTCCTGTTTTTCCACCTTCAAGCTTCTGGGCCCCGAAGGGATCGGCGTTGTCACCGGCAAGGCCGACCTGGTGGACCGCATCATCGCCATGCACTATTCCGGCGGCATGCAGGTGCAGGGCCACGAGGCGCTGGCGGTGCTGCGCGGCCTGGTGTACGCGCCGGTGGCACTGGCCATCCAGGCGCGCCAAGTGGAAGAATGTGTGCGCCGGCTGAACGTCGGCGAAGTCAGCGGGGTAAAGGCAGCCTTTGCCGCCAACGCCCAGTCCAAGGTCATCATTGTGGAGCTGGAAGAGCCCACCGCCGCCGCGGTGCTGGAGCAGGCGGAAAAGCTGGGCGCCGCGCCCAACCCCGTGGGGTGCGAGTCCAAATACGAATTCCTGCCCATGTTCTACCGGGTGAGCGGCACCTTTATCCGCTCTGACCCGTCTTTGCAGTACCGAATGATCCGCATCAATCCCATGCGGGCAGGCGCAGACACCATCCTGCGCATCCTTGACGCCGCCCTGCACGGCAGCGCTCAGTAAACACGCGCATCCTGCGCATGGGACCCCGGATCATCTTTCCGAAAGGGGATGCGCGACCGCTCCGGAATTTTAAAACAAGCACCTGAAACGGATGGAACGACGTTCTGCAGCCGGACGCAGCAACGCAGAGACAACCGAGTAAGAGTAAAGGAGTACAATCATGTTCAGATTTATCGTTATCTTCCTTGCGGGCGCCATGGGCGCTCTGCTTGCGAACCGAGGGATCGCGGTATTCAACGACGCGGTGCGCCCCATCGTGCCGGAATATCGTGAGGGCCGCATGACCCGCCTTGAGTTTGCCAGCACCACGTTTGGCCTGAGCTTCGGTCTGGTGATCGGTTTCGGCCTTCCTTATTCGCTCATGTCCTCCATCATCCTGGTCCACTCCCTGTGGCTTGGCACCGACATCATCGGCACCCTTTTCCCCGCCAAGACCATGGACGGCTGGTATAAGGACAAAGAAAGCCTGTTCGGCGCTGTGGGCGCCTCCGTTGTGGGCGGCCTTTACGGCGTCGCCCTGCTGGCCGGCCTGAGCGGTCTGGTGACCTTCTTCGAGTCGCTGCCGGTGAACGTGTTCGACGCCTGGATGGGCATCTCTGACCCCATCACCTACGCCTTCATCGCCTTCCCCTGCGTGGCCATCGTGATCGACTACGGCTGGAAGAAAGGCGTTATCTCCAGCCTGATCGTGATCGTTGCCCGCCAGATCTTCGCCGTGAACGGCTGGGGCTACGAGGACGCCGTGACCATGTTCGTGGGCATCGTTCTTCTCATCGCCTTCGCCATGGCCGACAAGAGCGAAGATCAGACCTGCCTGGCCTCTCTCTTCTCTGACCGTATCAAGAACATCAAAAAGAACATCGTCTGGATCGCCGCGATGGGCGCGATCTACGGCCTGGCCTGCAACATCGGCCTGCTGATGGAAGGCCCCATCTCCCTGACCCAGCTGTCCGAAGGGGATAAGGCGAACGCTGTGGCCACCACCGTGGCCCGTGCCCTCAGCTTCATCCCCCTCAAGGGCCTCACCAGCCTGACCACCGGCACCTTCGTCACCGACGGCTTCGGCTTCACCGCCACCGCCGGCCTCGTGGCACCCAACCCCGCTCTGGCTGCCGTGTTCGGCGCTATTGTCATGAGCCTTGAAGCGCTGAGCCTGCTGCTGATCGCAAAGCTGTTCGACAAATTCCCCGGCGTCAAGAAATCCGCCGACAGCATGCGCGTTTCCATGACCAAGCTGCTTGAGATTGCCCTGCTGGCCGGCTCTGTGGTGGCCGCGGGCAACATGGCCGGCGGTCTGGGCTATTTCGTCGTAGCCGCCTTCTACGCTATGAACGAATACTTCAAAAAGCCCATCACCCGCCTTGCGGTAGGCCCCATCGCCACCATCTTTGTGGCGCTTCTGGTCAACCTGTTCTCTGTCATCGGTCTGTTTGCGGTTTAATGCAGACCACGCCGTCATTCCATCCGTTCTGCTTTCAAAAACAAAGCCACCGGCAAAACCGGTGACTTTGACAAGTCCGGAAAAAGCATAGCGCAAACGATGCCCCTCAAGGGGCCGCCAAAAAGTCGGCCAACAGCATGGCTGGCCCGTGGCGGATCCTTGAGGGGCTTGTTTCGTTTTTTGTCGTTCGGCCCGGCGGCTTTCATCTCAAAACCGCCGGGACCGGCTTGTTTTCACGCGGCTTTTCTCTGTTTTTCACAGCCCCAGCCGTTCCAGCACGGCCTGCCACAGCCGGGCGAAGAAGGCTTTGGTCCGGGGATATTCGGTGAAGGTCATCTCACCGCCCACGCCCTTCAAAAGGTCCAGCGTGGCCTTGCGGCCAATGCGGCCCTCGCACAGGCGCAGCAGCCGCAGGTCCTGCAAGGCGGCCTTGTGGGCCTCGCCCCGCAGCGAGCCCCAGGCGGCGCCGTCGGGGGCGGGGTAGACCAGGAAGGCGTCCCCCGAGGGGAAAGCCTCGCCCGCGTCTGTCACCCGGAAAGGGTCGATGGGGCGCACCGAGCGCTGGGCATTGTAGAAGTTGAAGCCCCAGTGCAAAAACCCCTCCAAATCGTACTGATAGAGCAGCGCGCCCATGATGCGGCAGCGGGCGCTGGGCATGGCCATAAAGCGGTTGGGCACCGCCAGCGCCTGCACCGTACAGTAATAGGTCCACAGGTGCTGCACTCCGTGGTCCGCAAAGGTCTGGATGTGGTCGTTGCAGACCACCGGCTTTTCCACAATGCCCTCCCGGTAGATGTCGTAGCTGCTGAGGGCGTCGATGACATGGCAGTCCGCCAGCAGATCGGCCACCGTGGCCTTGGCGGCGGCGTAGGTCTCCTTTTCGTGGTCGTGGGGCTCGTCGGAGATGTGGAACCACACATGGTCCAGGCCCACAAGGCCCCCCAGCTCCGCCTTCAGCGCGGGCAGAAAGGCCCGCAAAAAGCCGGTGTACTCGCCGCCCACCGCCGGGGTGTGCCAGCCGAAGCGCTTTTCCAGCCCCTCGGGCGTCTGCACCATCACCTTGGGGGCGAACTCCGCCCCCCATTGGGTGAACAGGTGGGCCACCTCGATCTCGGTGATGCCGTGGCGGCGGGCCATGCCCACCCAGCGGCGCAGCTTGTCAAAGCCGAATCGCCATTCGCCCTCTTCCAGCGCCACGTCCACCAGCTGGACGGTGGTGCGCTCGCCGCCTTTGGCGGTGTCCAGCGGCGGGGTAAACACCGGGGTGAGCAGCATGTTCACCCCATGTTCGGCGGCGCTGGCCATGAAATGGTCCAGGATGCGCCAGTGCTCCTCGCTGAACGCCGGCACATGGTAGTAGTCTGCCAGGCAGTCGGCGTGGAACCACTGGGTCTGCAGCAGGGTCTGGGGCGGCAGCGCCGTGTCCAGAACCTCCGCCTCAAAGGCAAACTCCGCCAGAGCCTCGCCCTCCGGGCCCAGCACCTCCAGCCGCAGGTCCGCCGGGCCGGGGGCAAGGCGCGCCGCGTCCAGCGAGAACCACAGGCTGCGCCACTGGGCGGGCACCGCCTTGAAGGATTCCTCCCAGCCCGCCGGGCGCAAAAGGTCCGGCAGCAGGCCGGGACGGGTGGTGAGGTAGTCCTCGTCCCAGGTGCCGTGGCAGGGATAGCCGCAGGGCACCAGTTCCACCCGGAAAAGGCTCAGCGCCGCCCTGGCAGAGCCCCTGCACCGCAGAGAAAACAGCGTGGAGGTCTCGCCGAAGTCGTCGTTTTTGCAGCTGTAGGCCAGCTGGAAGGCCCAGCGCTGGTTTTTCAGCAGCCGGGGCGCGCCGGGGCCGGCGGCTTGGGGCCTCCGGTCCGGCAGCACCTTTTCCAGACTGTCGGTGAGGAAAAATTCATAGCTCGTCATAGAAAAACTCCCATCGATGCCAAAACAGGGGAGGCGGGACACGCCCGCCTCCCCCGGTTCAGGGTCAGGTTTATTCCACAGGGTTGTTCTCCAGGAAGGTGAGGGCCTGGGTGTGGAAGGCCTCCTGCAGCGCATTGATGCCGGCGGCTTCCAGTTTGGTCTTCAGCTTCGCCACATCGCCCTCCGGGTCGTCGGTGAAGCCCAGCTGCAGCAGCTTGTAATCGGAGTTGTAAATTTCGCTCACGGCGGCCACTTCGTTCTTCACGGCGGAGTCGTCGAACACGAAGGTCAGATAACGGCCGCTGCGGGCGGTGGTCTTCCAGTTCTCGGTCAGCTCCTCGGCGTTGGGGATGCCGCCCTCAACGGTGCGCCAGAACTTATCGTTGCGCACGCCCCAGTTGCAGTTGCTGTCGTAGGCGTAGTTGGTGCTGTCGGGCAGGGACTTCAGGCCATGCTCGCCAACGGCCTCCCAGTGCACGCCTTCGATGCCGTAGCAGAACAGGTTGTGGCAGATCTCGTCGTTGCGCAGGTAGTCCAGAGCCATCAGAGCGCGCTCGGGGTTCTTGGACTTGGAGAAGATGCTCATGCCGTTGGCAAGGTAGGACTGGATGGTGGCGGGGGCGCCGTTCATGGCGTCAAACACACGCACGTCCCACTCGGGATGCTCGGCCTGCAGGGTGGCGTAGAGGCTCTTGGCGGTGTTGATGTTCATCACGGCCAGAGCGGACTTGCCGGCCTGGAAGCTCTCGGTGTTGTTCTGGGTGTTGACCACCGCATTGCGGCTCCAGAAGCCGCGGTCGCGCCAATCCTTCACCTTGTTCAGGGTGGTCATGAAGATGTCGGTGTCCAGCGTGGTCATCACGTTGGCTTCGGGGTCGTTCTCGCTCACGCAGTTGAGGAGGTTGGTGGGAGACAGCACGGCGTAGCGGGCGTCGCCCTTGGCGTTGGATTCCACGCCCCAGATGAGGTCGAACACGAACTGGCGGTCATAGTCGGAGCCCACGTCCAGGGGAATCATGGAAGGCTCGTTGTCCACGATGGCCTGCATGTACTCTTCGGCGCCGTCAAAGGTGTCCAGAGACTCGATGCCGTATTTGTCCATCAGATCGCCGCGGGCCATCCAGACGTAGGCGGTGAGCTCCTGATAGTTCATGGGCAGCATGTAGACCTTGCCGTCCACCTTGGCCTGCTCCCAGGCTTCGGGGTACATGGTCTCGGCGGTCATGGGGGCGTAGGTCTGGAGCGCTTCGGGGGTGATCTCCCAGAAGCCCTGCTTGGTGGCCTGGGCGTTGTAGAAGCACCAGTCGGCGGTGAAGATCATATCCCAGTCCTCGCCGGAGGCGAAGATCAGCGGGTATTTCTGTTCATACTCGCTCCAGCTCATGAACTTCACATCGATGGTGGCGTTGATCTCTTCTTTCAGGCGCTCGTTGATCTTTTCGAACACCAGATCGTTATCCACCGGGCGGTCGCCGATGAGGTACATGGTGAGGGTAACTTCCTCGGAGATGTCCGGGCCGGCGGCGGGCTCGGAGCCGGACGTGCTGGCGGGGGTCGCCGCGGAGCCGGAAGTGCCCGTGCCGCCGCAGCCTGCGAACGCGGTCAGCACCAGCGCCAGGGCCAGAACGAGGGCCAGCAGTTTCGCTGATTTTTTCATGGTTGTTCCTCCTTATAAGTAAATTATACACTGCCGCGCGCCGATGTGCGCGGCTTCTTACCGTCAGCCTTTCACGGCGCCGATGGTGACGCCCTTGACGAAATACTTCTGCAGGAAGGGGTAGAGCAGGATGATGGGGCCGGTGGCCACCACCGTCATGGCCAGCTTCATGGGCTCGCTGGGCACCTCGCTCATGGGCAGGCCGCTGCGGGCGGCCGCCTGGGCGATGGCCTGGGCCTTGGTGAGGATGTTGTTCAGGAAATACTGCAGCGGATACAGATCGCTGCGCCCTTCGTCCAGAAACAGCATGGCGTCATACCAGTCGTTCCAGTAGTTGAGGGCGATGAACAGCCCCACCGTGGCAAGGCCGGCCTTGCACAGCGGCATGGCCACCCGCAGGTAGATGGTGAAGTCGCCCGCGCCGTCCAGCCGGGCGGATTCGTACAGCGCTTCGGGAATGCCCGCCATGTAGCTTTTCAGGATGAGCAGGTAGGTCACGTTGATGAGGATGGGCAGGATCAGGGCGATGACGCTGTTGTGGAAGTGCAGGTACTTGGTGTTGAAGATGTACCAGGGCACAAGGCCCCCGCCGAAGATGGAGGTGAAGTAGAAGAAGAAGGACACCTGATAGCGGTAGCGGAAGGTGCTGCTGGCCAGAACGTAGGCCGCCATGCTGGTGAACAAAAGGCCCAGGAAGGTGCCGGTGGCGGTGACGAAGATGGTCACGCCGTAGGCCCGCAGCAAGTCGCCCGGAATTTTGAACAGGGTCTGGTAGGCGTCCAGCGAGAAGGTCTCGGGGATGAGCCGGTAGCCGTGGGTGAGGATGGAGGCCTGGTCGGAGAAGGAGCCGCTGATCACCAGCCAGAAGGGCAGCAGGCAGAAGAGAGAGAGCACCGTCAGCACGGCCACCGAGAGCACATCAAAGGCAATGCGGTCCCGCCCCACGGGCTTTTTGCCGGTTTTGGTCTTGCTTGCCATGAGGCCGCCTCCTTTCAGAACAGCGCGTAGTCGGGCTCCACCTTTTTCACCAGCTTGTTGGCCAAAAGCACCAAGAGGAAGGAGAAGGTGGACTGATACAGGCCCGCGGCGCTGGTCATGCCGAACTCCTGCAATTGCAGCAGCGAGCGGGTGACGTAGGTGTCGATGACGTCGGTGACCTCCAGCACCATGGGGTTGTTGCCGGTGACCTGCCAGAACATCTGGAAGTCGCCCTTCATGATGGTGCCGATGGCCAGCAGGAACAGGATGACCACCGTGGGCCGGATGCCCGGCAGGGTGATGTGGCGTATCTTCTGCCACATGTTGGCGCCGTCCAGGTCGGCGGCTTCGTAGAGCTGGCTGTCGATGTTCATGATGCTGGCCAGATACATCACCGTGCCGTAGCCCACGTTCTTGAAGGCGCTCACCGCAATGAGGATGAAGGGCCACACCGCCTTGTTGGAGTAGATGTCCACCCGGTCCAGGCCCAGCGAGCGCAGCAGGGTGTTCACCGCGCCGAACTCGTAGTTGAACATGTTGTAGATGAAGGCCCCCACCACGACCCAGGAGATGAAGTAGGGGAAGAACATCACCGACTGGGTGATCCGCTTGAACCACTTGCCCGCCAGCTCCGAAAGGAGGATGGCGCAGGTGATCTGCAAAAAGGTGTTGACGCAGAGGAACGCCAGATTGTAAAGGATGGTGTTGCGGGTGACGCTCCATGCCTTGCCCGACTGGAAGAAGTACTCAAAGTTCTTGAAGGCCACCCACGGGCTGCCGAAGATGCCGTCGTGGTAGTTGTACTCCTTGAAGGCCAGCACGATGCCGCCCATGGGGATGTAGCACATCAGGATGACCACGATGGCCGCCGGCAGCAGCATCAGCCACTTGACCCGGTTTTCTTTCAGGTCCCGAAGGAGGGGACGTTTGCCGTGCTTCATCTGGCCGGCCTCCTTTGCGCGTTGTTTTTGTCCATTACCATCGTAGCAAAGCCGCCGGGGCAAAACAACGGGAGCCGATTATGATAGGAGGGAAAGATTATGTTCTTTTTGTGGATTTTCATCTTTTGCACGAAAATCCATTGAAGCGTAATGAAATTTAGTCTATATTATAGTAGCAATCAACAAAAGCAAAGAAAGCGAGGGAAACGCCGTGGGTTTTTCGGTGCTTGTGGCGGACGATGAAAAGATGCCCCGGGAGATCCTGCGGGACCGTCTGCCCTGGGAAGAATTGAACGTGGAGCGGGTGGACGCGGCCTCGGACGGGGCCGAAGCGCTGGAACTGGCGCGGCGCCACCGGCCGGACGTCATCATCAGCGATGTGAAGATGCCCCGGATGAGCGGTCTGGAGCTGGCGGGGGCGGTGCGGGAGATGTATCCCGAGTGCCAGTTCATCTTCCTCAGCGGCTACACCGACAAGGAATATCTGAAAGGCGCCATCAAGCTGCGGGCCGCCAGCTATGTGGAAAAGCCCATCGACCTGGAGGAGGTGGCCGCCGCTCTGCGCCAGGTCACCGCAGAGCTGAAAAAGAGCCGTCGGCCGGACCCGGATCTTGTGTTCTACCGGGGGGAGGACGGGGACCTTTCCACCCCCGCCAACGGTGAGGTATACGTCTACGACAAGGCGCTGTTCGCGGCGCTGGGCAACCTCATCCGCCACAAGCGCAAGGCAGAGGCGATGGACCTGACCGCCCGCCTCTACCGGGACATCCGCCGCTGCGAGGGCACCCGGCCGGAGGTGGTGCGCAACATCTACTGCCAGATCGTGTTCGCCCTGCTTTCGGCGGCGGAAAACCGCAACATCACCGCCGTCACCGCCCAGGGAGACTATCTGCTTTACACCGCCGCCAAACAGCCCACCCTGCGGCAGCTGTGGCAGGCGCTCACCGACGCGATGCAGACCTATTTCCAGGCGATGGAGAGCAACGCCCAGGACCTGGTGACCCGGGTGGACGGGTATCTGGCCGCCCATCTGGCGGACAGCGGCTTCACCGTGCAGGCCATGGCCTCGGACCTGGGCTTCGTGCACACCTATCTGTGCAGCGCCTACAAGAAGAACAGCGGGCGCACCGTGAACCAGAAGCTCACCGAACTGCGGATGGAACGGGCCAAAGCCCTGCTGGCGGACCCCTCCCGCAAGCTGTACGAGGTGGCCCACGCGGTGGGCTACGCCGACGGCAAATACTTTGTAAAACTGTTCACCAAGGAAGTGGGCATCCCGCCCCGCCTTTACCGGGAGAACCTTTGCTGCCATGAAGAATAAACTGCGCGCCTTCGGGCGCAGCCTGCTGCTGGACGTGGGCCTGCGGGGCAAACTGCTGTGTATCTTTTTTCTGCTTCTGGTGCTGCCGCTGGGGGCCTTCACCCTCTATGCCTTCCACCGGATCAACACCGTCATCGAGGAGCAGACCTACTCTGCCGCCCAGAAAGCCTTCGAAGACACCCACACCGCCGTGGAGGACCTGCTGGGCCGGCTGACCCAGGTGGCGGATATCCTCGCCATGGACCCCTCCCTCTACGCTCTGGCGGCCAGCGACCCCGCCGGCACCAGCTACATCCAGCGTCTGGAGGACCGGGACCGTATCTCCACCACCTTCACCTACCTGCGCTCCATGTCCGGGGTGGACCGGGTGCGCCTGTATGTGAGCAACGACTACCTCTACACCAACTCCGCCGACATCGTCTCGCTGGACACGGTGCGCAGCAGCGCCTGGTTTTCCACCTTCCAAAGCGGCAGAGCCGTGGGCTGGTTCGGCCCCGCCGACTTTGCCGACCAGCCGGAGGGCGAGCGGGACTGGTACTCGCTTGTGCGCCTCGTCTACGATCCCAGCCACGTGCAGCAGCCCCTGGCCATCCTGCGGGTGGACATCGCCGCCGGCCGGGTGGACGCGGCGGTGAGCCGCAGCACCATCACACAGAACGGCACGGTTCTGCTTTTGAACGGCGCCGAGGTGCTCAGCTCCTCCTCCCCCGAGCGGGCGGCCCAGCTCAGCGGCTCGCTTCCGGCGGATTCTGCCGGGTGGGTGGATGCGGACACCGCCCGGGGGCCCTGCCGCGTCCAGTCGGTAACCCTGGAGGACTGCGGCTGGACCCTGGCCGCCGCCCTGCCTCAGGACGACATCTTCCGCGCCAGCCGCCAGCTGCGCATGGAGATGCTGGCGGTGGTGGTGCTGCTGGCGGCAGCCTCCTACTTCCTGGCCTACCGGCTCAGCCGGTCCATCACCCGGCGGCTCTACCTGCTCAACGACACCATGCACGCCGTGGAGCTGGGGGACGTTTCCGCCCGGGTGGCGCCCCAGGGCCGGGACGAGATCGGCCAGCTGATGGGCAGCTTCAGCAACATGATGGGCCGCATCGACACCCTGATGGACGAAAAGCTGGAACAGGGCCAGCAGATCAAGGCCCTGGAGCTGAAGGCCCTGCAGGCCCAGATCAATCCCCACTTCCTCTACAATTCCCTGGACCTCATCAACTGCACCGCCATCGCCCACAATGTGCCAGAGATAAGCCGCATGGTGAACGCCCTGGCCCGGTTCTACCGCCTTTCTTTGAGCCGGGGCGAAGAGATCATCCCCCTGGCGGACGAACTCAAGCACGCCCGGCTCTATGTGGAGATACAGAACATGCGCTTTGAGGACCGGGTGCACACCCAGTGGGATGTGGAGCCGGGGGTGGAGCAGTGCCCCATCATCAAGATCGTGCTGCAGCCCATCATCGAAAACGCCATCATCCACGGCATTTTTGAAAAGCCGGACAAGACCGGCCGCCTGCGCATTGCCGCCTTCCGGCAGGGGCAGGACCTGGTCATCACCGTGGAGGACGACGGCGTGGGCATGGACGAGGAGACCCGCCTGGCCAACTTTTCCGCCAGCGCCTCCAGCGCCAACACCAGGGGCGGCTACGGGGTGCGCAACATCAACGAGCGGCTGCACCTGGCCTACGGGGCGGGGCACGGCCTTTTCTGTGAGAGCGAGGCGGGCCGGGGCACCCGGGTGACCATCCGCATTCCGGCCACCGACGAAACGGAGGAACGAACGTAATGGACTTCTGCGTTTGCGACGACTGCACCTGGCTTTATCCCGACAGCCCCCTCGCCGGGCCCCGGCAGGCCCGGCTGGACGCGCCCCGGGGCGGCCACGCCGCCTTCCAGCTGCTGCTGGACAGAGGCGGGGAGTGCCGCCTCGCCTTTGCGTGGAACGCCCCCGGCGGGCCGCCGGTGCGCCTTTACCGCCTTGTGCCGGTGGGGGTGAACGAGAACACCGCCCCCACCCTGATGACCACCGCCGACTTCGCCGCCTGCCGGGACTATGTGACCCGCGCCGCGCCCTTTGAGGTGTACGACGCGCTGGCCCCCTGCGCCTTCGGCGAGGCCGTGCCGGGGCCGGCCTTTTACCTCTGCGCGGAGGTGCCCTCCGGCCAGGCGCCCGGCCTTTATTCCGGCGAGCTGACGGTGGAGCGGGGAGGGGAGCGGGCGGTGTGCCCGGTGGAGTGCCGGGTGTACGCCGCCCGGGTGCCCGCCGCCGGCGAGGGCGTTTTCAGCATGCTCAACTTTTTCTGCTACGAGAACATCGCCGCCCAGCACGGGGCCGCCGGGGGCTCCGGGGAATGGCGGCGGCTGCTGCGCCGCTACATCCGGGCCCAGCTGGACATGCGCTGCACCCACATCCTGCTGCCCCCGGGCCGGCCGGTGACGGAAAACGGGCGGCTGGCCGGCTTCGATTTCTCCCTGGCACAGGAGGTGGGCCGCATTGCCCTGGAGGAGGGCGCGCCCTGGCTCTGCGGCGGGCATGTGGCCCACTGGCGGGAGTGGACTGACCCGGAGTATTACCCCTTCTGGGACGGGGAACTGCCCCTCTCCGGCGAGGAGGGATATTTTCAGCTGCGGATGTACTTTTCCCAGTGGGCGCGGGTGATAGGCAAAAACGGCTGGCACAAACGGATGGCCCAGGCGCTGGCGGACGAGCCCCAGGTGCACAACGCGGCGGCCTACCGCATTCTGGCGGCGGTGTGCCGCAAGTTTTTGCCCGGCGTGCCCATTCTGGACGCGGTGGAAGCCACAAACCTCGGCGGCGGGGTGGACGTCTGGGTGCCCAAGCTGGACACCTGGGAAAAGAACAGATCCACCTTCCGCCGTTTGCAGGCGGCGGGGGAGGAGATGTGGTTCTACACCTGCGCCTTTCCCGCCGGGCGGGCGGTAAACCGCTCCATGGACCTGCCTCTCACCGTCAGCCGGGGGCTGCTGTGGCTGGCCGCCCGGGAAAAGTTCGGCGGCTACCTGCACTGGGGCTTCAACTACTACACCGGCACGGACATCTGGCACAGCGCCTGCTGCCCCCACAAGGGCGCGCTGCTGCCCGCCGGGGACGCCCACATCGTCTACCCCGGCCCCGACGGCCCCTGGCGCAGCCTGCGCTTTGAGGCCCAGCGGGGCGGCGCGGAGGACTGCGAGCTGCTGCGCCTTCTGCAGCAGACCGACCCCGGCGGGGCGCAGGCCCTGACGGAAGAAGTCTGCGCCTCCTCCACCCGTTACACCGCCTCCGGCGGGGTGCTGCTGGCCGCCCGCCGCCGCCTGCTGGAGGGGCTGGAACAGCCCGCCGGCTGAGGAAAAAAGCGGAACGCCGCCCCCGCGCGGCGGCGCTTATTTCTCCGGCTGAACGGCCCGTCCCCGGAGGCTCACAGCAGCGATTTGATCATGATGATGCCGTGGTAATTCTCCCCGTAGCAGTTGGGGATAAACCCGGTGGGCACAAAACCGATGGAGCGAAAATAGTCAAAATGCGCCCGCCCCAAAGAGCGCAGGGTGCGCAGTTCCCCGGCAAAATCGGTGATGGGGCGCCCGTGGCAGGACATGCCGGTGGAGCCGATGATGTACCGCATATTGCGCAGGCCCTTCTGCCGGGCGTACTCCTCGGCCCGGCGCAGCAGCGGCTCCAGCGGCTTTTCCATCACGAAAGCGCCGTCCTCGTCGTAGCCCAGGTTCTCGATGGTCAGGCAGGAGTACCCCTCGTACTCGGCGCAGAGCAGCCAGCCCCTGGGCGCGCCGCCCTCCTCCAGGTACCAGCCCACCAGCTTTGCCAGCAGGCCCACGTCCTGCAGCTGCTGGTGCGCCCCTTCAAAATCCCACCAGTCGGGTTTGATGGTGGACATCAGCTTCGCCACCGCCCCCGCGCTGGAGGGGTCGATGCTTCGAATCGTCATGGATGGGCCCCCTATTCTGTCGGATGTTCTGCAATCAAAACCACCGGCTTAGCCGGTGGTTTGAGTAAGCCCTATAAGGGCATTATACTGGCAAAGCCCCTTAAGGGGCCACGAATGGGTCTGCCAACTGCATTCCTTTCTCGTGGCAGGCCCCTCAAGGGG
>DWXV01000006.1 GCA_019119025.1 Candidatus Allofournierella excrementigallinarum
GATCGGTGTGCTCTCCAACAGCATCCCCCTGTCCCAGGTCGTTTCCACCGTGACCGGCGGCTTCGGCTCCACCATGACAAGCATCGGCATCGTGATCGGCTTCGGCTGCATCATGGGCATCTTCCTGGAAAGAAGCGGCGCCGCCAAGCGCATGGCGCTGACCATCCTGAAGATCGTGGGCGTCAAGCGCGCCGACGTGGTGCTGGGCCTCACCGGTTTCGTGGTGTCCATCCCCGTGTTCTGCGATTCCGGCTTCGTGATCCTGTCCAGCCTGGCCAAAGAGTTCAGCCGTCTGACCAAGAAGTCCATGGTCGGCCTGGGCGGCATCCTGGCAATGGGCCTGTACATCACCCACTTCCTGGTTCCCCCCACCCCCGGCCCTCTGGCCGTTGTGGGCACCTTCCAGGATAACGGGCTGAACGTTGACCTGGGCATGTTCATCATCTACGGCCTGCTGCTGTCCATCCCTGTTTTCATCTTTGCAGTCCCCCTGTTCCGCTGGTTCGGCAGCAAGCACCCCGAGTTCATCGTTCCCTCCGAGATCGACCGCTCCAAGTACACTGAAGCCCAGCTGGCGGTCCTGGATCGCATCGAGGCCAAGACCAAGGCCGGCAAGGAGCTGGAAAACTCCGATTTTGAAGAGCTGCTGAGCACCGAAAAGCTGCCCGGCGCCGGCATCAGCTTCACCATGCTGCTGCTGCCCGTCCTGCTGATCCTTATGAACACCGTCGTCAGCCAGACCTCTCTGGTGGGCACCCTTCCCGGCGATATCCTGACCTTCTTTGGCCAGCCCATCATCGCTCTGTTCATCTCCCTGTGCCTGGGCGCCTTCGTGCTGGCCCGCGATCTGGATAACAAGACCGTTGTGGATATGATGAACGACGCCCTGAAGGACGCCGGCCCCATCGTGTACATCACCGCCGCCGGCGGCGCTCTGGGCGCCGTCGTCAACGCCTCCGGCGCTGCCGGCATCATCGCCGACTGGCTGGTTGCCACCGGCATCCCCGGCATTGCTGTGCCTCTGCTCATCGGCACCATCATGCGCTTCCCCCAGGGCAGCGGCACCACCGCTATGATCACCGGCTCCGCCATTGTGGGCCCGATGGTCGCCACTCTGGGCGTCAACCCCTACATCGCCGGCCTTGCCATCTGCATGACCGCTATGTGCCCCTCTTACCTGAATGATAGTTATTTCCACGTGGTCACCAACTTCAGCGGCCTGGACATCAAGACCAGCCTGAAAACCTGGAGCATCGGCTCCATCCTGGTGCCCATCGTGGGCTCGATCATCCTGATCATTGCCAGCATCTTCATTCACTAAGAGAAGTTGAACTGCATCTTTTGCATCGCAGATGCGCAAAAGATGAAATCTGCTGGAATGTGTAATGCGCGCCGGCCCCCCGCTCAAGGGTTTACGGAACCCTTGAGCGGGGGGGCCGGCCATTTTTGCAAAAAGCCCGGCGCGCTTCCCTTTCGGGAAGCGCGCCGGGCGCATTTGATGTGTTCGCGCCTTATTCCAGAGGCTGATTGGTCTGCTTGCTGATGAGGTACTCGTTGATCTTGTCCCGTGCCAGCTCCAGATGGCGGCGGTTCACCCGGTCCGCCTCTTCCACGTTGCCGGTGAGCAGGCAGTGGACGACGGTGGTGTGCTCCACCAGCGATTCGCGGAAGCGGCGCTTTGATTCCAGCGAGTAGATGCGGAACTGCTGGACCTGGGCCGAGATCCGCTGGTACATATCTTCCACCAGGCGGTTGCCGCCGATGCGGATGATGAGCCCGTGAAGCTGGCAGTCTGCCTCGATGTGCTTTTTCATATCCTGCCGCTCGTGGTAATAGGTGATCTGGTCCAGGCAGCGCATCAGCTCCTGCTTGTGCTCGGTGGTCATGAACTGCACCGAGCGCTGGATGCAGTAGCTTTCCAAAAGCACGCGCACGTCAAAGATCTCCTGGATGTCCTGAGGGGTGAACTCGCGCACGAAAACGCCCCGGTTGGGCAATTCCACCACCAGGCCGTCCGCCGCAAGACGGCGCAGAGCCTCCCGCACCGGGCTGCGGCTGACGCTCAGCGAGCGTGCCAGCTCCACTTCGTTCAGCCGCTGGCCGGGCTCGTAGCGGCCGTCGCAGATGTTCTCCTTGATGGCGTTGTAGACCTGCGTGCGGATATTCACCACAGCGTTTTCTTTCCCAAACATACAGCACATCTCCCACGTGGGGTAATCTTTCAGCTACTATTATACCATAGTTGCATATTTTTGTGACCATTGCCAAAAAAAGATTTTTTTCGCGGCGGCGCTGGCCTTTTGGCCCCGTTTGTGATAGGGTTACGTAAGGTGCGGCAGATGGCGCATCCGTAACGATGAAAGGACTGAGGGACGTTGGCGGAAGTTTTGCGGCATTCCGCGTCGTATGTGTTCATCCTGGCATTGGGCTGTTTCCTCAAGCGGGTGGGCGTGTTTGGCAAACAGGACTACAAAGTGCTCACCCAGGTGGTGCTGTGCATCACGCTGCCCGCGGCTGTCATCACCAATTTCGCTTCCATGGAGTGGCGCGCCAGCCTTCTGATGCTGCCGGCGCTGGGTTTCTCCCTGTGCTGCGTCATGATGCTGCTGGGCCAGTTTTTGAGCCGCCGCTGCGACGCTTCCACCCGCGCCCTGTTCATCATCAACAGCCCGGGCTACAACATCGGGGCCTTTGCGCTGCCCTTTGTGCAGAGCTACCTCGGGCCGGAGGCGGTGGTGGCCGCCTGCCTGTTCGACGTGGGCAACGCCATCGTCTGCACCGGCGGCAGCTATGCCTGGGCCAGCGGCGTGCTCCATGTGGGCGGCAAGCCCCTGCGCCCGGTGGATATCCTCAAAAAGCTGGGCAGCTCGGTGCCCTTTGTCACCTACGTCGCCATGCTGGTGCTGGTGATGGCGGGCGTGCAGCTGCCCGAAGGGCTGGTGGAGTTCATCAGCCCCATCGCGGCGGCCAACCCCTTTGCGGCCATGCTGATGATCGGCGCCATGTTCGATGTGGACCTGCGCCCGGAATACCTGCGCCGGGTGGGCCAGGTGGCGGGCCTGCGGCTGGCCTCGGCGCTGCTGGTCTCGGTGGCGGTCTACCACGTTGCGCCGCTGCCTTTGGAGATACGGCAGGTGCTGGCGGTGATGGCGTTCGCCCCCGCCTCGGTGACATCGCCCGCCTTCACCGCCAGATGCGGCGGCGACGGCGGCCTTGCCAGCTGCATCAACTCCATCACCATCCTCTGCGGCGTGGTGGGCATGCTGGCGGCGCTGGCAGTGCTGGGCGTCGCCTGACCTTTTCACATCATACAACAGCGGACCGGCAGAAGGCGTTTTTCTGTGCCGGTCCGTTCTTTTTTCACGCTCCGTCCATGTAGCCCGCGGGCTGGATGGCCACCGCCTCCACCAGTCTGTCCCGCATCCACATGGCCACGTCGGTCTGCACGGTGTAGCCGCAGCCCGGGTCGGCCATCCACTGCTGGGCCGGGCGGCGGGGCAGGGCGCTCTGGGCCAGCATGCTCATGATGACCCCGCCGTGGGTCACGCAGGCGGCCTCGGCGACCTCCGAGCGGATCATGTATTCCAGCAGCTTATGCAGCGTGTCGGCGCAGCGGGCGTGGAAGTCCATCGTGGGTTCCGCCCCCTCGGGCACAAAGCCGGAGGCAGGGTCCATCCAGCGGGCGAACCCCGGGTCCTTCACCAGGTCCTCCATCCTGCGGCCCTCGAACACACCGAAGTTCGCCTCCCGCAGCTGAGGCACCACCAGCCGGTGGGCGGCGGCGGGGAAAAGGATGTCCGCCGTTTCCACCGCCCGGGCCAGGGGCGAGGTGAACACCGTGTCCGGCGCGGGATAGGCAAAGCGGTTTTTGAAAACTTCCAGGTCCTGGCGGCCCTCGTCGCACAGGGGGAGGTCGGTGCCGCCGCCCACATACAGCCCTTCCAGGTTGCCCCGGGTCAGCCCGTGGCGGATCAGATGCAGCTTAAAGGTCTTCACGGTGTTTTTTCATCCTTCCCGCGCCCGCAGAGGGGCGCTTTTGACACTGAAGCATATTACAAAATAGTAACAAACAGGAATGTTTCAACGGGCCCGAACACTATATTTAGAAAAGAGCCCGGCACCATTATCGTACATATAGTTTTCAAAGTCAAGCAATGGACAAATCACACGAAAAAGGCTGGGGGAATTTGGCGAATTTCGTATTTACAACGCGTTTTTGCTGTTTTATAATTTACGATATGTAATGGCCCCCCGGCGGGCGGAAAACGCCCCGAAAACCGCGCTGTCATGCCCTTTGCGGCATTTGACGGGCCGGCGGCGCGGCGGGCGGCCGGAGTAATGACAGGGAGCAGGATATCATGGAATTCAATCGCATCATCACCCTTCTTCGCAAGGAGCGGGGCATCACCCAAAAACAGGCCGCGGCGGAACTGGGGGTCTCTCAGGCGCTGCTGTCCCACTATGAGAAGGGCATCCGCGAGTGCGGGCTGGACTTTGTGGTGCGGGTGGCCGATTACTACGGCGTATCCTGCGATTATCTTCTGGGCCGCAGCGCTGACCGCAGCGGCCTGACCCTCACGGTGGAGGAGATCCCCAATCCCGAGACCGCGAAGGACAGCGTCTACAAGGGCAGCGTGCTGCCCACGCTGAACAAAAAGCTCATCTCCAACAGCCTGAACATCCTGTTCAGCAAGCTGGCCGCCTGCCCGGACAAAGGGCTGGTCAGCGAGGTGAGCGCCTATCTGATGCTGGCGGTCTACAACATGTTCCGCCTGGTCTATTCCGCGGCGCCCAAGAACGCCGAGAGCATGTTCCGGGTGAGCCGGGGCCGCTGGCAGGGCTATTCCGCCGCTGCCATGAGCGCTGCTCACGCCAACGTGAAGGCGGCGCTGGAGGGCGAGAACATGGGCAGCGGCCCGGCCCTCAAGGACACCTCCTGCTTTGCCATGACCACCGAGAGCCTCTCCAAGGAATATCCCCTCTACGCCACCAGCCTGTTCAACCTCATCAAGAACAGCGAGAGCCGCATCGACCGGGTGCGCTGAAACGCCCCCGCAGCACAAAACAAAAGCAGCCCCCTGCCTGCATCGCGCGGGCAGGGGGCTGCTTTCTGCTTTTTCGGGGGAAAGGCAGGCCGCTTTACAGGCTGCCGATCTTCTTGCGGCAGGCGGGGCAGATGTTGCGCCCCTCAAAGGCCACCACGCCTTTGGCCTCGCCGCAGAAGATGCAGGCGGGCTGGTACTTCTTCAGCACGATCTCATCCCCGTCCACAAAGATCTCCAGAGAGGCGTTGTCTTCCAGGCTCATCAGGCGGCGCAGCTCGATGGGCAGCACCACGCGGCCCAGGCCGTCGATCTTGCGCACGATACCGGTGGATTTCATGGTGTTTCTCCTTTTTCAAACGGGTCTCAATATACATTCGGGAATTTTGTGACACAATTATACCGCAAAAGGAGTAAAATGTCAATATATGGTAAAAATGGAATAATGCGAAATTTTTGTGAACAAAAACCGCGCTCCGGGGCGGAGCGCGGCGGGAAAAGCGGAAAAGCGGCGCGTCACAGCTGCACCAGGCCCACCTTTTTGTAGACCTTGGCCACCATGCGGTCGGCGATGCGGCTGGCGGCGGCGGCGCCCTCTTTCAGCACGCCGTCGAGATACTCCCTGTCCGCCAGGATGCGGGCGTACTCGGCCTGGATGGGCCGGAAGGCGTCGATGACGCTGCCGGCAACGGCTTCCTTGAACACGCCGTAGCCCTGGCCCTCGAATTCCTTTTCGATGTCGGCAAAGGTCTTGCCGGTGAGGGAGGAGTAGATGCTCATCAGGTTGGTCACGCCGGGCTTGCCGTCGCCGGCGCGCACCACGCCGTCGCTGTCGGTCACGGCGCGCTTGCACTTGCGCAGGATGGTGTCCGCGTCGTCGGTCATCAGGATGAAGCTGTTGGCGTTCGAGTCGCTCTTGCTCATCTTTTTGTCCGGCTCCTGCAGGCTCATGATCTTGGCGCCGGTCTTGCCGATGTAGGGCTCGGGCAGGGTGAAGGTGGGGCTGTAGAGATTGTTGAAGCGCTGGGCCACATTGCGGGCCAGCTCCAGGTGCTGCTTCTGGTCCACGCCCACCGGAACAAGGTCCGCGTTGTAGACAAGGATGTCCGCGGCCATCAGGGCGGGGTAGGTGAACAGGCCGGCGTTCACATTGTCGGCGTGCTTGGCGCTTTTGTCCTTGAACTGGGTCATGCGGGACAGCTCGCCGAACTGGGTGTTGCAGCTGAGGATCCAGCTCAGCTGCACGTGGGCGGGCACATGGCTCTGCACAAAGAGCAGGCTCACCTTGGGGTCGATGCCGGCGGCCAGCAGCATGGCGGCGGCCTCCCGGGTCTGGCGGCGCAGGGCCGCGGGCTCCTGGCGCACGGTCAGCGAGTGCAGGTCGGCCACCATGTAAAGGCACTCGAAATCCTCTTGCAGGCTGCCCCAGTTGCGCACCGCCCCGATGTAGTTGCCCAGGGTGAAGGTGCCCGTGGGCTGGATGCCGGAAAGAATGCGTTTTTTGCGTTCCATTTGATCGCTCATTGATAAAACCTCGATTCTGCTGCCGGGCCGCGCCCGGGAGATTTCTATTCATTATATACCTGGCAAAGCGGCGGCGCAAGGGCGTTATTCAGCCAGCCGCAGGGGGCTGGAGGAAGGGGCCAGGGCCCGCTGGAGATAGCCGGTGTCGATGAGGCCCGCCAGGGTCTCGCTCTCCTCGGCCAGATGCAGCGCAAGGCGGGCGTAGACCCGGTCGCTGCCGTGGTAGCCGTCCACATATTCCTCGTCCAGGGTGTCGGGCATGTAGGAGAAGTCGTACACCTCGTAGCCGTAGGGCTCGCACAGCTCGGTGAGGACGGGCATGATCCAGTCGAAGTAGCCGTAGTTGCCGCTTTCGGCCATCCGCTCATAGACGCTGGGGGCGTAGGGCGGCACGATGAGCACCACCTCGATGCCGCGCTCATTGCACCAGGCCAGCAGCGATTGAATGACCTCGGTGCTCCGCTCGTAGACGTACTCGCCGTACTCAAAGCGGTCGGTGCCCTTGAGGATGCGGTCGAAGGTGTCGTGGAAGCCCACGTCGGTGCCCTGGTCCGGGTGGTCCAGCAGGGTGCCGTAGCAGTAGCTGCCGTCGGGGTTGAAGCCGCTGCCCCGGCCCACGGCGGCCATGCCGTAGACGTCCGGGTGGGCGGAGTAGGCGGCCCGCAGGGTCAGCTTGCCCTGCACCCAGCCACGGATGGCCTCGGGCAGCGCCGAACGCATCGAGAATTCATAGTGGTTGTAATCAAACGCCTCGGGCATGCCGCCGGTGCCCACCCAGGCGCCGTTGAAGAAGTACTGGTCCAGCACCATGATGAGGGTGGAGGGCAGCTTGTCCTCGTCCAGCTGCTCCAGGAAGAACTGGAACTCGTTCACATAGGCCGCGCCGCCGCCGGCGTTGTAGAAGCTGCCGGTGGTGAAGAACTCGCTGTGGAACTGCATGCTGCGGCTGGTGCCCAGCACCAGCAGGTCCGCCCCCAGGCCGTTTGCCACCAGATGCTTGTAGTAACGGGTGTTGTCCCGGTAGGCAAGGCCCAGGAAAGCCGGCTCGCCCGCCGCCACCCTGGCGGCGATCTCCTCCTCGGTGCGCCACTCGCCGCTGGCGTAGACGGCGCCGGCGAAGAGGCCCACGAACAAAGCGACGGGCGCGAGGAAGAGCGCCACGATGAAAAGAAACCGTTTCAAATCCCGCGCCTCCTTTTAAAACTGGAAATAGATGTTCTGCAAGGTGCCCGACGCGCCCCAGAACAGGGTGGCGAAGATGCAGGCGTAGCAGAAGATCGCCTGCACCCAGCCCTTGCGGGCGGCGGCCCAGCGGCCGAAGCCCTCTTTGCGGGCGGCAAAATCCACCCCGAAGGCCGCCAGGGCGAACAGGCCCAGCCGCGCCAGGATGGCGGTGGTGTAGCCCAGCTGGGTGAAGCTCTCTTTCAGGTACTGGGCGCTGAGGGGCATGGGCTGGATAAGATAGCTCATCAGCAGCCGCACCTGGCCCACATCGCCGCTGAAGAAGAAGATCCAGGCAAAGCAGACCAGCACCAGGGTCACGGCCCAGCTCACCACGCTGCGCGCCGGGCTGCCCGGTTTCTGGCGCAGAAGGCCCCAGGCCTTTTCCCGCGCGCCGCGGGTGGCCCGCCCGGCCAGCAGATACACGCCGTGCAGGCCGCCCCAGACCACAAAGCCCAGCGCCGCGCCGTGCCACGCGCCGGAGACGAGGAAGGTGGCCATGGTGGCAAGGATGAGCACCGGCACGCCGTTGCGGCTGCCGCCCAGGGGGATGTAGATATAGTCCCGCAGAAAGCTGGAAAGGCTGATGTGCCAGCGCCGCCAGAACTCGCCCACGCTGCGGGAGAGGTAGGGGCTGAGGAAGTTTTCTTCGCACCGCAGCCCCAGCAGGTTCGCAACCCCGATGGACAGCTGGGAATAGCTGGCGAAGTCGAAATAAATGTAGAGGGAATAGGCCGCCAGCGACCAGACGATGCCCAAGGCGTAGTAGTGGTCCGGCTGGTAGAGGGCGTTGTAGTAGGCGGCGAAATGGTCCGCCAGGCACTTTTTCAGAAAGATGCCCCAGCACAGCCGCACGCAGCCGGAGAGCGCCAGCGCCCGGTCAAAGGCGGGCGGGCTTTTCAGCTGGGGGAGAAGGCTCTCCGCCCGCTGGATGGGCCCGCTGGTGAGCTGGGCGAAAAAGCCGGTGTAGGCAAAGCAGTAGAGGGGGTTTTTCTCGGCGGCAAGGGTCCCTTTGTACACCGCCGCCAGATAGGTGATGTTCTTGAACACGAAGAAGCTGATGCCCACCGGCATGAGCAGGCCCGCAAAGGCGGCCAGCGCCTGCCAGCGGCCCGCCAGCGCGGGCAGGTATTTGAAACACGCCAGGGGCAGCACCCCGGCCAGCACGCCCGCCGCCAGGGCGGCCTTGCCGCCGCCGTGGGCCATCCACAGGCCGCAGAGCCAGCCGGCGGCGGTGATGAGCGCCAGCGCCGTGAGCGCCTGGGCGCCAAAGCTCAAAGCGAAGTACACGTTGGCCGCCGCCAGCACCCAGGGGCGAAAGGGGCCGGGCAGCGCCCACCACAGGGCGAACAGCACAACGCCGAAGCCCAAAAAGGAAAGAGAGATAAAATTCATCGGTCAAAACTCCTGTCGTAGAGGGGGCGGCCCGGCAGGCCGCACGGGAACATACCTATTATAAGGAAAAGACGGCCCGTTTGCAAATCGGCAAATTGACAAAGCGCCCTCGAGCGATTAGAATGAAACAGAGAAAAGCCCGGCCTGGCGCGCGCCGCCGCCGTTTTTAAAAGGAGTAATGGCATCATGCTGAACAATTCCGTCCGCACCCGCTTTGCCCCCAGCCCCACCGGCTACATGCACGTGGGCAACCTGCGCACCGCCCTCTACGCCTACCTCAAGGCCCGCAGCGCCCCCGACGGGGCGTTCATCCTCCGCATTGAAGACACCGACCAGGGCCGCTATGTGGAAGGCGCGGTGGACATCATCTACGACACCCTGCGCCAGACCGGCCTGACCTGGGACGAAGGCCCCGACGTGGGCGGCCCGGTGGGCCCCTATGTGCAGAGCGAGCGCATGGGCATGTTCAAGCAGTACGCCGAGCAGCTGGTGAAGGAGGGCAAGGCCTATTACTGCTTCTGCTCGCCTGAGCGCCTGGAGCAGCTGCACGAGCAGCAGAAGGCCGCCGGCGAGGCGGTGGGCCACTATGACCGCCACTGCCGGGACTTAAGCCCCGAAGAGGTGGCGGAAAAACTGGCGGCGGGCGTCCCGTATGTCATCCGCCAGAAGTGCCCCACCGAGGGCGTCACCGGCTTTGACGACGCGGTCTACGGCCACATCGAGGTGAACAACGCCGAACTGGAGGACCAGATCCTCATCAAGGCGGACGGCATGCCCACCTACAACTTCGCCAACGTGGTGGACGACCACCTGATGGGCATCACCCACGTCATCCGCGGCTCGGAGTATCTGTCCAGCACCCCCAAGTACAACCTGCTCTACGAGGCCTTCGGCTGGCCCGTGCCGGTGTACATCCACTGCCCGCCGGTGATGAAAGACGCCCACGCGAAGCTCTCCAAGCGCAACGGCGACGCCTCTTACCAGGATCTGGTGGCCAAGGGCTACCTCAGCGAGGCCATCCTGAACTACATCCTGCTGCTGGGCTGGAGCCCCAAGGGCGAGCAGGAGATCTTCACCCTGGAAGAGATGTGCAAAATTTTCGACGAGAGCGGCATCAGCAAGAGCCCGGCCATCTTTGACCCGCTCAAGCTGCGGGCCATCAACGCCGAGTACATCCGCCGCCTGACCCCCGAAGAGTTCCGCAAGATGGCCGACCCCTGGATCGATCAGGCGGTGCACCGCCCCATCGACCGGGACCTGCTGTGCCAAAACCTCCAGCCCCGCTGCGAGGTGCTGGGCGAAATTCCCGGGCAGCTGGACTTCTTCGACGCGCCGCTGCCCTTTGGCCCCGAGCTCTACGCCAACAAGAAGCAGAAGACCACCCCCGAGACCGCAAAGGCCGCCCTTGCGGCCCTGAAGCCGGTGCTGGAAGGGCTGGACGGGTGGAACAAGGACGCCATCTTCGAGGCCTGCAAGGCCCTGGCGGAGCAGATGGAAGTCAAGAACGGCTGGCTGCTCTATCCTTTGGGCATCGCCCTCTCCGGCAAGCAGCGCACCCCCGGCGGCGGCACCGACCTGGCCGCCATGCTGGGCAAGGAGGAGACCCTCGCCCGCCTGGACGCCGCCCTGGCCGCCCTGTAACAGCAAAAAGAGCCGCCCCGCGGGGCGGCCCTTTTTTGTTCATTTCAGCTTTGCGAACTGGTCGATGGCTTCTTCCAGCCGGGCCAGGGTGTCCTCGTCGCAGTCGGACAACACGCAGTGGGTCAGATGCTCGGTGAGGATGAGCTTTGCCACCTGGGTCACGGCGCTGCTCACGCTGGAAAGCTGGATGAGCAGCTCGTCGCAGGGGCGGCCCTCGTTCACCATCTCCCGGATGCCGTTCACCTGGCCGCTGATGCGGGCCAGACGGCGGTTCACGTCGGCGGAATGTTTGCAGTCCATGGCGGTTTGCCTCCTTTGGTTTACTGGGCGATGGCGGCGTTTGTCAGGTCCAGCACCGGGCCGAAGGGCCGGAACACCAGCCCCTGGACCTCCGGCTGCACCAGCAGGGCCTTGGTCTGGAACCACAGGGGCGTGACGCAGGCGCTCTCCAGAAGAGCGCGCTCCAGCGCGGCCACGTCATCGGCGGTGTGGGTGCCGTCGGCGAACAGCGCGTCCAGCCGGCGCTGCCAGCCGCTGTCGCTCCAACCGGCAAGGCCGGCGGCCTCGCGCAGCAGTTCAGCGGCGGAATCGCTGGAAAGGGAGAGGGGCAGCAGGGCGATCTGGTAATCCCCCGAGGCCACCCGGGCGTTCACTTCCTCCAGCGAGGCCTGCTCCACCGGGAAGTAGGCGGAGAAGGCGCCCAGGTCCTTCTGCCACTGCTGGTTGACGGCCTGGGCCAGCTGCAGGTAGCCGCTGCCCTCCGGCGCCAGCAGGGTGATGTTCTCAAAACGGGAGAGGCCCAGGGCGGCAAGCCCCTCGCGGCACAGGTCCACGGCGCTGCCGAAGGCAGGCTGCGTGCCGTCCGCTGCCTCCCGGTAGTTCTCGCCCTGCACGGTCACGGCGGGGGGGATGAGCCCGCCGGCGGCTTCAAAGCCCTCCGGCAGCTCCACCGCCGCGCCCTGGGCGCTGGCCGCCAGCGCCTCGCGGATGAGGGGCTGGGCCAGGGTCTCGTCGCCGCAGTTGAACAGCAGCACCCAGGTGGTGGCGGTGTAGGGGATGGAGTCCAGCCCGTCGGCGCTCAAGGTCTCGCTCAGGGCCGCGGTGGCGCCGCCCTCCTTCACCAGCGCCTCGCCCCACAGGGTCTCGCCGGCAGTGGAGGAGCTGCCGCTGCCCGCTTCGGCCTCGCCGGTGGCGTTGATGACCAGCCGCAGGGCGGTCACCGCGTCGCCGTTTGCCTCCCGGCGCAAAAACAGGCCGTTGTCGTTCCAGTTGTAAACGTAAAAGCTGCCGTTGCCCATGGTGGCGGCGCGGGTCAGCCCATAGGAGCCCTCGGTGCTCTCAAAAAATTCCTCGTTGCAGGGCATCGCCCCCGGCAGCGCCAGCTTGTAGAGCAGCTGGGGGTCCGGCTGGTCCAGCTGGATGACCACCGTGCGCTCGTCCGGCGCGCTCACGCCCAGCGCTGCCTCGTCCATGACGCCCGCCAGCACTTCGGCGCTGTTCTTGATGGCGGCGTAGGTGCTGGTGTAGGGGCTGCGCGTCTCGGTGCGGAACACCCGCCGCAGGCCGAACACAAAGTCCGCCGCCGTCAGCGCATACTCCGATTCGCCGCCCCGGTTCTGGGTGTAGCCCAGCCCCTC
The DNA here is from genome assembly GCA_019119025.1 of Candidatus Allofournierella excrementigallinarum. GTDB lineage: Bacteria > Bacillota > Clostridia > Oscillospirales > Ruminococcaceae > Allofournierella_A > Allofournierella_A excrementigallinarum. Next base: position 12,461 of record DWXV01000006.1, read on the forward strand.
TTTCAGGGTGAAGGTATAGGTGAGGCCGTCCTCGCTCACGGTCCAGCTCTCGGCGCAGTCGGGCGCCGGCTCGCCTGCCTCGTCCAGGCGGAACAGCCCGCTGTAAAGGTTGGTCACCGCGATCAGCTCGGGGCTCTCCCACGCAAGCTGAGGGTCAAGGTTGCCCGGCACCCGCTCCATGGCCCAGGTGAATTCGATCTGGCTGCCGCAGCCGGTGAGGCAAAGCGCGGCAAGGCCGGCCAGCAAAAGCAGTTTGAGCTTTTTCGTGGGGCGCGCCCCCTTTCTTTCGTTTTTATTGTAAGACGATCAGAACATGGATATGTTTTCACCGCCCGAGGATATACGTTTTAATCCTATCAAAAAATTGCGGAAAATTCAAACCGGGCCGCGAATTTTCACTCTTTTTTCGCCGGTGGGCCGAAAACCGCTGAAAAAGGGCCTTTGCGGCCCCCTTTTTTGCCCCGCCGCGGGCCGCTTTGGTTGCGCCTGCGGCCAAAAGTGACTATAATGAATAAGATAACCGTTCCCGGGCGCTTTCGCCGCCCGGCGGCACTTTTTGGGAAGGAAAGGCTGTGTTGCGAAGATGCAGAAAGACAGCGAGGCCCTGGCCGCGTCTTTGCGGGGCAAAAAGGTTGCGTTCATCGGCGCGGGGGTCAGCCACAAGGCCCTCATCGGGCAGTTCTGCGCCATGGGCGCCGAGGTGACCCTCTGCGACAAAAAGCGGCTGGAGGACTTCGGCGGCTACGCCGAAACGCTCAAACAGCTGGGCGTGCGCCTGTCTCTGGGCGAACATTATCTGGACGGCCTCGCGGGCCAGCAGGTCATCCTGCGCACCCCGGGCTTTGAATACTACACCCCCGCCTTGCAGGCGGCAAAGGCGGCGGGCAGCGTCGTGACCAGCGAGATGGAGCTGTTCTTCGACTACTGCCCCTGCCGCATCACCGCCGTCACCGGCTCGGACGGCAAGACCACCACCACCAGCCTCATCGCGGCCATGCTCACCGCGGCAGGGAAAAAGGTGCATCTCGGCGGCAACATCGGGCGGGCGCTGCTGCCCATCCTGGCCGAGATCGAACCTGAGGACGAAGCGGTGGTGGAACTTTCCAGCTTCCAGCTCATCAGCATGCGCAAGAGCCCCAAAGTGGCGGTGGTCACCAACGTGACCCCCAACCACCTGGACCACCACAAGGACATGCAGGAGTATGTGGACGCAAAGCGCAACATCCTGCTGTGGCAGACCCCGGCGGACAAAGCCGTGCTGGGCTATGAGAACGGCATCACCCGCGCCATGGCCGCCGACTGCAAGGGCAGCCAGTGCTGGTTCACCCGCCTGCATGAGACCGACAACGGCGCGTTCCTGCGCGCCGACGGCATGCTCTGCATGGCCGAGAACGGCACGGTCACCCCGGTGGTCTCGAAGGACGAGGTGAAGCTGCGGGGCCTGCACAACATCGAGAACCTGCTGGCGGCCATCGCCGCGGTGTGGGGCCGGGTGCCGGTGAGCGCCATGGCCGAGACTGCCCGCACCTTCACGGGTGTGGAGCACCGCATCGAGCCGGTGCGCCTGCTGGACGGGGTGCAGTGGTACAACGACTCCATCGCCTCCAGCCCCACCCGCACCATCGCCGGCCTGCGCAGCTTCGACCAGAAGATCATCATCATCGCCGGCGGCTACGACAAGAACATCCCCTACGAGCCCCTGGCCCCGGAAATTCTGGAGCATGTGAAGGTGCTGGTGCTGATGGGCGCCACCGGCCCCAAGATCGAAAAGGCGGTGCGCCAGTGCCCCGGCTTTGCCGGGAGCGGCCTTGTCATCCTTCACGCCAGGGATATGAAGGAAGCGGTGGACCAAGCCCGCGCCGCCGCAAAGCCCGGCGACATCGTGAGCCTCTCGCCCGCCTCCGCCAGCTTCGACCTCTATCCCAACTTTGAGGCGCGGGGCCGCCACTTCAAGGAACTGGTGAACGCCCTGTGATCCGCCTGGTGGAGTCGGCCGCCGACGCCGCCCGCTTTGCGGCGGCGCTGGCGGACCCTTGCGACCCGGTGGCGGTGGAAACGGCGGCGCGCTTCGCCGCCTTTTCCAGGCTGCCCGGCAGCGGCTGGAGGTTCTACACCGGCGGGGAGGGGGAGCCCTCCTTCGCACTGGCGGTGCGGGGGGCCTCCGCCCTGCTTTGCGGCAGCGCCGATGGCGAGGAAGCGGCCCTGCTGCTGAAGGTCCTGGGGGCCCGGCGGCTCAAGACAGCCTGCCCCGGCCCGCTGCCCGGCTGGCGGCAGGACGCGGCCTTTCGCGTCTTTCACGCCCCGGCGAAGGGCCCGAAGGAAAAGCCGCTGCCAGAGGGCTTTTTGCTGAACGAATCGCCCTCCCTGCTGGGGGTGACGGAGTTTTTGTGGGGCGGCGGGAGCCTGGCCGCCCACCGCGACCGCCAGGGCGCCGACACCTTTTATGCTGAGGCGTGCGCTTTGCGCAACCGGGGCCTGGCCCGGATCTGGACGCTGGAAGAAAACGGCGTGACGGCGGCCACCGCCGGCGCCTACGCCGTCACCGAAAACGCCGCCCTGCTCAGCGCGGTGGAAACAGCCCCCGCCTTCCGGGGCAAAGGCTGCGCCGGCGCGCTGGTGTGCGCCCTGGCCCGGCGGTTTTGCGGGCAGGGCAGGGCCGTCTGCCTGGTGGCCCGCCCCGGCGCGGAGGGCTTTTACGAAAAACTTGGCTTTGAACAGCGGGGGCTGACCTACGGTCACGCCGCCCCCGAAAACGACTGAAAAGGACTGTACATACAAAAATGCTGGAAGAATTTTTCGACTTTTCCCCCCGCCTTCTGGAGCTGGACAGGCAGGCCATGGAGCTTTGCCGCCCCTTTTTTGAGAAGGTGGACGCCATCCGCGACTACAACCAGGTGAAGATGCTCAGGGCCTTCACCGGCCAGAAGGTGGCCGCCACCCATCTGGTGGGCACCACCGGCTACGGCTACGACGACGCCGGGCGGGACAAGCTGGACGCCCTCTTCGCCCAGGTGGTGGGGGCCGAGGACGCGCTGTGCCGCCCCCACTTCCTCTCCGGCACCCACGCCCTGACGGTGGCCCTCTTTGGCGTTTTGCGGGCGGGGGATACCCTGCTGGCCGCCACCGGCCGCCCCTACGACACGCTGGAAGGGGTCATCGGCATCGGCGGCGCGGGCAGGGGCTGCGGCACCCTGGCGGAGTTCGGCGTGAAATACGACGAGGTGCCCCTTTTGGAGGGCGGCGCGCCGGATTTGGAGGCCATCGCGAAGAAGGCCGCGAACGCGAAGGTGTGCCATGTGCAGCGCAGCCGGGGCTATTCCAGCCGCGCCGCCTTTGACCTGGAGACCATCGGCAGGGTGGTGCAGGCCGCCAAGGCCGCCAACCCCGACGTCATCGTGCTGGTGGACAACTGCTACGGCACCTTCACCCAGACCGCCGAGCCGGTGAGCGTGGGGGCGGACCTCATCGTGGGCAGCCTCATCAAAAACGCCGGCGGCGGCATCGCCCCCACCGGCGGCTACATCGCCGGCCGGGCAGACCTGGTGGAACAATGCGGCCACCGGCTCACCGCCCCCGGCACCGGCCGGGAGCTGGGCTGCACGCTGGATTCTTTGCGCAGTTTGTATCTGGGCCTCTATTACGCCCCCGGCGTCACCGCCGAGGCGGTGAAGACCAGCATCTACTCCAGCTGCCTGCTGGAGCTGCTGGGCAAAAACCCCATCCCCCGCTACACCGAGCCGAGAAACGACATCATCACCAGCTTCGAGGCGGGCACCGGAGAAGCGCTGGTGGGCTTCTGCCAGGGGGTGCAGGCGGGCAGCCCGGTGGACAGCTACGTTGCCCCCGAGCCTTATGCCATGGCGGGCTACACCGACCAGGTCATCATGGCCGCCGGGGCCTTCACCCTGGGCAGCAGCATCGAGCTCTCCTGCGACGGGCCGATGCGCGCGCCCTACACCGTTTATCTCCAGGGCGGGCTGAACCTTGCGGCCAGCCGCGCCGGGGTGCTGCTGGCGGTGCAGCGGGCCTTCGGCAAGGAACTGTAAGCAACGGAACATGACCGGCGGCGCAAAAGCCGCCGAAGGGAAAGAAGGGAAAAACCGATGGATTGGAATTTTGAACTGACCGAACAGGCGGCGCTGGCGCTCTACGCCAAGAAGTACCGCCAGGAAAAGGCTTCCGGCCGTCTGCTGCGGGCGCTGGGGGTCATCACCGGCGCGCTGGGCGTGTGGATCGCCGTGCAGGCGGTGCAGAAGATGATGCGCCCCGGCTATTTTTACGACGAGTTCGACCCGGTGGGCGGCGCGCTGTATGCGGCGCTGGCGGCAGTGCTGCTGGCGCTCACTTTCTGGGCGTTCCTGCGAAGCCGGCCCCGGGCCATTGCCGCCGGCGTGCTGCGCCGGCAGAAGAAGCTGGGGGCTTCGCCCCTGGGCCAGTGGCGGGTGCACCTGGACGAGGAAAAACTGCTCACCGTGCGGGCCGGGCTTCAGGAGGCCAGCGATCCGTCGGTGGTGCAGAAGGTGGAGCAGTATCCCGAGGGCCTGCTGGTCCACCTCTACGGCGGGGCAAAGATGCTGGCGCTGCCCGCGCCCGCCTTTAACGGGCCGGAAGGGATGAAGGCCGCCGCCGCCCAGTTCGAACGGTGCGCCGCGCTGGCCAAGGCCCGCCTGTATGAGGAATCGGCCCGGCAGACGGCAGGGGAGCAGGAGGGGCGCGTTCTGCCGCCCTGCCCGCCGCTGCCCGAGGGGGAGACGCAGATGTTCGCCGCGCCCCAGATGCTGCGCCCGGAAGAGGTGCTGCCCGCCTACTGCGCGGCCAACCGGCTGCTGAACCCCATCGGCAAGGGCCGGCTGGTGCTGCTGTGGGTGCTGCTGGTCGCTTCCGTTCTGGAGGTGGCTGCCGCGGTGGCCACCGGCGACGCGGCGCTGGCGGTGGCCATGGCCGCCATGGCGGCGGTGCTGGCCCTGGCGCTGGGGGCCCGGTCTCCGGCGGCGCAGCGCGGCGCGATCAAGCGCCAGGTGGAAGGCGAGCAGGCCCAGCGCCTTTCCACCCCCGGCTGGGTGGTGCTGGGCCGCAGCGGCTTCACCTCCACCAGCGGCGCGCTGTGCAGCTACCGGCCCTACGCCAGCCTGAACAAGGTGGCCCAGGACGAAAACTACATCTTCCTGCGCTTTGAGGGCAACATGATCACCGCCATCCCCAAGCGGGGCTTCGAGAACCCGGAACAGGCCCGGCAGGCCTTTGAGTTTTTGCGCCGGAAGCAGGCGGAACAAAAAAGCGGACGATCGGGGCAGTGAAAACAGGGCCCCGCCCTTGCGTTCCCATGCAAACCGTGTATAATAGGTCTTTGTGACCGCGGCGGCCCCGTCCCGAGGCGGGGCCGCTTTTTTCTTTGAGGAGGAGAGAAAAATGACCTACGGATATCTGGCGGACCTCGCCCTGATCCTGTTGGCCACCAAGGCGCTGAGCATGCTCACCGGCAAGCTGCAGATGCCTCAGGTGGTGGGCGCGCTGGTGGCCGGCCTTGTGATGGGCCCCGCGGTGCTGAACATCATCCAGCCCAGCGACTTTCTGTCGCAGGTGGCGGAGCTGGGCGTGATCGTCATCATGTTCAGCGCGGGCATGGGCACCGACCTGAACGAGCTCAAGCAGACCGGCAAGGCGGGCCTTGTGATCGCCATGACAGGCGTGCTGGTGCCGCTGGCCATGGGCACCGGGCTGATGTTCATCTTCAACACCGGCGAGCTGGCCATGCCCGGCAGCAAGCTTTTGCAGGACCTGTTCCTGGGCGTTGTGCTCACCGCCACTTCGGTGAGCATCACCGTGGAGACCCTGAAAGAGCTGGGCAAGCTGTCCACCAAGGTGGGCAACGCCATCCTGGCCGCCGCCCTCATCGACGACGTGCTGGGCCTTGTCTGCCTGACCGTGGTCACCAGCATGGCCGGCGCGGATGTGAACATCGTGCTGGTGCTGGCAAAGATCCTGCTGTTCTTCCTGTTCGCGGGCGTGCTGGGCGTTCTGGCCAGCAAGGCGCTGAACTGGTACGAGACCAAGGTGCGCAACCGCGACCTGCGCCGCTATCCCATCCTGGCCTTCGTGCTCTGCCTTTTCATGGCCTGGGCCGCCGAGGAGTGGTTCGGCGTGGCGGACATCATCGGCGCTTTTGCCGCCGGCCTGATCGTGGCCACCACCCCAAAGGGCGCCTACACCGCCAGCAAGTTCACCCCTCTGGCCTACCTGCTGCTGACCCCGGTGTTCTTTGCCAACCTGGGCATCGGGGTGGAACTGCCCAGGATGGACGGCATGATCCTGCTGTTCACCATCGCCCTGGTGGCGGTGGGCATCGGCTCCAAGCTCATCGGCTGCGGCCTGGGCGCGAAGCTGTGCGGCTTCAGGGGCCGCCAGTGCGTGCAGGTGGGCTGCGGCATGGCATGCCGCGGCGAGGTGGCCCTGATCGTGGCCAACAAGGGGCTGGCCATGAACATCATCAACCCCGTTTTCTTCGGGCCCATCATCATCCTGGTGGTGTGCTGCGCCGTCTTCACTCCCATCATGCTCAAGGCCGCCTTCAGGGGCGAAGCCGCCTACGAGGGCATGGAGGAGAGCAAGCTGGCCGAGAACTTCCAGCTGACCGAGCAGGTGGACGAGGTCACCGCCCGCCTCATCGAGGGTGAAAAGCGCCGGCAGGGCAAATAACGTTTACGCCAAAGAACTCCCCGGGCTTTCGGCCCGGGGAGTTCTTCTTTGCAAAAAAAGGGGCGCGGCCCCGCCGCCCTTTCGGGCAGCGGAGCCGCGCTCCTTTTTATAAATACACCAAAGCTAAGGAGGAAAGCTCATTCAGCGGCAGCGCCGCCGGGGTTTTTGGCAAAGAAGGCCACGCCCGCCGCGCCGGGGCCCGCGTGGGTGCCGATGACGGTTCCGATGTGGCGGCACAGGGGCGCTTCCAGCCCCAGGTTCTGGGTCAGATAGCGGTGGATGGGCTCCGCCGCCTTGCGGTGGGCGGTGTAGCCGATCATATAAGGCATGGCCTCGTCCAGGCCGCCTTCGGCGTCCATCAGCTTGAACAGCGCCACATAGGCGCCGGGCATGCCCCGGGCTTTGCCCGCAAGGCCCACCTTGCCGTCCCGCACGGCCACCACCGGCTTCACGCCCAGAAGGCTGCCCGCCAGCGCCTGGGCGCCGGTGAGGCGGCCGCCCTTGCGGAAGTACTTCAGATCGTACACCACGGCCACAAGGCGCACATCCATCCGGCGGCGCTCCAGCTCGGCCACGATCTCGGCGGCGGTGGCGCCCTCGCCGCGCATCTGCACCGCCAGGCGCACCAGCAGCTGCTCGCCCAGGGTGGCGTTCATACTGTCCACCAGATGGATCTTGTCGTATTCGCAGCTGCCGGCGGCGATGCGGGCGGACTGGTAGGTGCCGCTGAGCTGGCCGCTGATGAGGATGGCCACCACCTCGTCGCCGGCGGCCTTGGCCTCTTCAAAGCGGTCCATGAACTCCTGGGGGCTGGGCTGGCTGGTGGTGGGCAGCTTGTCGCACTTCACCAGCCGGGCATAGAACTCGTCCGGGGTGATGTCCAGCCCGTCCCGGAACACCTCGCCTCCCTCAAAACGCACCTGCAGGGGCACCACCTCCACCCCAAGGCGGGCCGCCTCGGCGGGCAGAAGGTCGCAGGTGGAATCGGTCAGAATACGGATCATGTCACATCGTCTCCTTACTGTTGGGGCGGCGCCTGCCGCCGTTTCACTGGATGGCGGTGAAAAAACCGTGGAGCGCCGCAAGGGTGTCTGCCAGCTGGTCCATCTGCGCGGGGGTGAGCCGCCGGCTCACCCGGTCCACCAGCTTTTCGTGGAACGCCGCGTGCCGCTCCAGCGCGCCGCGGGCCGCGCCGGTAAGGGTCACCGTGACCCTGCGCCGGTCCTCTTCGGCCCGCGATCGCACAAGATACCCCTTCTGCTCCAGCGTTTTCACTGCCACTGTCAGGGTGCTGGCGGTCACCCGCAGCCGGGCTGCCAGCTCCCGCATGGTCTCGCCGCCGGCGGCGCTGTCCACCGCCTCCAGCACGTGCATCTCGCTGACCGAGAGATTTTTGTAGGGCCCTTTGGCCAGGTCGTCCTCTTCCAGGCGCAGCACGTCGTTGAACACGTCCACCAGAAAGCTGTTGATCTTCTGCTCTGCTTCGGTCACCGAATGCACCTTCTTTCCCGTCCGAACAAAAAACTTTGAAGTTCAAACGAATTGATGGTACCACGCCCGCCGCCCTTTGTCAAGATGTTTTGAAGTTCAAATTATTTTTTCGGCCGTTGCGCACCGCCCGGGCAGGGGGGTATAATGAAAAAAAGGCGAAGGGAGGCGCAACGATGAAGACCTGGGCCAAACGGGCATGGCGCTGGCTGGCGCAAAACCGGGCGATGTGCGCCCTGCTGGCGGCGGGATGCGCGGCCGGGGGGCTGTTTCTGCTGCTGCGGCAGGACCGGGCGGCCATGGACGCGGCGGCGTCCCTTGCAATGGCCGTGCGGCAGGCCGTCAGCGCCCTGGCGGACCCGCTGCCCTTCTCGCTGGCGGAGGCGCTCTGCACGGCGCTGGGGGTGTGGCTGCTGGGCATGGCTGCTGCCACGGTGCGCGCGCAGCTGCGCCGCCGAGTGCTGGCCCGCCGGCTGGTGGGGCTGGCGGCGGTGGCGGTGTGGATCTGGGCCGGGGTGAGCTGGCTGTGGGGCGTGCACTATTACGCCGCTTCCTTCAGTGAAAAGAGCGGCCTTGCGGCAGAGCCGGTGACCGCCGAGGCGCTGGAAGCCACCACCCTGTGGTTCGCAGAGGGGGCCAACCGCACCGGCCGGCTGGTAGAGCGGGACGGCTCCGGCCGCCTTGCGGCGGACAGCGCGGCCATCATGGAGGCGGGCGCCGGCAGCCTTGCCCCCCTCGCGGAGGAATACCCTTTCCTGGACGGCCCGGCCCGGCAGCCAAAGCCCGCGGCCTATTCCTGGTTCATGAGCGCGGCGGGCTTCACCGGCTATATCTTCCCCTTCACCGGCGAGAGCACCCTCAACATGCACTGCCCCAACGTCTTTCTGCCGGTGACCATCGCCCATGAGCAGGCCCATCAGCGGGGCGTGGCCCCCGAGCAGGAGGCGAACTTTGTGGGCATCGCCGCCTGCCTTGCCAGCGCCGACGAGCTCTGGCAGTATTCCGGCTGGCTGTTCGGGTTCCTGCACCTGTCCAACGCCCTCTACACCGCTGACCCCACGGCCTGGCTGGAAGCCTGGCAGCGGCTGGAGGAGGGGCCCGCGGCGGACCTTTTGTGGAACGACGAGTACTGGCTGGCCTTCGAGAGCCCCGCCTCGGATCTGGCGGAAAACACGTACACGGCTTTTCTGGAAAGCTACGGCCAGGACCTGGGCATGGCCAGCTACGGCGCCTGCGTGGACCTGCTGGTGGCCCGTTACTGCCCGCTGTGGCAGGAAGCATGAGATGGAGGGCTTTCAACATATTTTGTGAAAAATGTGGAATTTTATGTACCTTTGTCGGCAGATATGCTATAATTAGACCGCATATGCGAAGATCTGCCTTTTCCCGCCCTGGCGGCGGCGAAAAAACATACGCGGAGGAACCATTCAAAGCATGAGCAGAAAAGATATTTCACGCTATTTCACCCGCAGCTTCTGGAGCCGCATGCCCCTTTACAAGGCGGTGCTGGCCCTCAGCTGCGCCATGATCCTGGTGGTGGGCACCGGCGCGGGCATCGCCCTCACGGCGGTGAACGCCGCGGCGAACAGCTCGTCTGTGAGCAGTTCGGCCCCCAGCGCCGCCGCAACGCCGGAGCCCACCGCGTCGCCCACGCCGGAACCCACGGCCACCCCGGAGCCCATCCAGCTGGGGCTGGAGGTCACCGCGGTGCAGCAGACCCTGGGCGTGACCGTCACCGACGCCGAGAGCGGCATGCCCGTGCTGGGCGTCGCGTTCGAGGTGGTGGTGGATTACAAGGCGGATAAGTCCGCCTCCAGCAAGAGCACTTCCAAAAAGGGCGCTTCCAGCTCGAAGGCCCAGGAACCCACCGAGGCCTACAACATCGACCCCAAGACCGGCACCCTGCTGATCGAGGAGCTGCCGGTGGGCGAGTACACTGTGAGCCTCTCGGAGATCGAGGGCTACATACTGCCTGAACCCGTCACCACCAAGGTGAAGGAGAAGGTGGAGTACAAGGTGGACACCGAGGCGGTCAAGGACAAGATCAAGGATGAGAGCGAAGTGGGCGCCGGCGACATCGTCACCGACGACAACGTGCTGAGCGACGAGACCAGCGACGGCTTCGATCCCACCGAGACCCTGCCCGCCAACGACTATGATTCCAACATCAGCAAGAAGGAAGAGGTCAAGGCCAAGGTCTACGCCGTGTCCGGCAACACCCAGAGCGAAGGCGGCAAGGCATGGCTGCTGAACGCGGACGGCACCCGCTCCAACTACTATGTGAGCAAGACCGAGAAGGACGCAAACGGCGGCGAGTACATCGTGGAGGCCACCTATGTGGCGCCCGTGTCCGCGAACAGCGCGTTCAGCAGCGTGCTGGGCGGTTTTGGCCGGCTGTTCTTCCCGGTGGCGTTTGCGGAGGATGAGCCCGGCAGCACTTCCGCGCCCAGTTCCGGCTCTGCCACCCCCACGCCGGAGGCGACGCCCGCCCCCACGCCGAGCCCC
>DWXV01000007.1 GCA_019119025.1 Candidatus Allofournierella excrementigallinarum
GGCCAGCGCCCCGGCAAGGCCCGCCGCCATGCCCTGGGGCAGGTTGTAAAAGGCGCTGGCCAGCACAAGGCCCGCCGCGCCGCCCTTGCGGGTGACGCGCCCTGCCGCCGGGCCCAGGGCCGCCAGCGCCGCCGCGCCCGCAAAAAAGCCCGCCAGCGCCGCCGGCCAGCCGCCCTCTTCCGCGGCGGGCAGCAGCAGGCCGGACAGCCCCGCCCCCAGCATGATGCCCGCCGAAAGCCCCATGGCCCCCCGCCCCGGGCCGGCAGTGCGCCGCCCGGTCAAAAACACCGTCCCCGCGCCCAGCGCCGTGCACAGGCAGGGCACAAGGTCCATCCATACAGCCGCCGCGATCCGGTGCAACTCCCTCGACCCCCTTTTCCTCCACTGTATACAGCAATGGGGAAAAGGGTGCCTGTTTCGGGCGGCAAAAACCGCCCCGCGCTGCGCGGAGCGGTTTTGTCATGGGCGGGCGGTTCACCCCTCGCCTCTCGTCTTTGCCCAGTAGTCGGCCATGCTCCGGCCCTTTTCGCCGGTGACCTCCCGGCCGAGATACTCCCGCAGCGCGCCGGGCTTCCAGGCAAGGGCCTGGGCCTCCGAGGCAAACTCCACCTCGGCGTAGAAAAACTCGTGTTCGGCGCCCGCGTCCACCCGGTTCACCTCCAGGGTGAGGCCGCCCGCCAGGGGGTAGCGGCGCTGTTCCTTCTGGATGAGGGGCTTGCCGATGAGTTCCTCCAGCTGAAGGAACAGCCCCCGCTCGATGGGCGTTTCGATCTCGGTGCGGGAAAGCCCCCCCGGCCCCGCCTTGCCCTTGAAGCAGAGGATATATTCTGCGCCCGCCTCGTCCGCTTCCTCCCGGATGCGCACGGTGGGCCGCAGGGCGATGTAGCCCTGGCGCATGCGCAGGGCGCGCACCGGTTCCAGCCCCCGGGGCCAGCCTTTCACCAGCCATTTGCGTTCGATCTCCATGGGTCTGCGCCTCCTTTTCCGGCCCTTCGCCCTTGCCGTGGGCCCCGCGAGCCGCTATACTGAAATGGTACCATTATTATAACCGGTTTTCAACCGATATCGAGGGAGCCCTTGTTATGAAAACTGAACGATGCTATCCCGCCTACACCGTCACCCCCAAAGCCGAGGCCGCCATCCTGAAAGGCCACCCCTGGGTCTACGCCGACGAGATCGCCGCCGCCCCCGCCCCGCCGCCGGAAAACGGCGCGGTGGTGGACGTGGTCAGCCGCAAGGGGCGGTACCTGGGCAGCGGCCTTCTGAGCGAGGCCAGCAAGATCAGAGTCCGGCTTTTGAGCCGCAACGCCAACGATCGCTTCGACGAAGATTTCTGGCGGCGGCGCATCCAGTACGCCTGGGCCTACCGCAAGGCCGTCTACCCGCCGGAGGACCTTGCCTGCTGCCGGGTGGTGTTCGGCGAGGCGGACGGCCTGCCCGGCCTGACGGTGGACCGCTTCGGGCCCCTCCTGTCGGTGCAAATTCTTTCCTACGGCATGGAAAAGCGCCGCGAGCTGCTGGCCCGGCTGCTGGTGGAGACGCTGCAAGCCGGCGGCCAGGCCATCGAGGGGGTCTTTTTGCGCAACGACGCGAGCCTGCGGGAAAAAGAGGGCCTGGCCCAGGGCAAGGGCTGGCTGGAGGTGCCCGGCCTTCGCCACCCGGAAAAGGCCGAGACCATCATCACCGAGAACGGCGTGCGCTACCATGTGGACGTGGAAAACGGCCAGAAAACGGGCTTTTTCCTGGACCAGAAGCTCAACCGCCGCCGGGTGGCCCAGCTGGCGAAGGGCCGCCGGGTGCTGGACTGCTTCACCCACACCGGCAGCTTTGCGCTGAACGCCGCTTTCGGCGGGGCCGAGCATGTGACGGCGGTGGACGTGAGCGGGGCGGCGGTGGAGATGGCCCGCCAAAACGCCGTGCTCAACGGCCTTGAGGGCCGGATGGACTTCGTCTGCGCCGACGTGTTCGACCTGCTGCCTTCCCTGGAGGGCAGGCACGGCTACGACTTCATCATCCTGGACCCGCCCGCCTTCACCAAGGCCCGCAAAACGGCGGCCAACGCCATGCGGGGCTACAAGGAGATCAACTACCGGGCCATGAAGCTGCTGCCAAGGGGCGGCATCCTGGCCACCGCCAGCTGCAGCCACTTTGCCACCCCCGCCATGTTCGAGGCCATGCTGGCCGAGGCGGCGCTGGACGCCGGGCGGCAGCTGCGGCAGATCGAGGCCCGCCAGCAGGCCCCCGACCACCCCATCCTGTGGAACGTGGAGGAAACGAACTACCTCAAATTCTATCTCTTCCAGGTGGTGTGAGGGCGGCAAAAACCGTTGACAGCGCCCGCCGCGCCGCCGTATAATTCATCACATAAGTTTTTTTGCCGCGCCGCGGCAGGGAGGAACCGACCATGCCCCATCCGAATCCGAAGGAAGTGTACGGCTCGCTGGTGTTCAACGAGCATGTGATGAAGGAGCGGCTGCCCGCCGCCACCTACAAAAGCCTCAAGGCCACCCTGCAGAAGGGCCAGCCGCTGGACATCGAGCTGGCCAACGTGGTGGCCAGCTTCATGCGGGACTGGGCCATCGAGAAGGGCGCCACCCACTACACCCACTGGTTCCAGTCCCTCACCGGCATCACCAGCGAAAAGCACGACAGCTTCATCAGCCCCATGAAGGACGGCACCGCCATCATGGAATTTTCCGGCAGGGAGCTGGTGCGGGGCGAGTCGGACGCTTCCAGCTTCCCCTCCGGCGGCCTGCGGGCCACCGCCGAGGCCAGGGGCTACACCACCTGGGACCCCACCAGCTACGCCTTTGTGAAGGACGGCACTTTGTGCATCCCCACCGCTTTTTGCAGCTGGACGGGGGAGGCGCTGGACGAAAAAACGCCCCTTTTGCGCAGCATGAAGGCGGTGAGCGACCAGGCCTGCCGCATTTTGAAGCTGTTCGGCAAGGACATCGCCCATGTGGACGTGACCGTGGGGCTGGAGCAGGAGTATTTCCTCATCAAAAAAGAGCACTACGAGCAGCGGGAGGACCTCATCCTCACCGGCCGCACCCTCTTCGGCGCGGCCCCCGCCAAGGGCCAGGAACTGGAGGAGCACTACTTCGGCGCGCTGCGCCCGGAGGTGAGCGCCTTCATGCACGAGCTGGACGAGGAGCTGTGGAAGCTGGGCGTGGCCGCAAAGACCAAGCACAACGAGGTGGCCCCCGCCCAGCACGAGCTGGCCCCCCTCTTCGACCGCTGCAACGTGGCGGTGGACCACAACCTGCTGACCATGGAATTCATGCGCCGCCTGGCCCCGAAGCACGGCCTTGTGTGCCTGCTGCACGAAAAGCCCTTCGAGGGGGTCAACGGCTCCGGCAAGCACAACAACTGGTCGCTGAGCGCCCCCGGCATGAACCTGCTGGACCCCGGCGACACCCCCATGGACAACCTCCAGTTCCTCATCTTCTTCGCCGCCGTCATCCGCGCGGTGGACGAGTATCAGGACCTGCTTCGCATGTGCATCGCTTCGGCGGGCAACGAGCACCGCCTGGGCGGCAACGAGGCGCCGCCGGCCATCGTGTCGGTGTTCGTGGGCGACGACCTGGCCGCCATCCTGGACGCCATCGCCTCCGACAGCGAGTATGTGGCCCCCGAGGCCGCCAAGATCGACCTGGGCGTGGACGTGCTGCCCAAGTTTGCGAAAGACACCACCGACCGCAACCGCACCAGCCCCTTCGCCTTCACCGGCAACAAGTTCGAGTTCCGCATGCCCGGCTCCTCCGCCAACATGTCCGACCCGAACACCGTGCTGAACACGGCGGTGGCCAAGGAGCTGAAGGGCTATGCCGACGAGCTGGAGCAGGCCGAAGACTTCGACACCGCCGTCATCGCGCTGGTCAAGCGCACCATCCGCGACCACAAGCGGGTCATCTTCAACGGCAACGGCTACTCCAAGGAGTGGGAGGAGGAGGCCGCCCGCCGCGGCCTTGGCTCCACCCCCGCCGCCTCCGACGCATTGGAGGCCATGATCGCCCCCAAAAACCTGGAGCTGTTCCGCATGATGGGCGTGCTCAGCGAGACCGAGGCCCGCAGCCGCTACGAGGTGAAGCTGGAAAACTACGCCAAAGTGCGCCACATCGAGGCCGGCACCATGATGGAGATGACCCGCCGCCAGCTGGTGCCCGCCGCCTGCGCCTACATGACCGGCCTGGCCAACGGCATCGCCGCCAAGAAGGCCGCCTGCCCCGGCATCAGCTGCAAGGCGGAGGAGAAGGCCCTGCGCCAGCTGACCAACTACACCGACGCCATGAGCGACGCCGCCGACCGCCTGGAGGCCCAGGTGGAGGCCGCCGAGGCCATGACCGACGCGCTGGCGGAGGCCAAGGCCTACCACGACCAGGTGCTGCCCGCCATGCAGGCGTTGCGCGCCGCCGCCGACGCGGCGGAGGGCATCTGCGGCCGGGACTACTGGCCCCTGCCCAGCTACAGCGCCATGCTGTTCTACGTGTAAGCATCAGTCAGGACCCCCGGCTAAGCCGGGGGCTTGAGTAAGCCCTGGAAGGGCATAATACAGACAACGCCCCTCAAGGGGCCACGAATGGGTCGGCCAACTGCATTGCTGACTCATGGCGGCCCCTTAAGGGGC
>DWXV01000008.1 GCA_019119025.1 Candidatus Allofournierella excrementigallinarum
CTCCCTGTTTTTTTGAATGTGGTTGGCAAACCCACATCCTATTCTACAGGGAGGTCCTCTTTTGTCTATGGCTAAAGCCGTTTTTATTCCACCAGCAGAGCTGGTGGTTTTTTTGCGCTTAAGCACTCAAAAGGAGGCCGCGGTTCAGTGAACTGCGGCCTCCTTTTTTCCTTCTTTTTCACTCGGACAAACTGCGCAGCAGGCCGGTGCAGCCTTCCTGTACATCCCGCCAGGTGCTCTCGAAATCGCCGGTGTACCAGGGGTCGGCCACCTCGCCGGGGCGGGTGGTGTAGTCCAGCAGGGCGTGGATCTTATGCTCCGGGTCGCCGCCGAAAATGCGTTCCATGTTGCGCAGGTTGGCGGCGTCCATGCCGATGAACAGGTCCCAATCGGCATATTCGTCCCGCCGCAGCTGCCGGGCGGTCTTGCCCGCGCAGGAGATGCCGTGCCTCGCCAGCATCCGCCGGGCGGGCGGATAGACCGGGTTGCCGATCTCTTCCGTGCTGGTGGCGGCGGAGGCGATGGTGAACTGTCCATCCAGGCCCGCTTTTGCCACCAGGTCCTTCATCACGAACTCGGCCATAGGGCTGCGGCAGATGTTGCCGTGGCACACAAATAGTATTTTGGTCATAGTGCTTTTCCTTCCGCATTTTTGCTTATTATGCCACGCGGCAACGGGATGCGTCAATCCATCCTGTACAGCGGGGTTGACACACGTGCTCTAACGTGTTAGACTATATATGGAACTCTAACGTATTAGAGAAGGGGGAAACCCGATGGAAGTGCCCAAGGTTTTTGAAAGTGAATACCGCTTGTGCCTCATTTTGTGGGAGCACGAGCCCGTCAAGAGCAGCGAGCTGGTGCAGCTGTGCCGCGAGCAGCTTGGCTGGAAGCCCACCACCACCTACACCGTCATCAAGCGGCTGAGCGAGCGGGGCGTTTTGAAAAACGAGAACACCGTCGTGACCTCGCTGGTGAGCAAGGACCAGGTGCAGGCCGCAGAGATCGACGAGCTGGTGGAAAAGACCTTTGAGGGCTCGCTGCCCGCTTTTGTGGCAGCCTTCACAAAGCACCGCAAGCTTTCGGCAAAGGAAGTGGACGAGGTGCAGGCAATGATCGACCGGTTCCGGGAGGAGGCTGAGCACGATGGCTGAATGGATGGCGGATGTGTTCATTGAACTTGTGAACCGCAGCATCGCCGCTTCCTGGCTGGTGCTGGCGGTGCTGGTTCTGCGGCTTTTGCTGCGCAAGGGCCCCAGATGGGCCAGCGTCCTGCTGTGGGGGCTGGTGGGGTTCCGCCTTGTGTGCCCCTTCACGCTGGAAAGCGCGCTGAGCCTTCTGCCCAGCGGCGAAACGGTGCCGGAAAACATCATGCTCTCCCCCGCCCCGGCGCTTGACAGCGGCGTGGCCGCGGTGGACCGGGTGGTGAACCCCATCGTGACCGAGAGCTTTACCCCCTCTCCCGGCGCCAGCGCGAACCCCTTGCAGGTGATTATTCCCCTGCTGGCGCTGGTGTGGGCGGCGGGGGTGCTGGCGCTTTGCCTTTACACCCTGGTCAGCTGGTGGCGGCTGCGCCGCCGGGTGGCCGAGGCCGTGCCGGTGCGGGACAATATCTTTGAAAGCGACCGGGCGCCCACCCCCTTTGTGTTTGGGCTGGTCCGCCCCCGCATCTATCTTCCCACGGCCCTGCCCGCGGAGGCCCGCGGCCCGGTGATCGCCCACGAAGAGGCGCACATCGCCCGCCGGGACCACTGGTGGAAGCCGCTGGGCTTTGTGCTGCTGGCGGTCTATTGGTTCAATCCGCTTTTGTGGGCGGCCTACATCTTGTTCTGCCGGGACATCGAGCTTGCCTGCGACGAACGGGTGGTGCGGGGCATGGCCCCCGGCCAGCGGGCGGATTATTCCCAGGCGCTGCTGGAATGCAGCACCGGCCGCCGGGCGCTGGGCGCATGCCCGCTGGCCTTCGGCGAGGTGGGCGTAAAAGCTCGTGTGAAGGCGGCGCTCCATTACAAAAAGCCGGCCTTCTGGGCCGTGGCGGGGGCGCTGGTGCTCTGCGCCGTGGTGGCGGTGGTCTTTCTCACCGACCCGCTCACTCCCCGCTATGATTTTTCCGAAAACTCCATTGTTTCCGCCACCGTTTGGGACTATGCCGAACCCAGCGAACGGGAGCTGAATGCCAGCCAGCTGGACGAGCTGACCAGCCGGCTGGAAGGGCTGCGCGGGCTTTCCCGCACCAATGAGGAGGGCTTCACCCCGCTGTATGCGCTGGTGGTGGAACTGGAGGACGGCGCCACCCTCACCTTCAACGGCTACAGGGACGACGGCAGCCAGGTGCGCACGGAATACGAGGGCCGGCTGTGGCAGGTGACCGACGAGGAGTTCTGCGCCTACCTTTATAATCAGTGGCAGGCGGGCGACACCACCCAGGCGGTGCCGGAGCCCAGTGCCCTTGATGTGTACGCCGACGACCTGCTAGACACCTTGGAACTAAAAGACGATCAGATTTTCTTTACTCTGCCTGAAAAAGTGCCTGAGGACATTCAGCTGGACTTCCGGGTCGCAGGCAGCGCGGTTTATGAGAATGGCAGGCAGGAAGGTCTGGAGTTTTTGCAGGATGCGACCTGGACGCCGGGCGAACAATACTCCATCCCCTACGACGAAGCATATACTACGCTGGGCATTTTCCTTACCGCTCACTATCCGGATGGCAGTGAGGAAGAAAAGTACGTTTCGTTCCGCTCACTTGTCGAGGCGCTTGTCTACGCCCAGAGCGCCCCGGCGCTGACCCCGGAGGTGGCGGACGAGTTCATCGCCGGCACGCTGGCCGGGTTCATTCTGGATGCCGACGGCACATACGGCCTCACCCTGCCGGGGCCTGTTCCCCTTTCGGAGGACGGGAAAACCACCCTTTCCATGACCCTAAACGCCACCTACTCCGACGAACCGGGCACTTTTTCCACCGAATCCCATGAGTTCACCCATGATATGCTGGCGCGCGGCCAGTCGGTGGTCGGCCGGCTCGGCGGCGATATGGAAACGCTGACCAGCGTTTCTCTGAACGTCTTTTTCATGACCGACGAGGGCGAAAACCAGCAAAGCATCTACGCCCGGGGCAATCTGGAACTGACCGCCCCCTTCACCTTCGGCGAGGCGGCGGGGTATTCCGTGCCGGCGGCAGAAGTATACGAAGAAGGCGGCGCGGCGAAGGCGCTGTATACCTTCAGCGACGGGCGCAGGGCCCTGCTGTCCGCCGCCCTGCCGGACGGCCTGACCCTGCAAAGCGATACGACCGTTGACGAGGCGGGCGTCCCCGTTCTCGACCTGCTGCAAAACGGCCGGCAGGTGGGCGCGGTGCATCTGTGCGGTCTCGGAGCGACAGACAACCCCACCCTTGCAACAGTGGACACCGCCGCCGACAGCGTGCCCATGCAGATCTTTGCCAACATGGCCCTCTCCAACCACGCGGGCTTTGAGGATTACCATGTGGTGCAAAGCTCGCCCACCGGCGCCGTGGCCACCGCCCGTTACGTCTGGCAGGAGCTGGGGACCACCGACGCGGCGGTCACCGACCCCTGGAGCAGCCGCGACTGTGTGCTGGCCTACGACTGGCAGGTGCTGCCCTATTTTGTGGAGTTTGCCTTTGCCGACGGCGCTTTGAGCACGCAGCAGCTGGCCGCCCTGGCCGAGGGCATTGAGCTTTCGGTTGGCTGAATTTTCTTCTCCCCCGCCCCCGTGCGGGGGAGTTTTTGCATCCGCGCCCCTCTTGCGCCCGGTGTTCCATCCTTCTATAATAGAAAGAGTTGATTTTGTAAAAACAGAAGGTGGATGGAATGACAAAAGCCATGGAGCCAATGACCAGCGGCTCCATCTGGAAGCGGCTGACCTTTTTTGCGCTGCCGCTGTTTTTGGGCAACCTGTTCCAACAGCTTTACAACACGGTGGACTCGCTCATCGTGGGCAATTTTCTTGGCAGCAGCGCCCTTGCGGCGGTGAGCAGCTCCGGCAGCCTCATCTTCATGCTCATCGGCTTTTTGAGCGGCATCGCCGGCGGGGCGGGCGTCGCGGTTGCCCGGCGGTTCGGCGCCGAAGACGCCCCGGGCGTGGAGAAGGCAGTGCACACCACGGTGGCCTTCGGCCTTGTGGCGGGCGCTGCCATGACGGTGTTGGGCGTGCTGCTCAGCCCTCAGATCCTCATCTGGATGGACACGCCCGAAAGCGTGCTGCCTCAGTCCATCGCCTACCTGCGCATCTACTTTGCCGGGTCGCTGTTCTTTGTGATGTACAACATTTTTGTGGGCATTTTGCAGGCGGTGGGCGACAGCCGCCATCCCCTCTATTATCTGATGGTCTCCTCGGTGGTCAACCTGGTGCTGGACGTGGCGTTCATTGAGTTCGTGCACACCGGCGTGGGCGGCGCAGCCTTTGCAACCGTCATTTCCCAGGCCGTGAGCGCCCTTTTGTGCCTTGCGCACCTGATGCGCAGCAAAGAGTGCTACCGCCTTTCGCTGCGCAGGCTGGGCTTTGACCCCTTCCTCCTGCGGGAGATCATCCGCCTGGGCCTGCCCTCCGGCGTGCAGAACTCCATCATCGCCTTCGCCAACGTGCTGGTGCAGTCCAACGTGAACTCCTTCGGCGAGATGGCCATGGCGGGCTATGGCGCTTACGCCAAGGTGGAGGGCTTCGGGTTTCTGCCCATCAACAGCTTCACCATGGCCCTGACCACCTTTGTGGGCCAGAACCTGGGCGGCCGCGAGTATGAACGCACCCGCAAGGGCGTGCGCTTCGGGGTGCTTGCCGCCGTGCTGCTGGCGGAGGGCATCGGCGTGGTCATCTTCCTGTTCGCGCCCCAGCTCATCGCTGCCTTTGACGCGACCCCGGAGGTGGTGAAGTTCGGCACCGACAAGGCCCGCACCGCCGCTTTGTTCTACTGCCTGCTGGCCTATTCCCACTCCATCGCGGCGGTGCTGCGGGGCGCGGGCAAAGCCATCGTGCCCATGTTCACCATGATGGTCTGCTGGTGCGTCATCCGTGTGGCGTTTCTCACCGTCACCGTGCCGCTGACCCACAGCATCCAGATGGTCTACTGGGTCTACCCCCTCACCTGGGCGCTGAGTTCCGTCTTCTTTTTCTGGTACTACCATCACGGCAACTGGCTGAACTTTGAGATCGCCAACCGCCGCCTGCCCGGCCGTGTGGATAAAAAGGATTGACACGCCGCTCTGAATATGGTAAAGTGAGAAAGGCGATTTTGGCCCCGGCAGGAAGCCGGCGGCCCGGCGCAGAAGCGCTTTGTTCCCGTGTATCCATCTTCTGTTCGATTTGATATGCCGATGAAGGCGTATGACTTCCCCTGCGGGGAGGCATACGCCTTTTTTATTCTGTCTGCCCGTTTGCGGCAAGAAAGGGAAACCGCTTTGAAGCTGCTGAAAAAAAGTTCCATCTTCGCGCTGGTCCTCCCATTGGGCCTCTTTCTCGCGGCCTGCGCCGGCGCGCCCGCATCCGCCCTGCCCGCCTCCTCCGCCCCGTCCCAGACGGGCGGCGCCCGTCTCATCACTGACGGCGCCGGTCGGCAGGTGGAAGTTCCCGAAACGGTGGAGCGCGCCGTCTGCGTGGGCGTGGGGGCGCTGCGCTACACCTGCTACATGGGCGCGGCCGACCGGGTGGTCGGTGTGGAGGACTATGAAAACCAGCCCGACCTGACCCGCCTTTACAGCTATGTGAACGGCGAACGGTTCAAGGGCCTGCCGGTCACCGGCACCAACGGCTCGCCCAATGCAGAGGAGATCATCACCGTGGACCCGCAGGTCATCGTGATGAGCGAATACGCCTCGGCGGACGCGGACGAGTTGGCGGCACGCACCGGCATCCCGGTGGTGGTGGTGCCCGGCAGCGACACCACGCTGGACGAAAAGTCCTATGAGACGCTGCGGGTGCTGGGCGATCTGTTCGGGCTGGAAGAGCGGGCCGAAGATCTGGCCGCCTATCTGGACGGCGTGAAGGAGGATCTGGCCGCCCGCACCGCCTCTGTGCCCGAAGGCGAGCGGCCTTCGGTGTATGTGGCGGGCGTCTCTTTCAAAGGGGTGCACGGCTTTGAGGGCACCGAGGCCCACTACGGCCCCTTTGAGCTTTTGAACGCCAACAATCTGGCGGACACCACCGGCCAGGCAGGCGCCTTTGACATCGACCCGGAGCAGGTGCTGGCCTGGGACCCGGACGTCATCTTCCTGGACTTCAACGGCATGGACCTGATCAATGAGGACTACGCCAAGAACCCCGGTTTTTACAACGCCCTTTCCGCCGTGAAAAGCGGCAAAGTCTATTCACAGATTTCCTTCCGCTCCTACGCCTCCAATCTGGACACCGCCCTGGCGGACGCCTACTACGCGGGCAGCGTCATCTATCCGGAGCAGTTTGCGGATATCGACCCGGTGGAAAAGGCGGGCGAAATTTTCACCACCCTGCTGGGGGAAGATCCCTACAACGCCCTGAAGGAGGCCGGTTATGAATTCCGCCCCATTGTCCTCGGCGAATGACGGTCGGGACGCCGCATATCATCGCAACCAGGTAAAAAGCCTGTGCTTTCTGGCGCTGCTGGCCGTTATGCTGGCGGCCGCGGCGCTTCTCTCGCTGCGGGCGGGCTCTTATGAGACCCCGCTGGCGGAGCTGGTGCGGGGCGTGTTCGGCCTGGCGCAGGATGAAAAGGTCAACCTGGTGGTGCAGGCCAACCGCCTGCCCCGCATCTGCACCGCCATTCTGGGCGGCGCGGGGCTGGGGCTTGCCGGGTGCATTTTGCAGGCCATCCTGAACAATCCGCTGGCCTCCGCCTCCACGCTGGGCGTCTCCCAGGGGGCGACCTTCGGCGCAGCCTTCGCCATCGTGGTGCTGGGCCTGGCGGGCAAAAGCGGCATGGGCGTTACCCTGTGCTCCTTCGCCGGTTCGCTGGCGGTGGCGGCGGTGATCCTGGGGCTTTCCCGTTTTCGGCAGATCAGCCCCGAAGGCATCGTGCTGGCGGGCGTCGCCATCAGTTCCATGCTCACCGGCGCCACCACCCTCATCCAGTATTTTGCCAGCGAAGTGGAACTGGCCACCCTGGTGTTCTGGACCTTTGGCGACCTGGGCAGCACCGACATGGGCGACCTGCGGCTGACAACCCTTGTGGTTCTGCTGCTCATCCTCTACTGCGTGTTCCACCGGTGGGACTACAACGCTCTGCTGGGCGGCGCGGAGATGGCGGTGAGCCTTGGCATCAACGTGCGCGGCCTGACGCTTATGAGCATGCTGCTGTGCTGTTTGACCAGCTCGGTCATCGTCTCGCAGATCGGCCTCATCAGCTTCATCGGGCTGGTGGCCCCCCATGCGGTGCGCCTCGCGGTGGGCAACAACCACGTTTACCTCATCCCCGGCTCGCTGCTGGCGGGGGCTTCGCTGCTGCTGCTGGGAGACCTGTTCGCCCGCACGGCCATCGCCCCGGTCATTCTGCCCATCGGCGCCATCACCTCCTTTTTGGGCGGGCCGCTGTTTCTCTATCTTTTGTTCCGGGGAGGGCGGCAGGCATGATCGAGGCGAAAGGCATCTGTTTTCATTACAAAAACTGCCCTGTTGTGCTGCAAGATGTGGCTTTTCAGGCGGAGAACGGGCAGTTTCTGGCCATCCTCGGCAACAATGGCGCGGGCAAAAGCACCCTGCTCAAGTGCATGAACGGCATCCTGAAGCCGGACGCCGGCAGCTTGCTGTTGGACGGTGAGGACCTTCTGACTATGCCCCGCCGGCAGGTGGCTCAACGGGTGGCCTTTGTGGCCCAGACGGTGGCCTCCACCCAGATGACGGTGCACGACATGGTGATGCTGGGGCGGCGGCCCTACATGGGATGGAGTTTTTCCCGCGAGGACCACGACATCGTTCACGCCGCCATGGCGCGGCTGGGCCTGATGGACATGCGGGGCCGGTTTTTGAACCAGCTGTCCGGCGGCGAGCGGCAGAAGGTGATGCTTGCCCGGGCGCTGGCCCAGCAGCCCCGCCTTTTGCTGCTGGACGAGCCCACCAGCG
>DWXV01000009.1 GCA_019119025.1 Candidatus Allofournierella excrementigallinarum
GGCCATGCCTGCCGCGGTCATCGCGGCGGTGGCGGCCAGCCCGCCGGCCACCATCATGGTGGTGCGGGTGGTGTGCTTGTTCATCCCTTGTGCCCCTCCTTTTTTCTCTGCGCGGCCCGGCGTTTTTCCGGGCCCTGGCGATAGTATTCCCCGCAAAATGTTCCCCCATACGTCTTTTTTTGACCCCCCGTTTGTGTTACAATAGGGGGCAATGATTCTATTTGATTGGTACGGGCCTGCCCCGCGCCGGGAGGAGTGACCTTTTTGCATCTTCAAGCGCCGAAAACTGTTTTGTGCATCCACGATCTGTCCGGCCTGGGGCGGTGCAGCCTGTCGGTGATCGCGCCGGTGCTGGCCGCCATGGGCTGCCAGCCGGTGGCGCTGCCCACGGCGATCTTTTCCACCCACACCGGCGGGCTGGGCCAGCCGGCGGTGCAGCTGTGCCAGGGCTACGGCGAGGCCGCCCTGGAGCACTACCGCGCGCTGGGCGTTTCCTTCGACTGCATCTACACCGGGTACTTGGCCAGCGAGGAGGACCAGCATCTGGCCGCCAAAGCCTTTTTCCTGTGGCCCGAGGCCCTCAAAGTGGTGGACCCGGTGATGGCCGACCACGGGCGCTTTTACGCCGGCATGGAGGACAAGCTCGCCGGCATGCAGGCGCTGTGCCGCTCGGCGGACCTGATTTTGCCCAATCTCACCGAGGCCAGCCTGCTGCTGGGCCGCCCCCTGCCCGAGGGCGAACTGAACAACGAGGCCGCCCTGGAACTGGCGGGCAGCCTTTCTTCGCTGTGCCCCCAGGCGGTGGTGACCGGCATCCCCATGGGGCGGCACCTCTCCTGCGCGGGGGCCGGGCGCTCCAGCTTTGTGGTGCGCCGCCTAAAGCTGGACCGCAGCTATCCCGGCACCGGCGACCTGTTCGCGGCGGTGCTCACCGGGGCGCTGCTGCGGGGCAACGCCCTCTCCGCCGCCACCGACGCCGCCGCCGGCTTTGTGGCCGATTCCATCGCCGCCACCGACCCGGAGGCCCCCACCGCCCTGGGCGTGTGGTTCGAGCCGCTGCTGGGCCGGCTGGCCCCCCGGGAGGGATGAGCCATGCCCACCGTGAACATCGTGCTGGTGGAGCCCCAGATCCCCGAGAACACCGGCAACATCGCCCGCACCTGCGCGGTGACGGGCGCGCGGCTGCACCTGGTGAAGCCCCTGGGTTTTTCGGTGGACGACCGGCATTTAAAGCGCGCCGGGCTTGACTACTGGCACCTGCTTGATGTAACATATTACGAGGGGCTCGAGGACTTTTTTGCCCGCAACGAAGGCCCCTTTTATTATTTCACCAGCAAGGGTCCCCGGCGGCACACCGACGTGGCTTACCCCGACGGCGCCTGCCTGGTCTTTGGCCGGGAGGACGCCGGGCTGCCGGAAGATCTGCTGCACCGCAACCAGCCCTTCTGCGTGCGCCTGCCCATGCGGCGGGGCGCGCGCTGTCTGAATCTGTCCAATTCTGTGGCGGTGGGCGTTTATGAGGTGCTGCGCCAGTGGGATTTTGCGGATCTCGAGTCCCGGGGCCAGCTGCGTGACTATCAATGGGAGTGAGAGAGTACCTATGCGAAAGATCGCCATTCTGACCGATTCCGCCTGCGACATCCCCCCCGAGCTGGAAAAACAGTATGCCATCGACATCATGCCCTTCGTCATCACGCTGGACGGCGTGAGCTATGTGGAGCGCCGGGATTTCGGCTTTGACGAATTTTATCAGATGCTGCGCACCGCCCAGGGCGTGCCCAGCACCGCCCATGTCACCGCCATCCAGTTCTGCGAGCAATACTGCAAGTATGTGGACGAGGGCTACACCGACGTGGTGCATGTGACCATCAACTCCACCGGCAGCGCCACCCACGACGCGGCGGTTCTGGCGCAGGACATGCTGCGGGAGGAGCGGCCCGGCCACAAGCTGAACATCCACCTGATCGACAGCCACACCTATTCCTATGTGTACGGCGGGCCGGTGGTGCAGGCGGCCCGCCGCCTGCGCAACGGGGCCGAGGTGGGCTATGTGTGCACCGAGCTGGAGGCGGCCTTTGCCCGGCAGGAGATCGTGCTCTCCGCCTTCAGCCTCAAGCAGATGAAAAAGAGCGGGCGCATCAGCGCCGCGGCGGCTTTTGCCGGCGAGCTGCTGGGCCTGCGGCCCATCATCAGCCTCATCGACGGGGTGACCAAGGTGGAGGACAAGGTGCGCGGCGACGCCGCCGTGCCCGCCGCCATGATCCGCCAGGCGCGCAAGCGGATGGACTGCCCCGACGGGGACGTCCATTACATGCTGGGCTGCACCGACATCCCCAACGTGAAAGAGCTGGAAAAGCTCTGCCGCAAGGAGTTTGGCCGCGGGCCCGACGCGGTGTTCAAGCTGGGCGCCGCCGTGGCCAGCAACACCGGGCCGGACGCCATGGCCATCGTTTACCAGGGCGTGCCCCGGCGCTGACCCCCCCTTTCTTCTGCTCCTTTCCGCCCGCGTGGGCCGTCTGTCGCGATCTTCTGACGTGCGGTCCCCCGCGGGCGGTTTTTTTCTTTGGCCGATGGAGGTCCCATTATGAGTCTCGAACATATCCTTTGGCTGTTCCTCTGCTTTTCCATGCTGGGCTGGGCGATGGAGACCGTTCTTGCCGCCATCCGCACCCGCCGTTATGTGGACCGCAGCGCGCTGTTCGGCCCCTGGTGCATCATCTACGGCATTTCCGGCGTGCTCATCGTCGTGGGCCTTGAGGAGCTGCGCTCCAACCTCCTGTTTTTGTTTATCGGCAGCGCCGTGCTGGCCACCGTGGTGGAATGGCTGGCGGGCCACCTGCTGGAAAACGTGAGCCACACCCGCTGGTGGGACTACTCGAACCGCCGCTGGAACCTGGACGGCTACATCTGCCTGAGCGCCTCGGCCCTGTGGGGCCTGCTGGGCATGGTGACGGCGCGGTGGGGCAGCCCGCTGCTCGTCTGGCTCTACGACCTCATCCCCGCCCCCGGGCGGCAGATCCTGCTGTGGGCGCTGGCGGGCCTGGTGGCGGTGGACGGCCTTGCCAGCGTGCTGACGCTGGCGGGCGTGGCGCACAAGCTGCCCGCGCTGGAAAGCACCGGCCGCCGGCTGGACGCGGTGAGCGCCCGGCTGGGCGGCTGGATCCTCAGCCGCACCGAGCGGCGCATCCAGAAGGCCTATCCCGCCGCCAGCTTCGTGCACAAAAAGCGGGAAAAGGCCGCCGTGTTCGCCGCCGGGTGCAGCTTTTCCAAGCTGTTTCTGCTGTTTTTTATCGGCGCGTTTCTGGGCGACATCGTGGAGACCATCTTCTGCCGCGCCACCGCCGGGGTATGGATGAGCCGCAGCAGCGTGGTGTGGGGGCCCTTCAGCCTGGTCTGGGGCCTTGCGCTGGCTCTGGCCACCCTGCTGCTCTACCGCTACAAGGACAAGCCCGCCAGCTTCCTCTTCGTGGCGGGCACCGTGCTGGGCGGCGCTTACGAGTATCTGTGCAGCGTGTTCACCGAGCTGGTGTTCGGCACCGTGTTCTGGGATTACAGCAAGATCCCCTTCAACCTGGGCGGGCGCATCAACCTGCTCTACTGCTTCTTCTGGGGCTTTGCCGCCGTGGCCTGGTTCCGGCTGGTCTACCCTCATTTCTCCCGCTGGATCGAGGCCATCCCCATCACCCCGGGCCGCATCCTCACCGCGGTGCTGGTGGTGTTCATGGCCGCCAACATCTGTGTGAGCGCCCTGGCCATGGGGCGCTACAGCCAACGGGCGCAGGGGCTGCCCGCCACCGCCTCCTGGCAGGTGTGGATGGACGAGCACTACCCCGACGAGACCATGAAGCGTATCTACCCCAACGCAAAGCGCACCGACTGAAACAGGAGAGCCCCGCGGCGGCTTGCCGCGGGGCTCTCTTTCTCTGCGCTTATTCGGCCGCGCTGCCCGGCGCGGGCTCGGAAGCAGGCTCGCTGTCCGCAGCGGCGCTGGCGGAAGAGGACGTGCTGCCGGTGGGCAGGCTGCCCGCGTCCTCGGCGATGACGCTGGTGGGGTCGAAGTAATCCTCGTAATCCATGTCGGTCTCGGGGGCGCTGGCGGCGGCGCTGGAGCTGGGCACCATCTCGCTCACTTCCAGCGCGGCGAGGTAATAGGTGCGGTCCACCTTTTCAAACACATAGTCCATATACTTGGTGGGCTCGGTGGGAGCGGAAAGGCTGAAGTCGCCGTTGAGGCCCGGGGCGGGCACATAGCCCACCGTGACATAGAGCCTGCCGCTCTTCTTTTTCAGCTTTTCCACCGTGGGGGTGTACATGCCCACCTGGCCGGTGACGGGGATGAGATAGCACTGCTTCTCCTCGTCGTACTCGAAGGTTATGTCGCCGCCCACGTTGTTGAAGGTCTCGTGGGTGAGCTCATAGTCCGGCCCGAAGAGGGCGGCCGCCGCGGCGTCCACCTCCACGGCGGGCAGCAGCAGGCTGTCGGTGTTGGGGTCGCGCTCGTAGGCGTCCAGCCCGGTGGCGCTGGCCTGGGCAGCGGACACGGCGGCCCAGATGGAGGCCTCCTTGAACAGGGCCGGGTCGGCCTGGTCCAGGTTCTCAAAGGGCAGCGGGTCCAGCATGACCAGCGCCTGCAGCCGCTGTTCGTATTCCTGCTTTTCTTCGGTGTCGTCAAACAGCACCGCCACGCCGTTCACCGCCGTGGCGACGACGGTGAAGCCGCCGATGAGCACCAGCACGCAGACGGCAAGGCCCAGCCACTGGCGGGCGCGCCGGCGCTTGTGACGCTCGTGTTCCTGTTGGGAAATGGTGTTTGCCATGGGTGTTCTGTCCCCTCCTTGCATGGGATGCGGTCAGCGGGTCTGGCCGCTGCCCAGGATGATGTATTTGTAGCTGGTGAGCTGCTCGAGGCCCATGGGGCCCCGGGCGTGCAGCTTTTGGGTGGAGATGCCCATCTCGCACCCCAGGCCGAACTCGCCGCCGTCGGTGAACCGGGTGGAGGCGTTCACATAGACCGCCGCGCTGTCCACCCTTTGGGTGAAGGCCGCGGCCGCCGCCTCGTCGGCGGTGACGATGGCCTCGCTGTGGCCGGTGGAGTGGCGGGCGATGTGGTCTGTGGCAGCTTCGAGGCTGTCCACCACCGCCACCGCCAGGATGTAATCGAGGAACTCGGTGTCGAAATCCTCCGGGCCTGCCGGGGCGCCGGGGATGAGGGCCGCGGCGGCCTCGTCCAGCCGCAGCTGCACCGGCGCAAGGCCCTGTTGGGCCCGCTGCGTCACCAGCCGGTCATGCAGGCGGGGCAGGAAGGCCGGGGCCGCGTCCCTGTGCACCAGGCACACCTCGGCGGCGTTGCACACCGAGGGGCGGCTGGTCTTGGCGTTTTCCACGATGTCCAGCGCCATGGAAAGGTCGGCGGCCTTGTCCACATAGATGTGGCAGATGCCGGTGCCGGTCTGGATGACGGGCACCGCGGCGTTCTCCACGCAGGCGCGGATGAGCCCCGCGCCGCCCCGGGGGATGAGCAGGTCCACAAGGCCGGCGGCCCGCATCAGCTCGGTGGCGGAGGCGCGGCTGGTGTCCTGCACCAGGGCCACCAGCCCGGCGGGCAGGCCCGCGTCCTCCAGGCCCTTTTTCAGGGCGTTCACGATGGCGTTGTTGGAGCGGAAGGCCTCCTTGCCGCCCCGCAGCACGCAGGCACTGCCGCTGGCAAGGGCCAGGGCCGCCGCGTCGCTGGTGACGTTGGGGCGGCTCTCATAAATGATGGCGATGAGGCCCATGGGCACGCTCACCCGCCGGATGACCAACCCATTGGGGCGGGTTACCTCGCTCAAAACGCGGCCCAGCGGGTCGGGCAGGGCGGCCACGGCTTCCACGCCGGCGGCCATGGCCTCCACCCGGGCCTCGTCCAGGCGCAAACGATCCAGCATCACCGGGGCCACGGCGGCCCTGGCGGCCTCCAGGTCTTCGGCGTTGGCCGCAAGGATGGCGGCGCACTCGCCGCGCAGGCGGGCGGCCATGGCCCGCAGGGCGGCGCGGCGCTTTTCTGCGCCGGCCAGGGCCAGCGCGCCCATCGAGGCGCGGGCGGCCACAAGAAGTTCACGGGTGGTCATCGCGCAGCCTCCTTTCGGGCCAGGAAGCGGGTGCCCGCTTCGCCCCCCTCAAAGACGGTGTAGAGCACCGCGGGGTCGCGGCCGTTGGCGATGACCATGTCCGCCCCGGCCTCGGTGACGATCTTGCCCGCCCGGAGTTTCGTGGCCATGCCGCCGGTGCCAAGGCTGCTGCCCGCGCCGCCGGCCAGCGCCTCCATCTCCGGGGTGATGGCCTCGACCCGGCGCAGCAGCTGCGCGTCGGGGCAGGCGCGGGGGTCGGCGGTGTAAAGGCCGTCGATGTCGCTCAAGATCACCAGCAGCTCCGCCTGGAGGCTGCGGCACAGCCGGGCGGCCAGGGTGTCGTTGTCGCCCACGGCGATCTCGGCGGTGCTGACGGTGTCGTTCTCGTTCACGATGGGCAGCGCCCCCAGCTCCAGCAGGCGGGCCAGGGTGTTGTGCAGGTTCTCGCTGCGCTCGGGGTCCGCCAGGTCCTCGCTGGTGATGAGGATCTGGGCCACGGTGTGGTTGTATTCGGAAAAGAGCTTGTCGTAGGCATACATCAGTTCGCACTGCCCCACGGCGGCGGCAGCCTGCTTGGCGGGCATGTCCGCCGGGCGGCCGGGCAGGCCCAGTTTGCCCACGCCCATGCCGATGGCGCCGGAGGACACCAGAATGATCTGGTGCCCGGCGTTCTTCAAGTCGCTGAGCACCTTGCACAGCCCCTCGATGCGGCGGATGTTCAGCCGCCCGGTGGCATGGGCCAGGGTGGATGTGCCCACTTTGACCACAGCTTTCAAGCCCGGTCCCCCCTCTTTAACAGTCGGATACAGATTAAAGTATAGCATAAACCGGCCCGCAACACAAACGCCCAATGGTGGACTTTTTGTGAAATAATGGTATAATTTTGCCAGACGATACTCCGGGCCGGCCCGTTCGGCCCGCAGAAAAAAGAGGTTATGACGATGTACCGGTTTACCAACGACTACAGCGAAGGGGCCCACCCTTCCATTCTTGAGGCCATGGCCGCCGCCAATCTGGAGGGCAACTTCGGCTACGGCTGCGACTCTCACTGCGAGCGGGCCGCCGCCCTCATCCGCCAGAAGATCGGCCGCCCGGATGCGGACGTCCACTTCTTCGTGGGCGGCACCCAGGCCAACGCCACCTGCATCTGCGCCTTCCTGCGGCCCCACGAGGCGGCCATCGCGGCCGATTCCGGCCACATCTGCGTGCATGAGACCGGCGCGGTGGAGGCCACCGGCCACAAATGCATCGCCATGCCCGCCGCCCCCGGCGGCAAGCTGACCCCGGACCTGGTGCGGCAGGCGGTGGCGGCCCACCCGGACGAGCACATGGTAAAGCCCCGCCTTGTGTATGTGAGCAGCACCACCGAGGCAGGCGGCGTGTACACCACCGCCGAGCTGAAAGCCCTGCGGGCGGTGTGCGACGAGCTGGGCCTGCTGCTCTATCTGGACGGCGCGCGCCTTGCCAGCGCCCTGGCCTGCGGCGGGGCCTCCTTTGAAGACCTGGGGGCCCTGTGCGACGCCTTCTACATCGGCGGCACCAAGAACGGCGCGATCTTCGGCGAGGCGGTGTGCATCATGAACCCGGCCTTAAAGCCCGACTTCCGCTACATCCTCAAGCAGCACGGCGGCATGCTGGCCAAGGGCTGGCTGCTGGGGGTGCAGTTTGAGCAGCTGATGGCCGGCGGCCTTTATGAAGAACTGGGCGCGCACTCCACCCGGATGGCCCGGCAGCTGGCCGAAGGCCTGAAAGCCCTGGGCGTGGAGTTTCTGTTTGAAAGCCCTTCCAACCAGATCTTCCCCATCCTGCCCGACGAAGTGCTGGCAAAGCTGGAAGGGGCCTTCCACTGGGAAGTGAAAGCCGCGCTGGAGGGCGGCCGCAGCTGCATCCGCCTTGTGTGCAGCTGGGCCACCCAGCAGGCGGCGGTCACCGCCTTCCTGCTGGCGGTAGAGCAGGCGCTGAAAGACTGCCCGGCCTGCGTGTGAAAATGAGAAAGAGCGGCCCGCCTGCAAAACGCAGGCGGGCCGCTTGTTTTGTCACAGCACCGGCACTTCTTCGGTGAAGGTCTTGAGGGCCGGGCGAGAGTTCCAGTAGTCCTCCTTGTCGATGAGCGCCCAGGAGCGCACCGGAAGATAGACGGTGTGGGGGCTGCCGTCCGCCATGGAAACAGCGGCGGAAGTCTGGCGCATGGAGCTGTTCACCAAAAACTGGGTGTCCGTTTCGGCGGCGATGGTCATGGGCATCCAGCCCATGTCGTATTCAAAGCCCAGCTCCACCTCCTTCATAAGGCCGGTGGCCGTTTCGATGCTTACCATGCGGCTGCCCTCGTTGATGGAAGTGTACCCCATCAGATGGCTGCCGTAGTCCTCGCCAAAGAGGGTGGCCGCCACCGGCTCGTCATCGCCTTCGCGGTGCAGCGCCACCCCCTCGTCGGAGGCGCCTGTGGCCACGTCAAAGCGGAACAGCCGGCCCTGGGCCTTGGGCAGATAGTAAACGCAGCCGCTGCCGAACACGCAGGTGGTCTCGTCCTCATTCCAGGCAAAGCCCGCCGGGCGCAGGCTGCCGTCCACCAGGGAAAAGAGCATCAGCTGGTGCTGCCGCTCCTTCACCGAGCCGCTGCGCGCGCCGGCGGCGCTGTGGCGCAGCATCAGCCCCTCGGCCCAGACACCCACCAGGCGGTAGTCCCCTTCGGCGGCGTCCATGGCTGCCAGCGTTTGCAGGCCGCCGGTCTCAAAATCGGTGCGGCAGACGCGGTACTCCTGCCGCTCGCCCTCTTCGTCGAATTTGCAGGCCAGCAGATAGAGCTCCTGCCCGTCGGTGGCGATGCCGCCCACCGACTCAAAGGGGCAGTCCGGCTCTGCTTCCACGGTGCTGCGCCCGCCGCCGGCCAGCCGGTGCAGCCGGGCGGGCGAGCCTTCCAGATTCGCGTTTTTCAGCGGAATCTTGCCGTATTTGAACACATAGAGGTTTTGGCCAAAGGCAACGGGCCGCGCGCCGCCGTAGATATCGCCGATCCAGCCGGGGTCGTTTTCGTCAAAGGTGGACTGAAGGCCGTCGGGCCAGTAGGTCTGGACGCCGCTGGCATAGTCCAGCTTCACCAGATGGGCAGTGAACTGCTCGCCGTCCACCAGGCAGTAGGCCGCGCCCTCTCCCCCTGCCGCCAGCCGCCAGCCGCTCTCGTCGGCCATCCACAGGGTGGGCGGGGCCGGGGCGGGCTCAAAGTCCTCCTCCACCACCGGCGGCAGCGGGGTGGGGCTGGGCGGCGGACTGGCCGTGCCCACCGGCTGCGCGGACGGGCCGCCGGCGGCGCACCCGGCAAAGAGAAGGGTCAAAAGCAGCGGGGCGGTCTTGAACAGTTTCATGGCGGTCTCCTTTCTTCGGGCGGCGTTTGTGGCGGTCACATCGGTGAATAGCTCTCGTAAGCAGGGTTGTCAAATTCCCGCCAGACGGGTCGGTTGTTCCAGTAGTCCGCCTTGTCCATCATGGCGTAGTGGCCGAGGCGCACTTCGCCTTCCACGGGCGCGCCGTCGGGGGCTTGGCTCTGGTACGGAAGGGTAACGCCCCCCAGCCGGACCAGATAGCCCTGCGGCGTGACGGCGGCGATGGTCACCCGCTGGCCGTCGTCCTCAAGGGCGGGACGGAACACCTCGCCGGTGTCGAGGCAAAGGGCGATTCGGTCATAGTCCTTTTCCCCCTGTTTCCCCCGGGACAGCAACAAATACCCGTCCACCACTTCCTCGAACCGGGCCTGCGCCCAGCCGTCGGGCAGGCGGGCGGCGGTGGCCTCCCTCTGCCCCGTGGCCACATTGTAGCGGCAAATTTTCTCCCCGTCCGGGTAATAGACGGCCCCGCCATGGCCATCCAGGCACCAGGGCGCGTCATCCCCGCCGAAGGGAAGGGTCTCCAAAGTGTTTTTCTTCAGGTCGTAGAGGCAGAGCTGCTGGCTCTCCCCCGCCTTTCGCAGGCCGAGGATGGGCCCCCGGACGCAGGCTCCGTAAAGATGGGCCGTTGTTCCCTCTTCAAATTCCAGCCGCCGGCGGATAACGCCGGCGTCGAAGTCCGCTTCCGCCAGATACCACGTTTCCGCCCCGTTCTCGCCTTGTTGGCACAGCACCAGCAGCAGCTTCTCTCCCTCCAGAACGGCGGAGGCCTCATAGACAAAGCCCGTGTCCTCAGGCAGGGGCAGGGTCTTGCGCCCGGTGCCGTCCGGCTCCATCCGCATCAGATAACCCGGCCCCTGGGCTTTGTACTCATCGTCCAGAAGCTGCGCCGGGACGGGGCGCTTCAGCACATAGAGATGGCGGCTGCCCGCCAGCAGCCACGCGTCCCCCACCACCGAGGAAAGAAAGGCGGGGCTGCTTTCGTCCCGGGGGTCCTTCCCGCCGGAGAGACAGGCGCACCGCATGGTCTCATAGTCGTAGCGGATCAGGCTGCCCGTGCCGTCCCGGTAGGCGAGCAGGGCGTAATAGCCGCCGGCTGCGGCGGGAGAATCCAGGTATTCCGGCACGACGGAAGAAGGCGCCGCCCCGCATCCGGCCAACAGGAGGCAGAGAAGGAGCGCACAGCATTGCTTGAACCGCGTTTTCATCTTCGTCCCCTCCCGCAATCAGATCCCCGGACATTCCGCGCGTTCGCGCTCAAAGAATTTCGTACCAGGAATACAGGGCCAGTTCCTGCCGGAACCAAACGCCCAATTCCCCGTCGGTGTGAGCATCCCAGGAAAGGTACTCCCCGGTGGCGGGGTTTTGCTGGAAGGTGACATAGTCCAGCCTGCCTTCCTCCTCCGGCGATTCCAGGAACACGGCGATGTACCGGATGGTCTGCACCGTGTCGCCCGGCTCCAGAACGTCTGTCAGGGCGTATACCTCCCCATCGGAGGAAACGCGGCGGTTTTCGGACCAGACGAATTTGACCCAGGGGGTCTCGTTTTCCACCCACTCCCGCTGCAGGTCTTCGGTGGGGTCCGGCGTTTCCAGCGCCGCTTTGAAAACGGGCTGGTCGGCTTTCAGGTCCGAGACGTTCTGAAAGAGCGTCCAGTCGTCGTCGCCGTGGCTCCAAGAATTTTGGGAGGAATAGCCTCTGTGGGTCAAAAAGTACAGTTCATCCGCCAGAAAGTAGTCGATCTCGTTTTCCTCGCTCCACACCCGGGATTCCATCGCGCCGTAATAGCAGACGGTGAAATAATCAAAGGGCGGGTGCTCCGGCAGCGAATCCCAGTCGACGGACCGGGTGCCGTCCGTGCCGGAGGATGACCCGCAGGCGGCCAGCAGGGCACAGAGCAGGAACAGGCAGCATTTTTTGAGCAGCGGCTTCATGACACTCACTCTTTTCTTCATCGTTATTTGGGCAGAATGCGGTAATACCGTGACGGGGCATTGTCGTGGCCGCAGTGCAGGAAGATCTCGTCCTCGCCCAGCCGGAAGGAATTGTAGGCCTTGTCCAGCCCGGAAAAGACCGCGACGCAGCCCTCGTCCGGCAGCCAGAGCGCCGGCACTTCTTCATCGTAGTTGTACCATGTCAGGGCCAGGCTTCCGCCCCGCAGCTGGTCCACCGACATAACGGTCTCCATCAGCGACCGGCCCGTTTCCAGCTCGGCCAGATAACGGATGGTGAACAGCTCGCCCGGCTCCCGCCAGCGCAGCGAATAGAGCTTGCCGCCCGCGGCGGTGAGGGAGATGGGGCGTTCCTCCAGGGGCGTTGTTTCGCCATCGGCCCCTGCGAGGGCATAGTTCCCCTGTTCATCCGGGCCGGCCACCCAGGCCAGTTGGCCATCCACCACCACCGGGCAGCTGGCGTTTTCGGCAACCGTGGAAAGGTCGCCGGTCCCGATGTTATAGCACAGCAGCTGCATCCGCCCGGTGGCGTCCTCGCCGGGCATCGCGTCGCTGAAATAGAGGCAGCCGTCCAGCAAAACCTCCGGCCCAAGGGGCACATTGATCCCCTTGTAGACCGGGGCGTAGGTGTAGATATCCCGCCCTTCGCCGGTGGAAAGGTCAAACAGACGAATAAAATAGTCGCCGTTGGCCTCATCGTGGCGGCTGCACACGGCGTAGCGGCCATCGGTGCAGGAAAGGCCGTAGCTCTCCCCCTCGGGCACCGTAAACAGCGTTTTGTACTCGCCGGTGAGGATGTTCAAGGCGCCGAACTCCCGCTGCTCCGGTATGTTGTTCCGGGCATCGGTCAGCTGGACCAGCAGCACGCTCTCGTCGATAAAGTCGTAGAACCAGTAATCCATGCCATTGATGGTGTCGGGCAGGTCCAGCTCCTCCACCGTGAAATATTCAGAGGCGTTCCGCGCGCCGCCGGGAAAGACATAAGCGCCTGTTTCGATGACGGTCTCCGTTTGCGGCGCAGGCGTGGAGGCCGGGGCAGAACTGCCCGTCTCCGATGGGGCGGGTGTGCTTTCTGCGGGCGCGGCGCAGGCGCAAAGGAAAAGGACGCCCCCGGCCAGCAACGCTGCCGGAAGGGCAGTTTTAAACAGCTTCATAGCGTTCTCCTTTCTTCATGCGGGAGCGTCAGGTCGGTTTTCAGCCTTCGGCGGCGGTGTGGAACTCGTCCAATCGCCAGCCGTCGTCAGTTTTCACCATGCGGATGGGGTATTCGATGGTGAACACTTCCATCTCCCCGCCTTCGCCGCTCCAACCGTTGCGGTCATAGTGGGCGATGAGCATGAATTCCAGGCTGTTCTCGTTGCTTTTCACCAGCCGGTAGCGGTCCGGGTAAGCTTCACGCACCTGGATAGTGGTACCATAGGGCATGGGCCGGTGGCTGGTACGGTCCACCAGCAGGTCGCCGTTGTACTCCTTGAATTTTTGGGGGAATTCGGTGCGCAGCAAAAACTCTTTGGTGAAAAGGGGCAGCACCCGCTTTTGCAAAAAGTCGGAATAGGCCACGTTGAAAAGATAATAGTCTTCGGGCACGTCGGTGGGCTGGGGGTTCTCGTTGGGGCCGGTGTAGCCCAGGTTGCCCACCATGCCGAACAGCCAGGAGGCCGCTTCCTCCGCTTCTTCATAGAGCTGGCGCTGTTCCTCGTTCAGGAAGTCCAGCGTGTCATACACGTTCTCCTCCCCCGCCGCCGGCACCGGCTTGCGCGGGTTTTCGCACCAGAAGGTGAGCTGCTCCAGCCGCCCGGTGCAGCGCCCCTCGTTCAGCCCAAAACGCAGCTGCCAGCCATCCCGCTGGGACACGGTGAGTTCCAGCAGCGTGCCGCTTGCCGCGGCATTTTCCACCGGGGTGAGCACCGCTTGCTCCACCCCCGGCACCTCTTCCAGCGCGGCGCAGAGTTTAACGGCGCTGGGCACATCCACCCGGCTCAGCAGGACCCGGGCGGTGACAGATTCATCGCTGTATTCCCCGTCTTTCGGGTAGAAGTAAAAGGCCGGGCCCTTCCCCTCATATTCCTGGGCCGGGCTGAAGAAAAGGGAGACCTGGCCGCCCTCCGCCGCCCAGTCGCTGAGCAGATACCGTTCCTCCTCCGTTCGGTCAGTGACCACACCGTAAAGCCCCTGGGGCCAGAGGGCGGTGTAGTCTTCCTGCACCACCGTGCCGGCGGACACATCCACCAGCGACGAGCCGGCAAAATGCCGCACTTCGTGGTCAGTGAACAGAAGCCGCCCGTCGGTGAGCACCCGAAGCTGATCGGGCGCGTCCCCCTGGCTCACGCCGGTCACCTGGTTTTGGGGCAGTGAGATGCACCGGGCGGTCCCGCCTTCGGTGCGGGTGAGCAGAGCGGTGCCGCCGCCCAGTTCCTTGGCGGTGTAAACAGCGCGGCCCTCCGGCTGCCAAAGGGCATAGTCCTGTTCAAGGGAAAGCTTGTTCGGGTCGGCCCCGCTCTCGACCAGCAGCGCCGCCGGGTCCTGCGCCGGTTCCGGGGCGGCCAGCGGAGCCGGGGCGGAAGAGGGCGCGGGCGCGGCGCAGGCGCAAAGGCAGGCCGCCAGGCACAGGGCGGGCAAAAAAGCGAAGAGGTGGACTTTCATGGCACGCTCCTTTCTTCTTTTACGGCAGCCGGGGCCGCGGCGTTTCAGCCGGCGTCGGAAAGCGCGTCCGCGGTGGGCATGTCGCCCGCGACAGAGCTTTCACAGCGGATGGTGTAACTTTCCAGCGCCGGGCCGGGCACGCCGCCGTTGAAGCTGTGGCGCAGGACATACAGGGAATTCACCCGCAGTTCCAGCAGGACACCGGCGTAATAGACGCTGTCCACTTCGGTGAAGGAAGCCTCCAGCACGCCGGGCAGCGTTTCCAGCTGTTCCGCCAGGGCCGGGTCGGGGGCGGCGGTGTTGTTGAAAAGCACCGCCATTCGATACTCGCCGTCCACATCGTTGTTCCAGACGGGCGGGAAGTAAAGCTCGGTGCCCGTCCAGCCGGCGTTCTCCCCGGCGGGCAGGAAGGTGAAGGTGACCGCGTCCTCCCCCACCGCGCACTCGCCGAAGGTGTAGTGGTCGTCCACAGTGGAGCACTCGCGGCCATAAACGCCTTCCGGGTATACGATATCGTCGTTTTTATAGCTCACCGTTTCGCCGGTGACGGGGTCCAGCTTCAAGAGGCCCGGTCCGTTGTGCATTATTTCGTCGCCGCCGTGGGCTCTGCCGTCGGTGTAGACGCAGAGCATCCCCTCTTCGTCCAGGCTTGCCCCGTTCAATTCCATGGTATAAGGCACCGTGGTGTAGAAAGCGGTGCCGTCCGGCCGCTCCACCAGCACCGCGGGCAGGCCGCCCGCCTCGGTGGAGGCGTAAATGATGCAATCGCCCGAGCGGTTAACGCTGCACTCGTAGGCAAAGCGGGTGGTGTCCATGTTGACGCCGCACCCCTCCAGCAGGGCGCGGATGTGGTCCAGCTCCGTGTCGCCGGTTTGGGCGGCGGGCGCGGAGGTGCTTTCCATACTCTGGGCCGGGGCGGCGGCGCAGGCGGCCAGGGCCAGCAGGGCCGCGGCAAGGGCAAGACACAATGCTTTTTTCATGGGAGTTCCTCCTTTCCATGGCGGCGTCGGGGCTCGGCGCCGCGCCGTAAAACAGGGCCAGTGCCCCAAAAGCGGGCCATCTGTGAAACAAACGAACCGGCGGCGGAAAAAATTGCTGTTTGGGCCGAAGAAAAGCCCGCCCCCGGCCCCTTTTCCGCGGCCAGGGGCGGGCTTTGGCTCCACTCCGATTATAACATAATCAATGTGATAACTCAACCTGTTGGTGTTTATTTTTGAGGTAAGGCCTTCCGTGGCCCACCCTTTACCCCTCGCCCGGCTGGCCTGGGTCGGGCTGTTGCAAAAACCAGGTCACATAGTTCAGGATATGCTGCTTTTTCCAGGGGCTGCAGTTCATCAGCTGGTATTCCAGCTCCTGGGAGAAAAAACTGCGCCGGCTCTGCCCGGAGGCGGGCAGAAGCGCGTAGACCGGGCATTCCATGATGCCGGCCAGCTTGTAGAGGAATTCCAACGACAGGCCGGTCTTTCCCCGCTCGATGCGGCTTATGTACTGGGGGGTGGTGTCCGCCTTTTCCGCCAGCATCTCCTGGGTCCAGCGGCGCTCCTTCCGCGCCTGTTTCACCTTTTCGCCAATGGCCTTTTGCAGTTGGTCCATCTCGATCACCTCATCATCAGCGTACCAACAACGGGGCGAAAAATTGAGCGCCTGTAAGGATTATGCCTAAACCTGTTAGTGCTTATTTTGCTAATAAAATCGTCAGGAAACAGCAAGTGCAAGCCTGGGTTGTGCGATTTTTGTGCACAGCAGAAAAGCAGGCCCCCGTGCCGAGGCATGGGGGCCTGCTTTCGCTTGTGCATCTTTGCTTTTGATATTATACCAATCGTAATATTCAGCGGTTTTTGTACATCTCTTCGTAATACTTCTGGTAATTGCCGCTGGTGACGTTCGCCATCCATTCCTCGTGGGCCAGGTACCAGTCGATGGTCTTGACGATGCCCACCTCAAAGGTGGTCTCGGGGTACCAGCCCAGCTCGTTCTTGATCTTGGTGGGGTCGATGCCGTAGCGGCGGTCATGGCCCAGACGGTCAGCCACATACTTGATGAGGCCCTCGTCGATGCCGTCGTCCCGCAGGCGGTCATGCAGCTGGGCGATGATGGTCTTGACAATGAAGATGTTGGGCCGCTCGTTGTGGCCGCCCACGTTGTACACTTCGCCCACGCGGCCGCCCTCCGCCACCATGTCGATGGCCTTGCAGTGGTCCTCCACATACAGCCAGTCCCGCACGTTCATGCCGTCGCCGTAGACCGGCAGCTGCTTGTGGTGCCTGACGTTGTTGATCATCAGCGGGATGAGCTTTTCGGGGAACTGGTAGGGGCCGTAGTTGTTGGAGCAGCGGGTGATGTTCACCGGCATGCCATAGGTGTCGTGGAAGGCCATCACGAACATGTCGGCGCTGGCCTTGCTGCTGGAGTAGGGGCTGTGGGGGCACAGGGGGGTGGTTTCCATAAAGTAGCCGTCCTCGCCCAGGCTGCCGTACACCTCGTCGGTGGACACCTGCAGGTATTTCTTGCCCTCGGCCCACTTGCCGTCCACGAGCCAGGCGTTCTTGGCGCACTGCAGCAGGTTCACGGTGCCCAGCACGTTGGTCTCCACAAAAATTTCGGGGTTCGAGATGCTGCGGTCCACGTGGCTTTCGGCGGCGAAGTTGATGACGCAGTCAAAGCCGTATTTCTCGAACAGACTCGTCACCAGCGCCCGGTCGCAGATGTCGCCCTGCACGAACACATGGCGCTCGTCGCCCTCCACGCCCTTCAGGTTCTCCAGGTTGCCGGCATAGGTCAGCTTGTCCAGGTTTACAAGAAGTATATCCTTGTATTTATTCAGCATATAGTAAACAAAGTTGGAGCCAATAAAGCCGGCGCAGCCGGTGATGAGGTATTTTTTCATGGGGAGGTATCCCTTTCCTTTCTTATTTCAGGCCGTTTTCGCCGTCCCAGTGGTCAAAATAGCATTGCAGCGCTTCCTGCCAGGGGCGCATCCCGTTGCCCACGGTGCAGGCAAGCATCCGGTTTTCCAGCGCGCTCCAGGCGGGGCGGCTGGCGGCCGCAGGGTGCTTTGCGGCGTACTCGGCGCTGGTGCAGGGGGCCACCTGGGCGTCCACCCCGGCCAGCCGGATGATCTCTTTGGCGAAATCATACCAGCTGCAAACGCCCTCGCCGGTGCAGTGGTAGACGCCGTAGTCGTGGCTCACCGCCAGCTTGAGGATGTGATGGGCCAGGTCCTCGGCGTTGGTGGGGTTGCCCAACTGGTCGTTCACCACTTCCAGCCTGCCGAACTTTTTGCCGGCGTTCACCATGGTCTTGACGAAGTTGCTGCCGTTGTAGCCGTAGAGCCAGGCGGTGCGCACGATGAAGAAGCGGTGGCAGAAATTGCGCACATACTCCTCGCCCAGGGCTTTGGTGCGGCCGTAGGCGCTCACCGGGCGGATGGGGCAGCTCTCGTCCAGGGGGGCGTCGCCCTCGCCGCTGAACACATAGTCGGTGGAGACGTGGATGAGCCGCGCGCCCACCCGTTCGGCCGC
This sequence comes from Candidatus Allofournierella excrementigallinarum, assembly GCA_019119025.1. Lineage (GTDB taxonomy): Bacteria > Bacillota > Clostridia > Oscillospirales > Ruminococcaceae > Allofournierella_A > Allofournierella_A excrementigallinarum. Next base: position 17,605 of record DWXV01000009.1, read on the forward strand.
CTGGGCCAGATGGGAGGCGCCCATGGCGTTCACCTTGAAGGCGGCGTCGGGGTTTGTCTCGCAGCCGTCCACGTTGGTGAAGGCGGCGCAGCTGATGATGGTGTCCGGCTGGTGGCGGCGCACAAAGGCGATGGCGGCCGCCCGGTCGGTGATGTCCAGTTCGGCCACGTCGGTGGAGATGACGGTGGCGTTTTTCAGCCGCTCAGGCAGAGGGCCCAGGCTGCTTCCGCCCTCGGCAAGCTGCCGCTGCAGTTCGGCGCCCAGCTGGCCGCCGGCCCCGGTGATGAGGATCTTCATCTGCGTTCCTCCTCTTTATGCTCAATAGCGGATCTTGGCGTCGGCCACCCGCTTCAGGTGCTCGCCGTAGGGGCTCTTGCCATAGCGCCCGGCGCTTTCCAGCAGTTTTTCCTTGCTGATCCAGCCGTTCTTGTAGGCGATCTCCTCGGGGGCGCTGATCTTGATGCCCTGGCGCTTTTCCACCATGCGCACAAAGTCGGCGGCGTCCACCAGGCTGTCCATGGTGCCGGTGTCCAGCCAGGCAAAGCCCCGGCCCAGCAGCTGCACGTCCAGCTTGCCCTCTTCCAGGTACATAGCGTTCAGGGTGGTGATCTCCAGCTCGCCCCGGGCGCTGGGCCGGACCTGTTTGGCCTGGGCGCTCACCCGGTTGTCGTAGAAATACAGGCCGGTGATGGCGTAGTTGCTCTTGGGCTCCTTGGGTTTTTCCTCCACGCTGATGACCCTGCCGTCCTCGTCGAATTCCACGATGCCGAAGCGCTCGGGGTCGTTGACGTAATAGCCGAAGACGGTGGCGCGGCCGTTCTGCTCGGCGTTGGCCACCGCCGCCTTGAGGATGCGGGAGAAGCCGTTGCCGTAGAAGATATTGTCGCCCAGGATCATGGCGCAGCAGTCGCCGCCGATGAATTCCTCGCCCAGCAAAAAGGCCTGGGCCAGCCCGTCGGGGCTGGGCTGCACCTTGTAGGACAGGCGCAGCCCGTACTGGCTGCCGTCGCCCAAGAGATGCTCGAAGCGGGGGGTATCCTCGGGGGTGGAGATGATGAGGATGTCCTGGATGCCCGCCAGCATCAGGGTGGACAGGGGGTAGTAGATCATGGGCTTGTCGTACACCGGCAGCAGCTGCTTGGAGGTGACCATGGTCAGCGGGTAGAGACGGGTGCCGGCGCCGCCGGCCAGAATGATGCCTTTCATACCATTCGCTCCTTATTCGGGCGCGTGCGCGCCCTTGGTTTTTGCGGCTTGGCACAAAGCGGAGCCACTTCCGCTGTTCACAGGTTTGGGGCCGCGCCGGGCCGAGGGTTTTTACAGCCGGAACCCCCACTTGCAGAAATAGCGGCCCATGCTTTTGAGCTGCTGCAAAAAGGGCTTGAGGCTTTTTTGGGGCGCGCGGCGCCAGGCGTGGCAGGCGGTGAACTGGGGCAGGTAGTAAACAAGGCCCTTGCGCCTTGCCTTCTGGGTGATGTCCGCGTCCTCCACATACATGAAGTATTTTTCGTCGAAGCCGCCGATGGCCTTGAACACGGCGGTGCGCATGCAGAAAAAGCTGCCGGTGCAGAACTCGATGGGCGTGGGTTTCGAGAGGTCTTCGTCCAGCATGGCGTAGCGGTCGCCGAAGCGTTTGAGGCCCGGCACCCCCTGCCGCGCGGCAAGGCCCAGCACGCAGGGCTTTCGCTTGGGCAGCACCTGCTCGCGCCCGTCGGGGAAGGTCAGGCGCGGGGTGGCCATCACCGCTTCGGGGTGCTCTTCCAGCCAGCCGCACATCCCGCCCAGCACGTCGCTCTCCACAAAAATATCGGGGTTGAGCACGAAGTGATAGTCGCTGTCCAAAAAAGGCAGCACCTTGTTGTGCCCCGCGCCGAAGCCCAGGTTCTTTTCCAGCCGCACCAGGCGCACGTTCTCCGGCCAGGGGTGGGCGGCCAGAACTTCGCCCGCCCCGTCGGGGCTGGCGTTATCCACAAGATAGAGGGTGAGGGGCGTGGCGGTGTGCCGCAGCACCGATTCGGCGGCGCGGATGACCTCGCCGGCCCCGCCGTAGCTCACGATGCAGGCGCTGATCTTCAACGCGCCGCCCCCTTCCGAAAAACCAGAAATAGTCGAGTATAGTATACCACAAAGGCGCCGCCGGGGCAACACAAGACGCGCCGCCTTTGGCTCTTGCCGTGACCGCCCGCAGATCAAACGCCGCAGTGCTTGAAAGCCATCCCGCCCCGCGGCAGGAAAAAGCCGCCGCTCTCCCAACGGAAGAGCGGCGGCCCTTTTTTATATCGTTCAGCCCTGCTGCCTGCGCTTGGCCTCGATGGCGGCCAGAGCGTCCTTGCGGGAGAGGTTGATGCGGCCCTGCTGGTCGATCTCGGTGACCATGACGATCAGCTCGTCGCCCACGGCGACCACGTCTTCCACCCGCTCGACGCGCTTGGTATCCAGCTTGGAGATGTGCACCAGGCCCTCTTTGCCCGGGGCGATCTCCACGAAGGCGCCGAAGTTCATCAGCCTCGTCACGCGGCCCTTGTAGATGGCGCCCACCTCCGGGTCCTCCACGATGGTCTTGATGGTGTGGATGGCGCGGTTGGCGTCGTCCACGTCGATGGCGGAGACGAACACATGGCCGTCCTCCTCCACGTCGATCTTGCAGTTGCAGTTGGCGCAGATCTCCTGGATGACCTTGCCGCCCTTGCCGATGACGTCTTTGATCTTGTCCACGGGGATGACCATGGACAGCATCTTGGGCGCATACTTGGAAAGCTGGGCGCGGGGCGCGGGGATGACCGGCAGCATGATCTCGTCCAGGATGAAGAGGCGCCCTTTCCGGCACTTCTCAAAGGCTTCCTCGATGATCTCGTAGGTCAGGCCGTCGATCTTGATGTCCATCTGGATGGCGGTGATGCCCTTGTGGGTGCCGCCCACCTTGAAGTCCATGTCGCCGTGGAAGTCCTCCACGCCCTGGATGTCCAGCATGGTCATCCAGCGCTCGCCCTCGGTGATGAGGCCGCAGCTGATGCCGGCCACGGGGGCCTTGATGGGCACGCCGGCGTCCATCAGGCTCAAAGTGGAGCCGCAGATGGAGGCCTGGCTGGTGGAACCGTTGGAAGACAGCACCTCGCTCACCAGGCGGATGGTGTAGGGGAACTCCTCCACGCTGGGCAGCACGGGCACCAGCGCGCGCTCGGCCAGCGCGCCGTGGCCGATCTCGCGGCGGCCGGGGCTGCGGGGGGCGCGGGCCTCGCCCACGGAGTAGGGCGGGAAGTTGTAGTGATGGATATAGCGCTTGTAGGGCTCGGTGCCCAGGTCGTCCATCAGCTGGCTGTCCTTGGTGGAGCCCAGGGTGGTGACGGTGAGCACCTGGGTCTGGCCGCGGGTGAACATGCCGCTGCCGTGCACCCGGGGCAGCAGGCCCACTTCGGCGGCCAGGGGCCGGATCTCGTTGATGCCGCGGCCGTCCACGCGCTTGCCCTCGTCCAGCAGCCAGCGGCGCACCACGAACTTCTGCATCTTGTACATCAGTTCCTCGATGGCGGAATCGCCCCACTGCTCGGCGTACTGGGCTTCCAGCTTCTCGCGGATGGGGGCAAGACGGGCGTCGCGGACGTTCTTGTCGTCGGTGTCCATGGCGGCCTTGAACTCGTCCAGATACTCCGCCTTCACGGCCTCGAACAGGTCGTGGTCCAGCTCCATGTCCTGGAAGGGCTTCTTGGGCTTGCCGATCTCGCTCACGATGCCGCCAATGAACTCGATGACCTTCTTGATCTCTGCGTGGGCGGCCTTGATGGCGTTCAGCATGGTGGCCTCGTCCACCTCGTTGGCGCCGGCCTCGATCATCACGATCTTCTTCTCGGTGGCGGCCACGGTGAGCTGCAGGTCGCTCTTCTCACGCTGCTCCAGGGTGGGGTTCACCACCAGCTCGCCGTCCACCAGGCCCATGAACACGCCGCCGATGGGGCCGGCCCAGGGGATGTCGGAGATGGACAGGGCGATGGAGGTGCCGATCATGCCGGTGATCTCCGGGCTGCAGTCCTGGTCCACGCTCATGACGGTCATGGTGACGCACACGTCGTTGCGCATGGTCTTGGGGAACAGGGGCCGGATGGGCCGGTCCACCACGCGGCTGGTGAGGATGGCCTTCTCGCCGGGGCGGCCCTCACGGCGCATGAAGCTGCCGGGGATGCGGCCCACGGAGTAGAGCTTTTCTTCAAAGTCAACGCTCAAAGGGAAGAAGTCGATGCCGTCGCGGGGCTTCTCGCTCATGGTGACGTTGCACAGCACGGCGGTCTCGCCGTAGCGCACCAGGCAGCTGCCGTTGGACAGGCCGCACATCTTGCCGGTCTCCACCACCAGGGGCCGGCCGGCCAGTTCCATCTGGAAGGTCTTGAAATGGGGGAACGTTTCGTGTTTGGACGCAAATTCCAAAGCCATAGAAAATACCTCCTGTTTTTTTCGCGGCCTGGGGCCGCGGGTCTGTTCGGTGCGGAGGGAGAGTGGCTTTAGCAATAAATCCGGGGTTTTTCGGCGGGCGAAAAGCCCTCGATTTACCGCTAAAAACACACGCCTCTCCGCCGGTGCAAAGGGGCAAAAGGCTGCTTTCCGGCCCAAAGCCGAAAAACAGGTAAAAGGCAGGCGGTGCAAACGACCGCCTGCCTTTTGTAACTGTGATTACTTGCGCAGGCCCAGCTTGGCGATCAGGGCGCGGTAACGCTCGATGTCCTTCTTCTGCAGGTAGGCCAGCAGGTTGCGGCGGCGGCCGACCATCTTCAGCAGGCCACGGCGGCTGTGATGGTCGTGGGGGTTGGCCTGCAGATGCTCGTTCAGGTGGTTGATGCGGGCGGTCAGCAGGGCCACCTGCACCTCGGGGGAACCGGTGTCGGTCTCATGCACGCGGGCGGATTCGATGACAGTCTTCTTGTCTTCCATTGTTGTTACCTCGTTTCAGTTTATTTGCCGATGACCCGGCGCAGGGCAGCGAGGCGCTCTGATGCAGAGCATACACCCCCCGCTGAGCCACGGTAGCCATAATAGTATAGCACAGCCAAACGCCGATTACAAGAGGGTTTCGCCCATTTCCCGGTCCTTGCGGGCAAACCAGCGCCGGGCTTCGCCGGCCCAGGCCATCACGGCGGCCCGCAGCTGGCCCGTGTTCTCAAAGCGGCGGCTCTCGGCTATGTAGTCCAGCAGCTCCACCGTGACCTTTTGGCCATAGAGCTGGCCGTCAAAGTCCGGGATGAAGGTCTCGCAGGTGATACTGCTGGCGTCGTCGTTCACGGTGGGCCGGCTGCCAAGGCCGGTGACCGAGGGCAGCCAGCGCCCGCCCAGCCGCACCCGGCTCACATAGACCCCCAGCCTGGGCATCTGAAAGCCCGCCGGGTAGACCTGATTCAGGGTGGGCATGCCCAGCGTGCGGCCCAGGCCCCTGCCGTGGCGCACCTCGAAATCGATGGAGTAGGGCCGGCCCAGCATGGCGGCCGCCTCGCCCATCTCCCCCGCCGCCAGGGCGGCGCGGATGCGGGTGGCGCTGACCGTCTCGCCCTTGTAAAGGGCCATGGGCACCACTTCCACCCGGATGCCCAAAGGCGCGCAGAGGGCGCGCAGCACCGCCACGTTGCCGGCGGCCTTTTTGCCGAAGGTGAAGTTGGCGCCGCAGAAAACGGCCTTTGCATTGTACAGGCCCGCCAGCACGCCGGTGACGAAGGCCTCGGGCGAAAGGTCGCAGAATTCCTCGAAGGCGGGCTCAAAGAAGTGGTCCGCCCCCAGTTCCCGGATGCGGCGGTGCTTCTCCCCGTCGGTGATGAGCCGGCCGCCCTTCATGGCATGGCCGGCGGGCAGGCTGAAGGTGAACACCGCGGCCTCCAGTCCCTCGGCGCGGGCGCAGCCCACCGCGGCGGAGATCACCGCCTGGTGCCCGATGTGCACCCCGTCAAAAAAGCCCAGGGCCACCGCGCTGCCCCGCCCGAAGGCGGCGGGCGGCAGGGCCGTGAGCCGATGGTAGATCTGCAAGGCGTTTCACGCCCTTTCCACAAACAGTTTTTCGGCGCGCAGAACGCCGTCCTCCGCTTTGCCGAGGCCCAGGAAAGCCCCGCCGGAATAGAGTCGCCAGCGCCCTTCGGCAAGGCCCGCCCGGCGCACCGGCGCGCCGTTCAAAAGGCGGGCGGCCTCTTTTTCGCTCACCTGGGCGGCGGGCAGGCGGGCGAACACCGTGTCCACCCCCAGCAGCAGCGTTTCCAGCCGCCCGGCGTCTTTTGCGGCCTGGATGGCCTCCATCGTGACGCAGCCTTCCAGCGTGAACGCGCCCGCCCGGGTGCGCCGCAGCGCCGAAAGGCAGGCAGGGCAGCCCAGAGCCGCGCCCACATCTTCCACCAGGGTGCGCACATAGGTGCCCTTGCTGCACTCGATGTCGAGAAGGAAGCGGTCGGGGGCGGTCTGTTCCACCAGCTCCAGCCGGTAGAAGGTGACCGGCCGCGCCGCCCGCTCCACCGTTTTGCCCTGGCGGGCCAGCTTGTAGAGGGGCACGCCCCCCACCTTCACCGCCGAGTACATGGGCGGGGTCTGCATCTGGGGGCCCAGGAAGGCCGCCAGCGCCTTTTCCACCGCCGCCGCGCCGGGGATGTTCTCCCCTGCCGCCACCGGGGCGCCGGTGACGTCGCCGGTGTCGGTGGCAAGGCCGAAGCGCACCTCGGCCCGGTAGGCCTTGTCGTGGTCCGGCTGCAGGTCCACCGCCTTGGCGGCCATGCCCACGAACACCGGCAGCACGCCGGTGGCCATGGGGTCCAGGGTGCCGGAGTGGCCCAGCCTGCGGGTGGCAAGCACCCCCCGCAGTTTTGCAATGACGTCAAAGCTGGTCCAGCCGGCGGGCTTATCCACCGGCAGGATGCCGCACAGGGGGCTCATTCCTGCTCCTTTGCGCCGCGAGCCAGCTCTTTTTCCACCTCGGCCAGCACGGCGGCCTTGGCGTTCTCCAGATTGCCCTCCAGCTCGCAGCCGGCGGCCTGTTCGTGGCCGCCGCCGCCCAGCCGCCGGGCGATGGCGCAGGCGTCCACCCCTTTGACGGTGCGGATGCTCACCTTGTAGCTGCCGGCGGGGTTCTGGCGCAGGGTGACGCCCACCCGCACGCCCTCGATCTTGCGGGGCAGGCCGGTGACGCCCTCCAGGTCCTCCACCGAAACGCCGGAAGCAGCGATCTGCTCCCGCGTCATGGAGATGAGGGCGCACTGCTCGTCAAAGTAGTATTCCAGGTTTTCCAGGGCGGTGCGCTCGATGGCGATGCGGCCCTTGGACTTGTTCTCGAACAGCAGAGGGTTCAGCTCCTCCACCCGGGCGCCCGCCTCCATCAGCGCCGCCGCCACCTTGTGGGTGCGGGCGGTGGTGTTGCCGAACAAAAAGCAGCCGGTGTCGGTGGAAAGGCCGGTGTACAGGCAGTCGGCGATCACCGGGGTGATGGGCACCTGCATGGCCTGCAAAAGCTCGTAGATGATCTCGGCGGTGGCGGCGGCGTCCGCGTCCAGATACATCGCGTCGGCATAGCCGCTGTTGGAGCCGTGGTGGTCGATGCACAGGTCCACCTTGTCGGAATAGGGCTTCACGCCGTCGCCGAACAGCTGGATGCTCGCCACATCCACCGCAACGACATAGCCCGGCTCGAACTGGCCGGTGAACAGCTCCGCCTGCATGTAGGAATAGCGGGCGGGGATGGGGTCGGAGCAAAGCAGCGCCGCCGTTTTGCCAAGGCCCTTGAGGGCGTGATACAGCGCGGCGGAAGAACCCACCGTGTCGCCGTCGGGATTTTTGTGGCACAGGATCAGCACGTTCTCGGCATGGAGCAGGCGGCTGATCAGGCTCATCAATTCCAGAATCTCACTCATGATTTCTCCTTATTTTGCCGCTGCGCGGCGGGGCCGTTCAGCCTTCCTCCTCTTTGTGGAGGCCGGCCAGCAGCTCGTTGATGTGGGCGGCGTAGGCCGCGCCGTCGTCCCGCAAAAACACAAAGCGGGGCGCCTTGCGGATGTGCATGCGGCGGGAAATTTCGGTGCGCACATGGCCTGCGGCGCGGTTGAGCGCCGCCACGGCCTGTTTCGCGGCCTCCTCATCGCCCAGCACGCTGACGAAGGCCCGGGCCTGGTCCAGGTCCTGGGTCACTTCCAGCCGGGTGATGGTGAGCAGGCCGCCGGCAAGGCGGGGGTCCTTCATCTGCCCCACGATGCCGATCAGCTCCCGCTTCATGTCCTGGGCCAGACGGCCCTGATTCTTCGGATTGGGCATGGTCTCACCTCGTCAGTCGCGATATTCTTCCAGAATGTAGGCCTCGAAGATGTCGCCCTCTTTGATGTCGGAGAATTTCTCCAGCGTCACGCCGCACTCGTAGCCCTGGGCAACTTCCTTCACGTCGTCCTTGAAGCGGCGCAGGCTGGCGATCTCGTCCTCGGTGACCACGATGCCGTCGCGCACCACGCGGATCTTGCTGGAGCGGGTGATCTTGCCCTCCAGCACATAGCTGCCGGCCACAAGGCCCACGCTGCTGATCTTGTAGACCTGGCGCACTTCCAGGCGGCCCTGCTCCACCTCGCGGATCTTGGGGGCCAGCATGCCCTTCATGGCGTCGGTGACGTCGTTGATGGCGTCGTAGATGACGCGGTACATCCGCATCTCCACCTCGGCCTGGGCGGCCTCTTCCTTGGCCACGGGGTCGGGGCGCACGTTGAAGCCGATGATGATGGCGCCGGAGGCGTTGGCCAGCATCACGTCGGACTTGTTCACCGCGCCCACGCCGGTGTGGATGACCTTCACCCGCACCTCGTCGTTGCTGATCTTCTCCAGGCTCTGCTTCACGGCCTCGGCGCTGCCCTGCACGTCCGCCTTGACGATGATGTCCAGCTCCTTGCGCTCGCCCTCGGCGATCTGGCTGAAGAGGTTGTCCAGGGTGACCTTCTGGTAGGTGCTGAACTGGCGCTCCTTGGCCTCGGCGGCGCGCTTATCGGCCAGTTCGCGGGCCAGCTTCTCGTCCGCCACCGCGTCGAACAAATCGCCCGCGGCGGGCACTTCGGTGAGGCCGGTGATCTCCACGGGGGTGGAGGGGCCGGCGGCCTCGATGAACTGGCCCTTGTCGTTCTTCATGGTGCGCACGCGGCCCACGGCGGTGCCGGCGATGATGCAGTCGCCCTTGTGCAGGGTGCCGTTCTGCACCAGGATGGTGGCCACGGGGCCCTGGCCCTTGTCGAGGCGGGCCTCCACCACGGCGCCCTTGGCGCGGCGGTTCGGGTTGGCCTTCAGCTCCCGCACCTCGGCCACCAGGTTGATGTTCTCCAGAAGGTCGGGGATGCCCTGGCCGGTGAGGGCGGACACAGGCACGCAGATGACGTCGCCGCCCCACTGCTCGGGCACCAGCTCGTACTGGGTGAGCTGCTCCATGACCCGCTCGGGGTTGGCGGTGGGCTTATCCATCTTGTTGATGGCCACGATCACCGACACCTGGGCGGCCTTGGCGTGGTTGATGGACTCCACGGTCTGGGGCATGATGCCGTCGTCGGCGGCCACCACCAGGACGGCGATGTCGGTCATGTTGGCGCCGCGGGCGCGCATGCTGGTGAAGGCCTCGTGGCCGGGGGTGTCCAGGAAGGTGATGGTCTTGCCGCCGGCCACCACCTGGTAGGCGCCGATGTGCTGGGTGATGCCGCCGGCCTCGCCCGCAGTCACATGGGTCTTGCGGATGGCGTCCAGGATGGAGGTCTTGCCATGGTCCACATGGCCCATGACCACCACGACGGGCGGGCGCTCCACCAGGTCGGCGGCGTTGTCCTCTTCCACCTCGAACAGCCGCTCCTCGATGGTGACATGCACCTCTTTTTCCACCTTGGCGCCGAACTCCTCGGCCACGATGGAGGCGGTGTCGAAGTCCACCACTTCGCTGACGGAGGCCATCACCCCGAGGCCCATCAGCTTCTTGATGACGTTGCTGGCGGTCTGCTTGAGGCGGCTGGCCAGCTCGCCCACGGTGATCTCGTCGGGGATCTGCACCTTCAGCTGGGCCTTGCGGGCCTTTTCCAGCTGGATGCGCTGCAGCCGCTCGGCCTCGGTCTCCCGTTTCTTCTGGAAGGGCTGGCGGCCCCGGTTCTTGTTGTTCGAGAACTTCTGCTTGTTGCCCGCCGGGGTGGGCTTGCGGCGGTTCTCCACGTTCTTGGTGCCCGCCAGCTCGGTGTATTTCTCGTTGAACTTGTCCAGGTTCACGTCCACGGTGCGGGTGTCCACCACCTTGGTCACCACCTCGCGCTTCGGCGCGGGGGCGGCGGCCTGGGCCTTCTTCTCCGCCTTGTGGTGCTTGGGCCGGGGCATCTCCACCACGGTGCCGTCGGCCTTTTTCAGGATCTCGCTCTCTTTGGGCTTGGGCTTGGGGGCGCTGTCCAGATAAGCGGACAGGTCGGCCTCGGCGTTCTCCTGGGTCAGGCGCTCGAAAACGTAGTTCAGCTCCGCCTCGTCCAGGTTGGCGCCCACCTTCTTGGGCTCGCCGCCCAGGGCGGCCAGCAGGTCGACGATCTGCTTGGCGGGTTTGTTCAGGTCTTTGGCGACCTCGCTCACTTTGTATTTAATGATCATGCGTTGTCCTCCTTGTTCTGCTCGAGGCTGCGGCGGCACAAAACGGCCAGCTGCTCGTCGGTGACGGCGTAGACGCCCACCTTTTTCCAGGTGAGGGCCACAAGGTCCGCCTGGGCGAGGGGCATCTGCAGGCAGGGGGCCAGGCCCTCGCAGTTCCGGCGCGCGCGCTTGGCGGTGCCCTCGCTCACATCGCTGGCCAGCAGCACCAGATGGGCGTTGCCCCGGTGCGCGCTGTCCATCACGGCGTCGAAGCCCAGCACCAGCCTGCCCGCTTTTTTGCACAGCGACAGAGCTGAAAATAATCTTTGGTTATTCGTTTCCACGTTGGGCTCCTTCTATCTCCTGTTCGATCCGCTCGTAGACCTCGGGCGGGATCTGCGCTTCCAGCGCCCGCTCCAGGCGCTTGGCCTTGCGGGCCTTGGCCAGGCACTGGGCGCTGGGGCACAGGTAGGCGCCCCGGCCGGGCATTTTGCCCACGCGGTCCAGGGCGATCTCGCCCTGGGGGCTGCGGACCACCCGCACCAGCTCTTTTTTTGGCTTCTGCTCATTGCAGCCGGTGCAGCGCCGCAGCGGGATCTTTCGTTGTTGCACGGGGCAGCTTCCTTTCTTTATGATAGTATGAACGGCAAAGAGAGGTTCAGTCCTCGGTGTCCTCGCCGTAGTAGCCGCTCTCGGGGCGGATGTCGATGTTGTAGCCGGTGAGCCGGGCGCACAGGCGGGCGTTCTGGCCCTTGTTGCCGATGGCAAGGCTCAGCTGGTGGTCGGGCACGGTGACCCGGCAGGCCTTGCGCTCGCCCTCGAGAATTTCGACTTTCAGCACCTTGGCGGGGCTGAGGGCCGCGCCGATGAACTCGGTGATGTCCTCGCTCCAGCGCACCACGTCGATCTTCTCGCCGTGCAGCTGCTCCACGATCTGGTTGACGCGGGCGCCGTGGGCGCCGATGCACGCGCCCACCGGGTCCACGTTTTCGTCTTTGGACCAGACGGCCATCTTGGTGCGCACGCCCGCCTCGCGGCTGATGGCGCGGATCTCCACGGTGCCGTCAAAAATTTCGGGCACTTCCATTTCGAACATCCGCTTGACCAGCTGCTCGCTGGTGCGGCTGATGATGATGCGGGGCCCGCGCTCGGTGACGATCACGTCCTTGACGTAGACCTGCACGTGCTGGCCCTCGTAGAACTCCTCGCCGGGCACCTGCTCGGAGCGGGGCAGCACCGCCTCGCCCTTGCCCATGTCCAGCACCACGATGCCCTTTTCCGGGTCGATGCGCACCACCTGGGCGGTGACGATCTCGTGGGCCTTGGACTGCATCTCGCTGTAGAGCTGGCTGCGCTCGGCCTCGCGGATGCCCTGGCGGATGACGTGCTTTGCGGTCTGGGCGGCGATGCGGCCGAACTCCTTGGTCTTGAGGGGGGTCACCACCCGCTGGCCCACCTGGTAGGTCTTGCGGATGGCCTGGGCCTGCTCAAGGCTCAGCTGGGTGCGGGGGTTCTCCACCTCCTCCACCACGTCCTGCACCAGGTTCACGGTGAACTTGCCGGCGTCGGGGTCGATCTCCACCAGCACGTTGTCGTCCTCCACCTCGTAGTCCTTCTTGACGGCGATGACGATGGCGGCCTTGATCTTTTCCACCAGGTATTCCGGGGAGAGGCCCCGCTCCTTGCCAAGCATGTTCAGGGCCTCAAAAAACTCTGCGTTCATTTTTTCTGTTTCCTCCAATTTTGACCGGCCGCATTGTGGGCCGTAGAATTTTGAAAAGGCGCCAAAAGCGCCGGGGTCAGAACAAATCCTCGTCGTCGCAAAGCTTCACGAAGCTGGCGTCCGCGAGGGCGAAGGCGGCGGGGCCCGCCGGGCCTTCCAGGGTGACGAGGCCGCCGTCAAAGGCCAGCAGCGTGCCCTCCAGCTCCCGCGCGCCGTCCGCGTTCGGGCGGATGAGCCGGGCGGCAATTTTCTGGCCCACATAGGGGCCGAAGTGCTCCGGCCGGGTGAGCCGGCGGCCGAGGCCGGGGCTGCCCACCTCCATATAATAGCTCTGGTCGATGGGGTCGGCGGCGTCGATCACCGGGTCGATGGCCCGGCTCACCGCTTCGCAGGTGTCGGTGTCCAGCGGGGCGTCCCGGTCGATGAAGATGCGCAAAAACCAGTCCGGCCCTTCCTTTTCAAAGCGCACGTCCCACAGGCGCAGGCCCATGCCCTCCACCACCGGGCGCACCAGCTGCTCCACCGTGCGCGCCGTATTTCTGCCGCCGTTTCCTTTCGCCATGGCAAAACCTCCCAAACATGCAAAGAGAGCGAGCCTTGCGGCTCACTCTCCAGTCAAACATTCTTACCTTTGGCATTATACCACGCCCGTTTGGCTTTTGCAAGCCTTTGGCGGCGCGGTTTTTCGCTCTTTTTGCGGGTTTTGGGCCCTTCCGGGCTCACAGCGCCCACTCGCCGTTCTCGAAAATGGTCACGGTGCGCCCGTCCCTGCACAGGCCGGTGATGGTCATGTCCTGTGCGCCCACCATCACATCCTCGTGGATGGCGGAATCGTTCACCCCCAGCGCCAGCAACTCCTCCTTGCTCATGGAGTTGCCGCCCCTGACGGTGCCGGGGTAGCCCGCGCCGAAGGCGATGTGGCAGGCGGCGTTTTCGTCGAAAAGGGTGTTGTAGAACAAAACGCCGCTGCGGTTGATGGGGCTGGAGGCGGGCACCAGGGCGATCTCGCCGATGCGGGCCGCGCCCTCGTCGCTGGTCAGCAGTTCGCCCAGCAGCGCGTCGTTCTTTTCGGCGGAGTGGGCCACCACCCTGCCGTCTTTGAAGGTCACCGAGAAGCCCTCGATCAGCTGGCCGTTGTAGACATAGGGCTTGGTGCCCTTGACCACGCCGTCAACATGCAGGCGGTGGGGCGCGGTGAACACCTCTTCGGTGGGGATGTTGGGGATGAAGGGGATGCCGTTTGCCGCAACGCTGGCCGCGCCCTCCCAGCTGTGGGTGTCGGCAAGGCCCACCACCAGGTCGGTGCCGTTCGCGCTGGTCATGTGGATGCTCTCAAGGTTCAGGGCGTTCAGCTTGTCGCGGTTTTGGCTCATGCGGGCGGTGTGCTCTTTCCAGACGGCCACGGGGTCCGAGTCCGCGTCGATGCGGCACACCTGGAAGATCAGCTCCCACAGCTTTTCCACCGCGGCCCCCGGCTCCATGCCGGGGAACACCACCGCCGCCCAGGCGGGGCTGGGGATGGCCACCACGCACCACTGGATGAGGTCGTTCATGGTGTATTTGCGCCAGGGCTCCAGCGCGGCGCGGCGGGCCAGGCTGACCCGGTTCAGCTTGCCCGCGTCCAGGCCCTTGAAGGCCTCGGGGTCGTCGGCGTGGATGTTCAAAACGCACACGCCCCCTTCGCTTTCCGCATAGTCCAGATAGCTGCGCAGCACGTGGGGCTTCACGTCGCAGAGGGTCTCTTCGCTGGCTTTGTCCATGCGGATGCGGGCGAGCTGCTCGTCGGAGTATTTCACCGCCACGTCCGCCGCGCCGGCGGCAAAAGCGGCGGCGGCGCAGGCCCGGGCGAAGAAGGCAGCCTCCACCGGGCTCTGGATGATAAGGGTCTGGCCGGGGTTCACGTTCACCCCCACCTTCACGATGAATTCGGCGTATTTTTTCATCAGGTTCTTGTCCATGTTTTTTCTCCTTTCATGCCTGTTTTGCTTCGATCAAGAAAGTTCCCAGCGCCTTGCCCAGCCGCGGCAGCACCTTTTCCACAAACCAGAGCACAAAGCAGGCCACGAGGATGCTGCACACAAAAACTGCAATGCGCTGCTGGGCAACGGACATCGGCACGCGCATGGCAATGTTTTCCACCTGTTCTATCACAAGGGAATGCCAGCAATAGAGCGGAAAGCTGAGTTTTCCCAGATAGGTCAGCACCCGGCTCTTGATGCGGCTGGTACCGCTCTGCCCCAGGAAGGTGATGCCCAACGACACCGCCGCCAACTGCACGAAGCCCATGTCCCGGCTATCTGCCGGAATGAAGTCCACCGCCGCCAGCGAAAACGCCCCCAGCATCGTCCCCACCTCGCACACCGTCAGCAGCACCCGTGCCCGCTTCGTGAAGGTGTATCGATGGAGAGCCTCAGTGATGTAATACAGCCCCGCCCCCAGACACAGGCCCGCCATGGCCCGCAGAAAGCCTTCCGGCGGCGACACGGAGCCGAGGCTCATGTGTTCGCGCAGCACGAACCCGTAGCACACCGGCGCCAACAGCCAGACCAGATAGTTTTTGAACGCGCCGGAAAAACGGGTGGCCAAAAGCAGAACGATAGGCATGGCGATGAGCAACGAGCTGAGGAACCACATGGCGATGGCAATGGAATAAGGATTCGCATTGGTTCCCTTTAAAAGCAACACCTCCGTGGGCATGGACAAACAGATGCGGATCCAGCCCATGATGTCCAGATGAGCCCAGGCGTTGTTGCTCACGTATTCCAGCACCACGTAGGGGCCCGCGACGGCCAGGAAGAATTTGTACTTCTTCCACATGTAGGCCCCGATCTTTCGTTCCGGGGCTTCTCCCTGCGGCCAGCGGGACACATGAGCGATTGCATAGTATCCCGCCACGATGAAGAAGAATTCCACCCAGAGATAGCCGCCGGGCATAAGCTGTGTCATGAAGGGCCACAAGTCAATGGCTCGCACCTGGTCATTGAAGTGGACACAGATCACGCACAGGGACGCCAGGAATCTCCATAAATCGATCCAGCCGTTCCGGCTACCGGTCTTCTCCATATTTTCCTCCTTTTCAATGAGCAAGCCCCGCTCAGGCTCAAAGCTTTCACCACACCAGCGACAGCAGGGTGGTCAGGATGCCCGCCACCCCGATGGCCACGCTGCTCATGGCGCCCTGCACCTGGCCCATCTCCATGGCCCGGCCGGTGCCGATGGCGTGGCTGGCCGAGCCGATGGCCACGCCTGCCGCCACCGGCTGGGCCTCCAGCCGGAAAAGCTTGACCAGCAGCGGCGCGAAGGCCGCGCCGGTGATGCCGGTGAAAAGCACGCAGAGGGTGGTCACGGCGGGCACGCCGCCCCCCGCCTCGCTGAGGGCGATGGCGATGGGGGTGGTGACGCTGTGGGGCAGGACGCTGTTTGCCAGCGAGGCGTCCAGCGCCAGCAGGCGGCAAAGCCCTGCGGCCGCCAGGGCGTTGGCCGCCGCGCCGGCGGCGCAGCCCAGCACCACCGGCCAGAAATTTTCTTTCAGCACCCGCCGCTGCCGCCAGACCGAAAGGCCCAGCGCCGCGGTGGCGGGCAGCAGCAGCATGTCCAGATAGCCCGCGCCCTGGTAAAAACACTCCAGCGGGATGTCGAAGGCGGCCAGCGCCGCCACCGCCAGGGCGATGGCCACCACCAGCGGGTGGACCAGCGGGTGCTTGGCTTTGGCCGCCGCCCACAGGCCCGCCTGCCAGCAGGCCGCGCAGAGCACGATGCCGAACACGGCGTTGTTACAGATCAGTTCCTTCACGGCGGCCCCCCTTTTGGATGCGCTGCACCAGCCGCACGGTGAGGGCGGCGGCGGCAAAGGTGAAAAAGCCGCTCACAAGGCAGACCGCCGCCAGCGCGGCGCCGCTGGAAGCCAGCAGGTCAAGATGCTCCAGAAGGCCCACGCCCGCGGGCAAAAACAGAAAGGTCAGGTGCCCCTGCAAAAAGTCGCACAGGCCGGCCACCGAGCCCTCTTTCACAAGCCCCAGGCCCAAAAGCGCCGCCAGCAACAGGATGGCCAGCACGCTGGCGGGCAAAGGGAAGGGCAAAAGGCCGCTGGCCGCCGTTGCCAGAAGGCAGACGCCGAACACGATGAGTATCTGGCGGATGATGTTCATACTCTTTCCTCGCTTGGCTGCAAACGGGGCCCGCCGCTGCCGGCGGGCCCCGCCCCGTTTCAGGGCCAGACGGCCTTAAAACTCGATCTTCTTTTCGATGTAGCCCCTGACCTCGGCGATGGGCAGGCGCACCTGCTCCATGGTGTCGCGGTCGCGGATGGTCACGCAGCCGTCGCCGGCCTTTTCGCCGTCGCCGAAGGTGTCGAAGTCCACGGTGACGCACAGCGGGGTGCCGATCTCATCCTGGCGGCGGTAGCGCTTGCCGATGGAGCCGGTCTCGTCGTAGTCCACCATGAAGTGCTTGGCCAGCTCCTGCCAGATGGGCCGGGCCTGCCCGGCCAGCTTCTTGCTCAGGGGCAGCACCGCGGCCTTGTAGGGGGCCAGCGCCGGGTGCAGGCGCAGCACCACGCGCTTGTCGTTCTTGGCTTCGTCCACGACCTCCTCGTCGTAGGCCTCGCACAGGAAGGCCAGGGCCACCCGGTCGGCGCCGAGGCTCGGCTCGATGACGTAGGGGATGTAGTGCTCGTTCGTCTCGGGGTCGAAGTACTCCAGGCTCTTGCCGCTGGCCTCCTGATGGCGGCCCAGGTCGTAGTCGGTGCGGTCGGCGATGCCCCACAGCTCGCCCCAGTCGGTGAAGGGAAAGGCGTACTCGATGTCGGTGGTGGCGCGGCTGTAGAAGGCGAGCTCGGCCGCCTCGTGGTCGCGCAGGCGCAGGTGTTCCTCCTTGATGCCGAGGCTCAGCAGCCAGTTCTTGCAGAACTCCTTCCAGTAGGCGAACCACTCGAGGTCGGTGCCCGGCTTGCAGAAGAACTCGCACTCCATCTGCTCGAACTCGCGGGTGCGGAAGGTGAAGTTGCCCGGGGTGATCTCGTTGCGGAAGGCCTTGCCCACCTGGCACACGCCGAAG